>NZ_JBQHTZ010000006.1:0-125394 GCF_052065455.1 Collinsella sp. HCP28S3_E9
CGGCCACAAATACCGCAGCGCCCCCCGCGCGGCGCGCCCGCGCCGCGCCGATTCCTCTGGGGGTTTTTTTGTCGGGGCCCGCCCCAAGGAGACCTACGCGACCTCGACAGGATAATCGCATTCGCTGATTTAATATTGCGCTCCTTCGGAGCTGCGGATAAGCGGGCCTCGTGCTGCGGAATGTTTTTAAGGGGATGCCCCCGGGTGGCCCTATGGCAACGTGGCTAGCGATGTCTATAGGGACCCACGCTTTGAAAGGGCGCCGGGCTGAAATTATGGCCCTTTATTGATAGGGGCTCTTGCTAGGCTGTAGCACTTACCAGCAACAGGCTTCGACTGTGTGCTTGGTTTACGCCGCACTGGGTTCCTTGTATTCGAAGACTGGTTCTAGGAGATCTTCGATGTTGCAGTGGAGGGCTTTTGCTATGGCTCTTACGCTTGTTACCGAAGCTTCATTGATGTTTCTCTGGCGCTGCTCGTACATTTGGATTGAGCGGAGTGACACACCCGATTCGTATGCTAGGTCTTGTTGGGTTTTCCTAAGCTTCTTTCTTGCTAACGCAAGTTTGGTTTGCCTGGACGCTTTTTTCGCCATATCGCAGACGAGGCGAGCCACACGTTCCTCCGATGCTTCGTGCCAGGGGTAATACAGACTGCGCAGCACATCAAATGGAACGACATGCAGCAAATCTTCGAAAGACTCTCCTAGGCGCCACTGCAGGTATGCCAGCATCCAGCCCGCCCAATATTCCGGCGTCTTCTCAAATCGATAGGTGCAGTCCGGTATAGGCCTGTTTTGATAGCCCGACCTTTCAGCGATAAGCGCGAACAGCTCAACACCCGATTTTCCCGACACTACCCATGCGTTGCCGCGTTCAAACTCGCGAGCAACCCCGCTCAGGCAAAAGAATTCAGCAACTTCAGATCCTTCTGCTCCATAGTCATTGACGGCATAGTCGAAGCAGTCGCCGAGGTTGTTCATTGCGTCCTCGAGGTAGTAGACGGGATATGTCCTACTCGGCCCACGATCTGTTAACTCTTGGATCATTTAAATCAACCCTCCCTGCCATTAAATCCCTAATGTCCATACCTTCGGAATCGAAGCCATTGACCGTATCCAAGTATTTGCGTCGAGCATTCTGCTCTCGCTCAAAACGCTTGGGATAAAACTCAGACCCCGAAGCCCGCTTCCAATCGCAGAATCTAATCATCGAAAATGCGCGCTCGCTCATAAGGGCATATTGGATACCCAAATCACCCAAGCACATGATACGTTGCAGCTGTCTGAGCGATATCATGCCGCTGACAAACTGTCTTGCAAACGAAAAATAGGAGTCGTCAGCACGATAGCCTCGAATAACGTCATAAGGAGATGTATCAATTAAGCAGTTATCAAGTAGATAGCGAAGCCCTTCACGCGCCAATGGCGTCGAAACATTGAACTCTCTGTTATTCGCCAGAATTGCAAGCCAATTGAGGATTGAAAACTCCCCAGACTCCAAATCCAAGACCGAAAGGCCATCTAAATCAAGCTCATATCGATTGGCAACGCCATCAGACTCGGTCCGGCATGCCCATTCCATCGCCATTTCCTCATGTGGCGTGCAATAAAACCCGCGCCCATAGTCATTGAATTGTCTGCATTTATCCAACGACGGACGTTCGACAACAACCTCCGACCCGTGCCAAAGCTCCATATCGACCTCCAAAAAAATATCACCCCAGTGATAGTGTACCAACAACTATCACTAGGGTGATATAGATAGATGAAAACTATTGTCTGCCAAGAGCCCCTACTAGAGGCAGGCCTCGGCAATGCGGCGCTTGAGCTCGTCGATGCCGGTGCCGGTCTGGGAGCTTGTGATGATTACGTTTTCGGCCGGGACGTTGAGTTGCTTTTTGATGGCTGCCGCTTGGCGTGCCTGCTGGGTGCGGCTGAGTTTGTCGGCCTTGGTGAGGCAGACGATAAAGTTGAACTCGTTGCCCTGCAGGTAGTCGATCATGTCATGGTCGAGCTTGCTGGGGTCATGGCGAATGTCCACCAGCGACACAACCAGGTTAAAGCTGCGCTCGGAGTCGAAGAAGTCGCCGATGAGCTCGGCCCAGCGGTCGCGCTCGGCCTTGGAACGACGGGCGAAACCGTAGCCCGGCAGGTCCACAAAGTGCACGTCGTCGGCCTCAAAGAAATTGATATTGCTCGTCTTGCCCGGCGTGCTCGAAACCTTGACCAGGTTCTTGCGGCCAAAGAGCTTGTTCATGATGGACGACTTGCCCACATTGGAGCGGCCCACAAAGCTCACCTCGGGACAGGTGGACTCGGGGATCTGCGAAACCTTGCCGTAGCTGGCGACGAACTTGGCAAGCTGGTAGTTAATGGAATCGGCCATGGATACTCCTTGGTCGTAGGTTCTTACAATAGGGGTGCACGATTACGCAGCGGCGATGCAGCGGACGATATCGAGTGTAATGCCGCTCGCGGTGCGGGCGTACTCGTCCAAATCGAACTCTCGCTCGCAAAACGCGTCATATGCCTCGTCACAATTATCGCTGATAGCACGCAGCACCAGACAATCGACACCGTTCTTGGCTGCAATATGGGCAATCGCAGCACCTTCCATCTCAACGCAATCGGCATGCGTCGCCTCGATGGCGGCGGTGCGCATGGCGTCGCCCGTTACAAAGCGGTCGCCTGTAGCGATAGTGCCAACCAGGAACTGTTTAGGGTCCTTCTCCGCAGCGGAATCAGAAGCGTAAGCATCGATAAACCCATGTTCGGCAAGCACGGTGGTGGCGATGTCAACCAGAGCCGGTGTCGAGGCAAACTCCTCAAGCTCCGGCGCCGACTCGGCGATGAGCGCCGTGTCGGTATCCAGATAGCGCAGGCACTTGCCAATAACCACGTCATTGATATGGAGTTTGGAGTTTAAGCCACCCGCAATGCCCGAAAACACAACGGCCTGCGGAGCATATTTGCTGATGAGATGCTGTGTTGCACCAGCGGCGTTTACGGTTCCCATGCCAGCGGTCGTGGCGACCACTGACAGACCGTTGAGCTCGCCGCTTACAACGCTCAAGCCTGCCTCTTGCGACACATGGGCACCGTTCAGTTCTTCTTTAATCTGCGCAACCTCTTTTTCGAGTGCACCGATGATTGCGATGGTAGGCATACCATCCCCCAAACCTGTGAAAACTGTTTATCCACGGTATGGTACCAGCATTTTGACTCAACCGCGCAATACGAAGCCGTTAGGCCAGCGTAGCGCGGGTATCGTAGAGCGCCTTGGCGATGGCGGCCACGACCTCACTCGAACGGTCACTCCACGGCATCGATGACATGATGCTCATAATGTAGGTGTCGCCATCGACATCGATGAGGCCAGCATCGCACGTCGCATTGCAACCTGCCTCGCTGATCCAACCGGCCTTGTTACGCACCATGGCATGGTCGTCCGCAATGCCGTCACGGATAAAGGACCGGGTCGTAGAGGCCAGAAGGCCCGACAGCCATTGCGACGTCTCGCTCTCGCGGCTCAAATACTCGCTCATCTCGCGCCACAACTTGGCCGAGGTGCGCGGGCAGTAGGTTGGGAAATCGCTCATTGGATCGAGCGCGACCTCGTCTTCGACGCCGAGTGCGGCAATCCAATCCTCGTAGCCATCTTGATCAAACGTTGCACGCAACGCGATAAACGAGTCGTTATCCGAGTTGACGACCGAGGTCTCGATCAGGTCGCGAACCGTCAGCCAGCCCATACTGTAGCCGCCATAGGTGCCCAGAGTATCATCGAGCGATACTTGCCCTGTCTCGACCAGTAACTCGCAGACGTAGAGTACATAGAGCGCCTTGTAGCTGCTCGCACCGTACACCTCGGCGTCCGCGTTATACGTCACGCCCTTGCCGCTCGACAGATCGTAAAACACCACACCCACGTCGCCCAATTCCTGGGCCTGATCAAGGGTATCTTGGAGCGCGGCGAGGCTCTCATCCTCCAGGGCGGGGATCTGGTCATCAACCAGTGAGAAGGTCTGCACGGTATCGCCTGAGGGAATATCGTTAAAGTCCGCCTTCGAAAGCCTCGTCTTGAGGCTCGCTGTCGACAGGGTTTGACTTGCGGTGGCTTTAGATTTAGAGACCTTTTTGTTTTGCGTCTGTACCGTTGACGCATCTGAGTGTGCCATTCGCTCCGACGCGTAGGTTTTAGCGGTAATTCCGAGGATAATAACCGCCAACGTTAGCATCCCAATGGCGGCAATCTTCGTCACGCGGATGCGAGCGTCGGCAAGGCCACGCGAAGACGTGCCCTTCGTCTCATATCTGCTGCTATGCTGCGGCACATGCTCGTCCCGCGATGCGTTGTTTCGCACGTGGTCTCCTGATTGCTCCCGTTCATATACGAGCAGCATAATACCGAGCAGGCATTTCTTTCCAAAGATATTCAGAAGCGTTTAAGGTGTCTTTAAAGAAACCACAAGCGTATTTATCCAAATGGCACGATTCTGTTGCGCATCTCACCGCAACCCAGAGAGCAGTCTTTTTAGGACGGGGCTCTTTTAGCTACTTCTCCACCCTACCGGCCCCAAATGAGCTACCCCTAGCCGATGGCGTTTTTGAGTTCCGCGCGGCGTTTTTTCATGCCCGTCATGACGGCGTTGCGCAGCTCGGGCATGCGCGCAGTATCCATCTGCGGAACGCCCTCGAGCTTATAGGGAATCCCCAGCTGCTCATACTTGACGACGCCCATCGTGTGATACGGCAGCATTTCCAGGCCCACCACGTTATGCCACGGGGCAATCAGACGACCGAGTGCCTCGCACTCCTCTGCCGTGTCGGTAATGCCCGGTACTACCACGTGACGGATAACGACCTTGATCCTGCGACGCGCCAGCTCATCGCCAAACGCCAGGATGCGCGCAGGATCGCAACCGGTCAGCTTTTTATGCTCGACGGGATCGGCGTGTTTAATGTCGAGCAGCACCATATCGGTCTCGTTGAGTACGGCATCGAACTTCTCGGGATGCGTGGGGTCGAACGCATAGCCGCAACTATCCAAGCAGGTATGTACGCGACCATCGGGGTTGTTGTGCATTGCGCGGAACAGGTCGGCCAAGAACTCAGGCTGCAGGAGCGGCTCGCCGCCGGATACCGTAATACCACCGCTGCGGTAAAACTCATGGTTGCTCTGGAACTCGTCTATCAGGTGCTCGACGGTCACCATGGTGCCGCCGTTAACCGACCAGGTATCGGGGTTGTGGCAATACGCACAGCGCATGGGGCAGCCCTGAACAAACACCACAAAGCGGATGCCGGGTCCATCGACCGTTCCCATCGTCTCGATCGAATGCACGCGGCCCAGGGCAAACGCGGAGTCCTCAGGACGAGCGTCCATGCCCTCGAGCTTCATCTCAGCCATTCCCGCTACCTTGCCTCTCATTGGTTTTAGCTACATAAATGCCAGAGTCATTCTAGCCTATATGCTTGATGGCGAAACGGTTTAGCGGTCAATTGGATTGTCCTATTTGGCCCCATGCAAAAGCGGCGGGAAGGTTGTCGCAACCCGCCCGCCGCCGAGGCAATAGAAATCGATAGACGCCAGGCGTTACGCCTTGAGCGTGAGCACCACGCCGAAGGCGGTCGGGCCGCAATGGCTCGAGATGACGCCGCCGACCTGAGTCCAGGTAACGTCCTTAAAGCCCAGGTCGTGCGCATAGACTTCCATGTCGTCGCGCAGCTCCTCGGAAAGGCCTACCGAATACGCCAGGCCAATGTGCGAGTAGT
This sequence comes from Collinsella sp. HCP28S3_E9, assembly GCF_052065455.1. Taxonomy (NCBI): domain Bacteria; kingdom Bacillati; phylum Actinomycetota; class Coriobacteriia; order Coriobacteriales; family Coriobacteriaceae; genus Collinsella; species Collinsella sp. HCP28S3_E9. The sequence goes on from NZ_JBQHTZ010000006.1 coordinate 5,777, forward strand.
CAATTTCGCCCTTCGCAACCATGTGGTCAATAAAGGCGCGGGCGCACTTGAGCATAGAGCCGCGGAACTTCTTGGTCGCCACGAACTTGCCACCCGTTACCTCAATGCAGGGCTTAATCTTGAGCAGATGGGCGCCTAGGAACGCGACGTTGGACAAGCGACCGCCCGCCTTAAGGAAGGCAAGGTCGGTAGGAACAAAGCCCAGCAACACGCGGTCCATAACGGAGCTCGCGAAGGCGAAGATCTCGTCGACGGTGGCATCGGGATGAGCCTCGATGTATTTGGCGGTCTCGACGACAACAAGCGACTGGCCCACCGAGACAAAACGCGTGTCCATGGAGAACACGTAGTCGCGCCCCTCTGCCGCAATCTTCGAGGACTGATGCGAACAGGTCGTGGCCTCGGAATACGCAAGATGCAAAATGGTCGCGTCGGGCTGTTCGGCGTGAATGCGGTCGTACACGCGAGAGAAATCTGCCGGCGCGCAGCCGCTGGTCTTGGGCATCACGCCAAACTCGTTGCAGCGCGAATAGATCTCGAGCGGATCGATCGAGCCGTCCTCGACGGTCTCGTCACCAATCGTGACATGCATGGGCACACGCACGATGCCGTAGCGTTCGCAGAGCTCTGGCGTCACATCCGAACCAGATTCAACCACGATTACGTACTTGCCCATTCTTATCACGACCCATCTCGACGTTGACTTTTTAATATGTGACGCACGTCCGCCGTCCTGCTACAGAACGGCCTCCAAGCGCCAAAGAGACGCCGTCCCTTGCACAAAACAAAGGACAGCGTCTCCCTGGAAAACTCCGTTCTTAACTGAGATTTTACACGGTTTATTACTAAGTGTTACTTACTCCGCAAACGGTAGCTATACGCGATAAACGGTAGTTGGCCGCGGTAACTGCGACACATTCCGCCCAGCAAGTCCAATCGTACTCCATGCACGGTTAATGCACGAGGCGGTAGAAATTCATCGATGCCGCACCCTCGGCATGCAGCTCCATCGCCGGAACCGCCGGCGAATAGGTACGGCTCGTAAGTGCCGCCTCGCCGCCATTTGCAAAAATCTCGACCATCGTAGTGTCCGAAAGCACGCGCAGGTCGCGAAGCTCACTGAGCTCGATCGACCTCTGGTCGCGCCCATAGCCTTCGTCACCCATGTCGAGGGTAAGCATCCCGTCTGCATAGCGCACAAAGACACCCTTGCGGATTTCGAGCTCGATCACCTGGGCGCCCTCACAGGAAACCACAAGATCAAACAGGCGGCCCGGCTCCTCAACGGTTTCACCGCCTGTCGCGCGAACGCAGTCGCCGCGCATCCTCTCAATCTCGTGCGCCGGCTGCTGACAGAGCTTACCATCGCGCATGCTCAGTTCTCTCGGCACCGTCAACGCGCACTGCCACCCGCGTGCCACCGTCGGGCTTTTTGCCGTCGCATCGGGGCAACCCGACCATCCGATCATCAAACACCGACCCGCAGCATCCTCAAAGGACTGCGGTGCGTAGAAATCAAAGCCGGCATCAACCATCGGGGGCATGCCCTGCCCGGTGATCTTAAAACTCGGTGCCTCCCAATCGGCCTCGATGGGAAACCACACGCACTGGTGCGGATTGCGGTAACGCCAACCATCGGCGGGCACGCCCTGCGGACAGCAAACGAGAATAAGCTCGCCATCAAGCTCAAACAGATCAGGGCACTCCCACATAAAGCCAAACTTCTCGCCCAGCTCAATGCGCGTCGCATAGCTCCAGTCCTCTAGATCGCTCGAGGTATAGACAAGCACGCAGCCGCAGTCGTCTTTCGTACGAGCGCCCAGAACCATGTAGTAGATACCATCGTGTTCAAGGATTTTGGGATCACGCACGTGCGTACCGATATCGTCGGGGTAATCGACCGGCCCAACAGCTATGCGCTTCTCGCCCAATTCGTCGGGGTTCTCGGCAACCATATGAATCTGGTTTTGCTCACGGCCCGTCAACACGTAGTCGTAATCATCGCGGTCAAAATGCTTGACGTTGCCGGTATAGAAGTAGTGAATCTTGCCGTCGTGTACAAAGGCAGAACCAGAATACGCTCCGCTCGAATCCAAATCGGAATCGGGGAACAGCACAGGGCCGCGATTCTCGTACGTCACAAAATCCTTTGTTGTCAGATGATTCCAAAGCACTGGACCGCCATGCGCAGCATCGAATGGATCGTATTGGTGATAGATGTGATACGTATCACCGATCTGCACCAAACCGTTGGGGTCGTTGAGCCAGCCAAGCTCAGGCTCCACATGGAACAGGAGCCTATCGGGGTCGGACGCGATGCGACCCGCCGTCTCATCCTGTCCGGCACGCCACTGCTCATAGTCCGCGCGTGTCACCTTATTTTTTTGATTAAACATCGCAGTTGACTTTCTCGTCTATGGGGAAGGACGCTCGACTCACACGAGTCGAACGCCCTTCCCCAAATGGACTTATCCTCAGATTACGCTGAACGGCTCAACTAGAAGCTGACATCGAAACCAGCACCAGCACCCTCTTCATCAGTGGTCGGCACGCCCTTTGCCTTGTTGTAGGCAAAGATCAAGACGATCGGCACGATAAAGGCGATGAGATTGCCAGCCACATACCACACGAGCGTCTCGGGCGTGACGATGAGCAGGCCAAGCACGCCGGTCAGACCCTGACCGATGGCGCGCACCTCAAAGAGCTTCACGAAGGCACCGCCGCAGCCTGCACCGATGCAAGCGCAGATGAACGGGATGATCGAGTAGCGCATGTTTGCAGCAAAGATTGCGGGCTCGGAGATACCGACCAGCGTCGGGATAAAGGACGACATGCAGATGTTGCGCTCTTTGGAATGCTTCTTGTGAATGAGGTACATGCCGATGGCGCCGCCGCCCTGGGCGATGATGGAAACCGACCAGATGGCCTGGATGTAGTTGAAGCCAGTCGTGGCGACGAGGTTTGCCTCGATACCCTGGATGAACTGATGCGTACCGGTAACGACGAGCGGCTGCAGGAATGCGGCAAAGACAAAGGCACCGAAGACGCCCATCCTGTTGTACAGGATATCGATTACACCGGCGAGGACGTCGCCGATCAGGTTGCCGAACGGGCCGAACACGGTGAACAGGGCGACGTTAGCAAGAATCAGGGTAACGGTCGGGACAAAGACGAACGAAACGACCTCGGGGATGTACTTCTGGGCAATCTTTTCGACCTTGGCCATAAACCAGGCAGTCAGGATTGCAGGGAACACGCCGCCCTGGAAAGCAACCATGGGAATGGAGAGCGGACCAAAGTTCCAGTACTCAGCACCCGTCGGGTCCATAACGAACGTGTTGCGGTTCATAAGGCTCGGGTGAACCATGACGATACCGACGAGGATGCCCAGAATCGGGTTACCGCCAAAACGCTTCACCGCGCTGTACATAACCAGGACAGGCAGGTAGTCAAACGTGGTGGCGATAATGGCAAAGAAGCTTGCGAGGTTCTTGAGGAACTCGCTGTGGTCGGCAAGGCTGCCCTCCATGCCAAAGAGGCCGTTGGCAACGATCAGCGACTTAAGGCCGATAATGATAGCAGCGCCGACGAAAGCGGGAATGATGGGGATAAAGATATCCGAGAATACCTTGAGGACCGAGAAGAACTTGCCCTTCTTGTCCGCCTCGGCGCCCTTGACCTCGGAAGCGCTGATCTCCTTAACGCCCGTCAGAGCCATAAACTCATCGTAGACCTTGTTGACGGTACCGGTACCGAAGATGATCATGAGCTGGCCGCTGTTGTACAGCACGCCCTTGACGCCATCGATGTTCTCGAGCTCGGCCTTGTTGTACTTGCTCGTATCCTTGAGCACCAGACGCAGACGCGTAACGCAATGCGTGGCGCCCTCGATGTTCTCCAGACCGCCGACGTTATCGACGACTTGCTGAGACACTACTTTGTAGTCCATGTTCCTCTCCATTCCCTTACGAAATCATAAAACGTTTTGATGCCATTACAGAGACGCGATCGTTGCATTTGCGCACTTGAGCGTACCGTCGGTGACCGTCAGTGCCACACCCTGGCCCTGCTTATTGCAGAAGCGCGCGTTAAGCGCAACATCATCGACAAAGATGGTCGCGATATCGTCGTCAACGACCAGGCGCACATGATGAGTGCCCTCGCCCTTAAAGAACAACGGACGCTCGAGGCCCATGTTGTTGACCTGGAACCACGGATACTGGGGGGCCGCCGTAAACTCGAGCTTGCCCTCACGCAGGTTGGCGCGGAACTCATAGGCAAGACCGGACTCGGCGTCCTCGGCAAGCTTCACCGAGAAGCCGGCAGCGTCACCGGCGAGCTCGATGTCGGCATCGAGCATATAGGTGGAACCGGCATCCGCGGCGAGCACCTGCTCGACCTTGCCCGACTCGCAGGAAAGCTCAAAGGCCTCGACTGCCTTAGCCTCGCCAAAGGCGCCAAGCATGCTGTCAGGGAGCTTGGTGCCGAGCGTTCCGTCGGCACGCTGAACGATCTCGAGAGGCATAAAGGTGCCACCCCACAGGTAAGAGCTGGGATCGCCACCCTCGTCACGCGTAGGAACCCAACCAAAGAGAACGCGGCGCTCGCCATCAAATGCGGTACGCGCGGCATAGTACGCGCGGCCATCGAATGAATCGTCAGCAGGAGTGATCCAAGGACCGTTGATGGAGCGAGACATGCGGTAACGGGTCTTGTTGCCATCACTGTACTCGGAGAACACCAGATACCACCAGTCGCCCATCTTAAAGAGATCAGGCATCTCGAACATGGTGTAAAGGCCCGGATTCCACCAGTCGCCCTGGAACTCCCAGGTATCCAGGTCCTTGGAGGTGAACTTGACCAGACGCCCGGTCATCAGACGCTTGTCCTCGCCCACGCGCGTGCCGAGGATGAGCATGTACTCTTCGTTCTCCTCATCCCAAAGCACAAAGGGATCGCGCCAGTTGCGGTCATCGTAACCTTCCTGGGGCGGAAGCAGCGTCTCGGCGATGTTCTTCTCCCACTTGACGGCGTCGTCACTCGTTGCGTGAAGAAGAACCTGCTTCATCAAGCGTGCGCGGACCTTATCGCGATTGCAACCAGTGTAGAGCGCATGGTACTTGTCGCCCACCTTAAACACCGTGCCGGCATAAACATACTGGTCGACTTCCTCGTCGCCGCCACGCTCAAGGCTCTCGCCAAAGTCCTTGTAGTTGACGAAATCCTTGGTCGTCGCGAGTGCCCAACCAAACGGCTCTCCGAAAGGGCCGGGGTTTCGCGTGTCACGCTGGTGATAGAGATAGAACGTGCCGTCCTCGCCGTACGGCATGATGTCGCCTACCCAAATTCCCTCAGGCTGGTAATACACCTTGTGCATCCGAGACTTCCTTTCCCACAAGATACTAACTCGGTACAACTGCAAGATATGTCAATCGTTTTCATATGTCAAACGTTTTCACACTAATACGTCTTTTCGCAGTTCCAGTCGTCGGCAAACGGTTGACATATGCCGGCGAACGGTCATCAGAGGCGTTTGAGGAATTCTTTTGGCACGGGATGAACTACGCGGTTTTGCCCTCAATGAGTTCAACGGGGAGCTTGGTATTCGATTCGGGCTTTTCACCGTTAACAAGAGCGATGATGGATTGCGCCGCGAGCTCTCCGATGCGATCGATATCTTGACGAACGGTTGTTAAGTCAGGCATAAACGTCATAGTGCGGCGGGCGCCATCCGCGCCCACGACCTTAATATCGTCCGGAGCGCTCAAGCCGCGCCGCTTCATCACATTGAGGCAGATGGCCGCCATCGTGTCGTCTCCCGCAAAGATGCCGTCAATATCGGGGTTCTCATCGAGGATCTTCGCAACGACCGCACTCTTTTCGTCGTCGGACTTAACGAACTCGACCTCACGGACAAGCGCGGGCAAACCGGCCTGCTCCACAACATCGTGGTAGGCATCGGTACGCTTATTGGCAGGCATACGCATGCGGCTATTGTTGCGCAGGCACAAGATGCGCGAACACCCGTCATCGATCAGGCGACGCGTGGCAAGTTCGCCGATGCCATAGCTGTCGCTCGCAATCTGAACAGAGGTCTCGCCAAGGTCGCAGTCGATACCAACCAGACTCAAGCCCATCTCGGCATACGCCTCGGCACCGATATTAAGCGAGTTGACGATGACGCCATCAACCATATTGCGCCGAAGCATATCGATATAAGAACGCTCAAGATCAGGTCGATTGGCGCTATTGCACAGCAACATCTTAAAACCGTTTTCGGCCAGGGTACGCTCAACGGCTTGGACCGCTTGGGCATGAAACGGGCTGCTGACATAGGGGACGATCATACCTATTAGATTCAGGCGACCGTTGAGCATGGCACGGGCGATATCGTTGGGCGTATAGTTGATGCGCTTCATCGCGGCATGGACCTTATCGCGGGTCTCTTGGCTAATATAGCCGCGATTATTAAGCACGCGAGATACCGTAGTAGGCGAAACCCCCGCCACCGCTGCAACTTCCTTGATGCCAGGCTTAGCCGAATCCTTAGAACGAGCGCCCTCGCGAGCCATAGCACCCTCCCCCATCAACATGTCATACGTTTACATACGAACAAAGCATACCCCAACAAGAGCGGGAAGACGGTAACAGTACAAGTAAGTAAACGACTCATCCAAATAATTAGGAGAGTTCCGCCTAAAGGGTGACTACACAGGACCCCAGCCGGGGCTGTTTGGGCTACCTCCCAAAACATTCCGCAGGACGCGAAGAGGCTCGCCGCACGAAGTGCGCAGCGAGCCTCTTTGCATGTCCGAGGACGTTTTGGGAGGTAGCCCAAACAGCCCCGGCGATCCTGCGGGAGTTAAACCCCTTTAGAACTTGTTGTGGAAGGTACGCGAAATGACCTCGTCCTGCTGCTCCTTGGTGAGCGTGTGGAAGTTCACGGCATAGCCGGAAACACGGATGGTCAGCTGCGGGTACTTCTCGGGGTGAGCCTGAGCGTCGAGCAGCGTCTCACGGTTGAAGACGTTGATGTTCAGGTGGTGGCCACCCTTCTCGGCGTAAGCGTCGAGCATGTGGACCAGGTTGTCGGCCTGAGTCTCGGAAACTTCAGAAACCTTCATAATGTGTCTCCTTCAATCGATAGGCGCCAGCCGAAATCGGCGCACTAATCAGTAATCGTTATTGTTAGTATAGCACTAACAATAGTTACTCGCCCAGCTGATCAAGGTCGATATCACCAAAGAACACCTGGTCCTCCTTGCCGAGCGCGCCCGGGATGATGGAGAAGGTGTTGGAGATGCCGTCCTGGGCATCGCGGAACGGGAGCTTGGAAACCGAAGACAGCGAAGCGATGGCGCCCTGGCTATCGCGCTTGTGCATGGGGTTAGCACCCGGGGCGAACGGCTGGCCAGCCTTGCGGCCGTCGGGCGTGGAGCCGGTCTTCTTACCGTACACGACGTTGGAGGTAATGGTCAGAACCGAGGTCGTGGGCACGGAGTTGCGGTAGGTGTCGTTCATGCGGATGTACTCCATGAACTGGTGCACAACGTCGTGAGCGATCTGGTCGACGCGGTCGTCGTCGTTACCGTACTTGGGGAACTCGCCCTCGGTCTCGAAGTCGACGATGATGCCGTTCTCGTCACGGACGGGGTGAACCTTGGCGTACTTGATGGCGGACAGGGAGTCAGCCACGACGGAAAGGCCAGCGATGCCCGTAGCGAACCAGCGGTGCACGTGCTTGTCGTGCAGAGCCATCTGGATGCGCTCGTAGCAATACTTGTCGTGCATGTAGTGAATGATGTTCAGCGAGTTGACGTACACGCCAGCGAGCCACTTCATCATGTCGTTGTACTTGGCCATAACGTCATCGTAATCGAGCGTGTCGCCCTCGACGGCGCGATACTTGGGGCCGACCTGCTTCTTGGAGACCTCGTCAACACCGCCGTTGAGTGCGTACAGCAGGCACTTGGCCAGGTTGGCACGAGCGCCGAAGAACTGCATCTCCTTGCCAATGCGCATGGAGGACACGCAGCAGGCGATGCCGTAGTCGTCGCCGTGGTAAACGCGCATGAGGTCGTCGTTCTCGTACTGGACCGAGGAGCTGGCGACAGAAGTCTTGGCGCAGAACTTCTTGAAGTTCTCGGGAAGACGGGTCGACCACAGAACGGTCATGTTGGGCTCGGGGCTGGTGCCCATGTTCTCGAGCGTGTGCAGGTAGCGGAAGCTCATCTTGGTAACGAGCGTACGGCCGTCAACACCCATGCCGCCGATGGACTCGGTGACCCACTGCGGATCGCCGGTAAACAGGGCCTGGTACTCGGGGGTACGGGCAAACTTGACCATGCGGAGCTTCATGATGAAGTGATCCACGAACTCCTGGATCTGCTCCTCGGTGAAGGTGCCGTTGGCAAGGTCGCGCTCAGCGTAGATGTCGATGAACGTAGAGGTACGGCCGATGGACATAGCGGCGCCGTTCTGCTCCTTGACGGCAGCGAGGTAGGCGAAGTACATCCACTGGATGGCCTCCTGCGTGTTGGTAGCAGGTTTGGAAATATCGAAACCATAGGTCTCGGCCATCATCTTGAGCTCGCCGAGGGCGCGGATCTGCTCCTGCAGCTCCTCGCGATCGCGGATGTTGTCGGCGGTCATGACCGTCGGGGTGGAAGCCTTCTGGGCCTCCTTATCCTTGATCAGGTAGTCGACGCCGTACAGGGCGACACGACGGTAGTCGCCGATGATGCGGCCGCGGCCATAGCCATCGGGCAGACCGGTGATAATGTGAGCCGAGCGGCAAGCACGCATCTCGGGGGTGTAGACATCGAAGACGCCGGCGTTGTGGGTCTTGCGCTCGAAGGTGTAGCGCTCGACGACGTTCTCGTCGATCTTGTAGCCGTGCTGGCTGGCAGCCTGGCAAGCGATGCGGATACCACCGTTGACGTGCAGAGCGCGCTTGAGCGGCTTGTCAGTCTGGAGGCCGACGATGGTCTCCTTCTCGCGGTGGGCGTTATCGATGTAGCCAGCGGGGTGGCTCACGATACCCGTGACAGTCTTGGTGTCCATATCGAGGACGCCGCCCTGCTCGCGCTCCTTGAGCAGCAGGTCGAGGACCTCGCCCCACAGCTCCTTGGTACGCTCGGTCGGACCGGCGAGGAACGATTCGTCGCCCTCGTAGGGGGTGTAGTTCTTCTGGATGAAGTCTCGGACGTCAACCTCTCCCGTCCAGATGCCTTCCTTGAAGCCTTCCCATGCCTCCTGCATTGTGTAACCACGCTCCTAGTTACGTATAATGCGGCGCTCTCTCACACCGCTGCTTATTGAATTCTTGAATGTTCGGGTTGAATGACCGGCTTCATTCGCCTTCCATCGCGCGTTAGCACAGGGAAAAACGTTTGTCCACCTTGGAACTGCAACCCAAAACCCAAGATTTCACCCGTCTGAGAAGGATAACATAGCCACCCCCTTCATCAGGGCTGTTATATGTTTCTTTTTTTATACCATTAGGGCGTTTTTAACAAATCCGCAGGAAATGCGAGCGTGAACAACTACCGTTCACCGATTTGTTTGGTATTTTCCTTGCCTTTGTACGACGTTCACTCTAGCTGTTATGCCAGCTTTAGCAGGGTAAAGTGCCCCAGAGACCCACAGAAACTGCAGGGCGGCCACGGGATTTCCCCCGGGGCCGCCCTGTGGCGTGGCTAGTTATTTAGCTTTGATTGCCGCTTGGCATTAGGCGGCTGCGGTGACCCTGTCGGCCGCGGCCTTTTTGCTGTCGCCGTGACCCTGGCCCTCAAAATGCTTGTAGCACCAGCTGGTGACCAGCGGGGTCAAAATGGCCGTCACGATGGCGCACGCTGCAACCTGCGCCGTAGCCGTCGCGAGCACGGCGCCACCGTACATGGCCTCGTTGACACTCGCCATGGCGGCAGGCGTGGCCACATTGGCTCCGGCGCAGCTCGAAATGGCCGCACCTGCGACACCCGTACCGCCCGTGAACTTATCGACCGCGATGACGGGAATTGCAAAGACCACCGAGCAGATCACGCCGAGCAGGATGCCGGGAAGACCGCCGTTGATGAGCTGGCCAAAGGTCATGGTCGAGCCCATGGCAAAGAAGACGAGCACGATGATGGCGGAAAGTGCCGGAGCCATCATCTTCTTAAAGCTCGGGAAGAGGTTACCCAGAATAATGCCGACGACGATCGGCAGGATGGCGCCCACGAGCGACCAGCCGATCGGAGCCTGGCCAGCAGCGCCGAGCACGATCATTGTGACCGGAGGGCCGACAACGAGTGTGGTGATGGCGACGGCGCCACGTTCGGCCTCGTTGCCCATGGTGCCCATCAGACCAGCGTACATAGCGTTGTTGGCGCCGGTGCAAGCCGCCAGCATCACCATGGCAGAGATGCCAAACAGGTTGTCGTTGAATACATAAAGGATGAGCAGCGACACGGCAACGACCACGATCTGCTTGACAGCGATGATGATGGCGCCGCGTGCAGCGGCGGCAGGAGCACTTTTAAACGAAATCGTCGTACCGACGATGAGCAAAAAAGCGCCCACGAGCGGGCTTGCACCCTGCTGGGTCATGCCAAGCGTAAAGCTGCCGAGCGTTTTGAACAGGTCGGGGAATAGCGTGTTGAGCAAGCAGCCCAGCAAAAGCGGCACCAAAATATTGGCGCCCGGGATGGAGGACATCTTAAAGAACGGCTCCTTTGCAGCCGGCGCCTCCACCGCAGTCGATTCACTCATATATATCTCCTTTGGATGCATGCGAATCGTAGCCGCACGCGCCTATGTCAGAAAGAAGGCGACAACCCCGATTCTCCAGGGTCGCCGCCAAACGATTACCGCGGGGTATTACCCGTCCAGGACGATGCCGCCGTCGCAGTCACCGATCTCGCCGTTCACGAAGCTGGCGAGGTCGGAAGCGAAGAACAGCACCATCTGCGCAGGCTCGCTGGCCTGGGCGGCGCGGCCCAGAGGAATACCGTTGATGATGCGCTGAGAGTTCTCGTCAGAAAGGATCGACGTCATGTCGGTAAGCGTGAGCGACGGGCACACAGCGTTGCAGCGGATGCCGAACTTACCGCCCTCCTTGGCGACCGCCTTGGTAAGGCCGTTGACACCGGCCTTGGAGCTCGCGTAGGCCGCGGTGCCGAGCAGGCCGCCGCCGATCTTGCCAGCAACGGAGCTCACGTTGACGATAGTGCCGGCATGTGCCGCCTTAAAGTGCGGGTACACGGCATTCATCATGGTAAAGGTGCCGTTGAGGTTGATGTCGATGGTGCGACGCCACTCGGTGTCGTCGATCTCGTCAAACTTCTTGGTGCTGATGACACCGGCGCAGTTGATCAGGATGTTGGTTTGCGGCAGGTCCGTAAAAATCTGCTCGACGGTCTCGCGCGCCTTGGGCGCATCGGCGACATCGAGCTGATAGAACTTGTTGCCCTCGCCAAGCTCGGCCACAGCCGCCTCGCCCTTAGCAGCGTTCCTTGCGATGAGCGCGACGTGTCCGCCGCCCGCAACGATACCCTTGGCAATCTCGAGGCCAATGCCCTGAGTGCCACCGGTAACGATCGCGGTTTTACCCGTGAAGTCAAATGCCATGACTCCAACCCCCTTGATTCAGATGTCTCCTTGCGGGAAGTTGGAGCATCGCACATGGCGATAAATGAGTCCCAGTCGTCATGGTGGTGACAACCCCTCGCCTAACCGCGGGCATGATAGTTCTTTGAAACGCTTCAGCAATTGAATTATTTTAAGTCTTTATGCGCTCTTAATATTGCCCACTGCATGAGGCCCGCATATGGGGGTATCATCTTCTACCAAAAATAGTTTCTAGTGTTAGGGGTTTTCGGTGAAAGATACCGATTTCCGTGAACTTGGGCGTCAGCTCCTTACCGAGTTCGGCAGTATGCATCAGCGCATTTCGCGCTTTGCGGACAAAGCCCTCAGTGGTGAGATGGCCGTCATGCGCGCCCTCATGCTCGCTGGCGGTTCGCTCACGCCAAGCGAACTCGCCGATCGTGCCTGGGTCTCGAGCGCCCGCATCGCCAATATCCTGCGCGCTCTCGAAGCCAAAGGCTGGGTCGAGCGCGAGCACTCAAAGACCGACCGTCGTCGCGTACACGTCACGGTGACCGACAAGGGATTCCATGATCTCGAAATCAAGCATCGGGAATTCGAGGACCGCACCGCGGCCTTCCTCGAGCAGCTCGGCGAAACAGATACCCAAGAGATGGTGCGCCTTCTTAGGCGTGCCAACGAAATTATCGACCGCAATCAAGAAAGGAGAGATGCCGAGTGAGGATTCTCAAGCTCTTTAAAAAGCATGTCCTGGCACTGTTCGCAGCTATCGTACTTATCGTAATCAGCTGCAACGCCGATCTGGCGCTGCCTACGTATATGAGCGACATCGTCGACGTGGGCGTGCAGCAAGGCGGTATCGCCTCGCCCGTACCTGACACCATTCGCACCAAATCGCTCGACGACCTCGAACTCTTTATGAGCGATAAGGACGCCAAAGCTGTGGAGGCCGTGTTTAGCAAGGCGGATAATAACGGCATTCGAACGTACAAGGGCACCGAGGAGGAGCGCGCCGACGGCGGCAAGATTGCCGACATCGTGAGCCTGCCCGAGACCGTCGTCCTTTCGTTCAACCAGGGCATTGACGCCAACTCCATGGATGACATGATGGGTTCGTCCAGCGAGAATAACAACAACGCCGCCCAGGCCATGCCCACCCCCGAGCAGATGGCGGCAATGACGCCCGAGCAGCTCGCCGAGATGCAGCAGAAGGCCGCGGCGGCGCAGAACATGCAAAAGCAGATTGATACCGACGGCGGTAAGATCACCATGAAGAGCCTGCGCCTAGGCGTTGAAGGCGGCCTTATCGACCAGGGCAAGCTCGTCGAGGGTGCCAACGATATGGCGGACAAAATGGGCTCCATGTCGGGTTCCATCGTGACCCAACGCGCCGTGAGCTATGTACAAGACGAGTACAAGGCGCAGGGCATCGACCCCGCCGACGTGCAGAACGCCTATCTGGGTCGCATGGCAACCACGATGTTTGGTCTGTGCCTGATCTCGCTCATCGCCACCATCCTGACCGGCGCCGTGGCCTCGCGCACCGCCTGTTCCATCGCACGCGACCTGCGCCGCGAGACCTTCAACAAGGTTATGCACTTCTCGCCGGCCGAGGTGGGCAAGTTTAGCCAGGCCTCGCTCATCACCCGCTGCACCAACGACATTCAGCAGATTCAGATGGCCGCAACCCTGTTTATCCGCATGTGCCTGATGGCCCCCGTCATGGGCATCGTCGCCGTCATGCGCGTCCTGGCCAACCACACCGGCCTGGAGTGGACCATCGCCGTGGCCATCATCGCGGTCTCGGCCGTCGTCGGCGTGCTTATGGGCCTCACCATGCCCAAGTTCAAAAAGATGCAGAGCTTTGTGGACCGCGTGAACCTTACCGCCCGCGAGCTGCTCGACGGCCTTATGCCCATCCGCTCGTTCAACCGCGAGGAGCATGAGCTCGAGCGTTTTGACAAGGCTTCGCTCGACCTAATGACCACGCAGCTCTACACCAATCGTGCCATGAGCTTTATGATGCCGCTCATGATGCTCGTCATGAACTGCATCACCGTGCTTATCGTCTGGTTTGGCGCGCAGGGCGTGTCCGATGGCGTGATGCAGGTCGGCAACATGATGGCGTTTATCTCCTACACCATGCAGATCGTCATGGCGTTTATGATCCTCACCATGGTTTCGGTCATCCTGCCCCGCGCCGAGGTCGCAGCCGAGCGCGTGGAAGAGGTCATCACCTGCCCCACGAGCATCAACGACCCCGCCTCGCCCAAACTGCCCGCGGCCGGCGCACCGCGCGGTGAGCTCACCTTCCGCGACGTGAGTTTCCAGTATCCCGATGCCCGCGCTGACGTCATTAGCGGCGTGAACTTCACCACGCATGCCGGTCAGATGCTCGGCATCATTGGTTCCACGGGCTCGGGCAAGTCCACGCTCGTACAGCTGATTCCGCGCCTGTACGACGTCACGGGCGGCAGCATTTCACTCGACGGTATCGACGTGCGCGATATGACCCTTTCCGAGCTTCGCCGCCGCATTGGTTACATCCCTCAGCAGGGGCGTCTGTTCTCGGGCACCGTGGAGAGCAACCTTAAGTTTGCCGGCGACATGGTAAGCGACGAGAACATGCACGAGGCCGCGCGCATCGCCCAAGCCGAGGACTTTATCGCCGAGCGCGAGGGCGGCTACGACTCCCCCATCAGCCAGGGCGGCTCCAATGTCTCGGGCGGTCAGCGCCAGCGTCTGGCCATCGCCCGCGCGTTGGCAAAAAAGCCCGAGGTCCTGGTGTTCGATGACTCGTTTAGCGCCCTCGACTACAAGACCGACGCGCGCCTGCGCGAAGAGCTTGCCAAAAACGTTACCGACGCCGCGCTCGTTGTCGTAGCCCAGCGCATCGCGACCATCATGCACGCCGACCAGATCATCGTGCTCGACGACGGCCACGTGGTGGGCACTGGTACGCACGAGGAGCTGCTGCACAGCTGCCCGGCGTACCTGGAGATCGCACAGTCGCAGCTTTCCGCCGAGGAGCTGGGGCTCACTCAAGAAGAAATTGCAGCCGTTATGGAGGGAGGCGAGCACTAATGGCAGACGAGACCAAGACTCAGATTCCCAAGCCCACCCGCCAGCGCGGTCCCATGGGCCGCATGGGTGGCATGGGCCGCGGCGAGAAGGCCAAGGACTTTACGGGCGCCATGCGGCAGTTGCTCGGCTATATCGGTCAACACAAGGTTGCCGTGCTTGCCGCCGTCGCCTTTGCCGTGTGCTCGGTCGTCTTTAACATTGTGGGACCCAAGGTGCTCGGCCAGGTTACGACCAAGCTGTTCGAAGGCCTGGTCGCCAAGGTCAACGGTACCGGCGATGTCGACTTTGCCTGGATCGCCAAGACGCTCGGCTTTTTGCTCTGCCTGTATCTGGCAAGCTCTGTTTGCAGCCTCATCCAGGGCTGGCTCATGACCGGCGTCACGCAAAAGATTTGCTACCGCATGCGCAAGGAGATCGCCGCCAAGATCGCTGTCGTGCCGATGAGCTACTTTAACGGACACAGCAAGGGCGATGTGCTCAGCCGCATCACCAACGACGTCGATACGCTGGGTCAGTCGCTCAACCAGAGCGTGACGCAGCTCATCACGTCGGTGACGCAGATTATCGGCGTGCTCGTCATGATGCTGTCGATCAGCCTGCCGCTTACCGGCGTCACCGTGCTCACACTGCCGGCCGCCGCGATTATCCTGACCGTGATGATTCATTTCTCGCAGCCGTACTTCCGCGAGCAGCAGCAGGTCCTGGGCACCGTCAACGGCATTATCGAGGAGGACTTTGCCGGCCAGAACGTCATTCAGGTGTTCGACCGCGCCGAGGCCTCAATCGAAGAGTTCGACCGTCAAAACGACCGCCTCTTTATTAGTGGCTGGCGCTCGCAGTTCCTGTCGGGCCTGATGATGCCGCTTATGAGCTTGGTGGGCAACATGGGCTACGTGGGCGTCGTCGTGGTGGGCGCACAGCTCGCGCTGACCGGCAATGCCACGCCCGGCGACATCCAGAGCTTTATCCAGTACGTTCGCAACTTTACGCAACCCGTGCAGCAGCTGGGCAACGTGAGTAACACGATGCAGTCTATGGCCGCTGCCACCGAGCGCGTCTTTGAGTTCCTGGCCGCGCCCGAGGAGGAGCAGAAGGCCGACGCGCAGATTCCCGAAAAGCGCCCTGGCCATGTGGAGTTTGACCACGTCAAGTTTGGCTACACGCCCGACAAGACCATCATCCACGACTTTAGCTGCGAGGCACAGCCCGGCCAGACCATCGCCATCGTCGGTCCCACCGGCGCCGGCAAGACCACGCTCATTAAGCTGCTACAGCGCTTCTACGACGTGGACGGCGGCTCGCTGCGCGTCGATGGCGTCGACGTACGCGATTGGGACCGCGCGGCACTGCGCGGCGAGTTTGCCATGGTGCTGCAGGATACGTGGCTGTTTAACGGCACCATCCGCGAGAACATCCGCTACGGACGCCCCGATGCAAGCGATGCCGAGGTCGAGGCCGCTGCACGCGCTGCACGCTGCGACCACTTTATCCATACGCTCGCCGGCGGTTACAACTTTATGATCAACGAGGAAGGCACCAACCTTTCGCAGGGCCAACGCCAGCTCGTGACCATTGCCCGCGCCATTTTGGCCGACCGCCCGGCGCTGATTTTGGACGAGGCGACATCCAACGTCGATACCCGCACCGAGGAGCTTATTCAGCGCGCCACGGATGCGCTGATGCAGGGCCGTACCAGCTTTGTTATCGCACACCGCCTGTCCACGATCCGCAACGCCGACGTGATCTTGGTAATTCGCGACGGCGACATCGTCGAGAAGGGCACGCACGACGAGCTGCTCGCCCAAGGCGGCTTCTACGCCGACCTGTACAACTCGCAGTTCGACGAAGCGGCGTAAATTCTGCCGCAGGGAACGAATAACACCCGAGAACGGGGGCGCAGGACAACCTGCGCTCCCGTTTTTTGTTCTGCGACCCTCAAACCGCCTCCCCTGGGACCAAATTGACGACCTCTTCCAAGCCACGTGGCATCATTCCATTCCAGGGCCAGCCAACGTTTACCCAGATAAAACCTGCCAAAATAAACCTGTCCCTTTTTGGCAGGTTTTGGGGTGATGAGGGCTTGCACTTTAGCGTGCGACAGCGGATAATGCCGAGCATTCGACAATGCACACTTTGTCTTATTTGATTGAGGAGGCCCCGTATGGCTATGGAATTCAAGCGCAGGTTGCCGATCCCCATGGAAATCCGCGAGGAAATGCCGCTTTCCGCCGATCTTACCGCCAAAAAACAGGCATTCGACGCCGAGGTCGCCAAGGTCTTTACCGGCGAGGACGCGCGCAAGGTGCTCATCATCGGCCCGTGCTCTGCCGACCGCGAGGACTCGGTGCTTGAGTACATGAGCCGACTGGCCAAGGTCGCCGAAGAGGTCAAGGACAAACTCATCATCATTCCGCGCGTCTATACCAACAAGCCGCGCACCAAGGGCACTGGCTACAAGGGCCTGCTGCACAACCCCAACCCCGAGGCTCCCGACGACCTGCTCGAGGGCGTCAAGGCCATCCGCCATATGCACCTGCGCGTCATCGAGGAGACCGGTTTCTTTACCGCCGATGAGATGCTCTACCCGTCCAACTACCAGTACCTCGTCGACCTGCTGAGCTACGTCGCCGTGGGCGCGCGCTCGGTCGAGAACCAGGAGCATCGTCTGGTGTCGAGCGGCATTTCGGTGCCTGTGGGCATGAAGAACCCCACCGCCGGTTCCACCACCGTCATGCTCAACTCCATCTACGCCGCCCAGGCACATCAAAGCTTCATCTTCCGCAACTGGGAGGTCGAGTGCGACGGCAATCCGCTCGCGCACGCCGTCATGCGTGGCTACATTGGTCTCGACGGTCGTACCTACCCCAATTACCACTACGAGCATCTGGAGCGTCTGGCCGAGCGCTATACCGAGCATGCCGGCTACGCCAACCCGGCGGCGGTCATCGACTGCAACCACGACAACTCGGGCAAGCGCCCGCTGGAGCAGCACCGTATCTGCAAGGAGGTGCTCGACAGCTGCCGCCGCAACGAGTCCATCTCCAAGCTGGTCAAGGGCTTTATGATCGAATCCTACCTGGAGGACGGCAACCAGTCTGTCGACGGCGGCGTCTTTGGCAAGTCCATCACCGACCCGTGCCTGGGCTGGGAAAAGACCGACTACCTCATCCACGAGATCGCAGAGCGGGTGTAGGTTACGGCGTTTTACCAAACGCCGTAACCGGCCGACGCTGCAAACCCGCCAGAGCGGCAATCTGCCTTTCAGCTTCGACGGCATGACCAAAAGGTCAATGCCGCCTCGCTTCAAGGCACCTTGCTCGCGTGTACGGGTTTTCGCTGACGTTTTTCGACCTGCATCGTTGCCAGGGTTGGCACCAATGACTAATGCGGTAACAAGCTGCGTCGGTCCGATTGATCGGCTGGGTTTTCGAGGTGCCCCAGGTCGCCGCGAAAGAGGAGCGAAGCGTACTTTGGTACGCGTGCGACGGTTTGAGCGGCGAGATGGGGTGCCTCAGGAAGCCAGACGATTAAGCGTCGGCGTGATTGGCTGGGTTTCCGAGGTGCGGCAGATTGCCCTGAAAGAGGAGGGCATAGACCTTAAGGGTCATGCCCGACGATTGAAGGGCAAGGTGCCGTACCCCGGGAAGACAGACAATTACGCCGAGGGCTCCTGCTGCGTGATGCAGTGGATGTTGCCGCCGCCGTAGACGACCTGGTCGGACTTGACGCCCACGCACTTGTAGACGCCCTCGCCCCAGACCTCGTCGTAGATCTCCTGGAGCGTGTCAACGGCCAGCCGGTCGTTCTCGTCGCCGTACTGCGGGACGATAACGCCGTGGTTGGTGACCAGGTAGTTCATGTAGGAGGCGATCAGCGGCTCGTCGGCGACGCGCGGCTCGGCGTTCTCGTCGGCGTCGATGGTGTCGCAGGAAGCCCGATCCATGAACAGTGGGTTCACGGGCATGCAGAGCTTGTAGACCTTCAGCTTGCGGCCCTTGGCGTCAACGGCGTTGGAGAGGGTCTCGTAGGCGGCGTGGCACTGCTCGTAGAACGGGTACTCGGGGTCGTCAGTCCAGATGCAGACCATGACGCCCGGGGCGATGAAGGTGGCGACGTCGTCGATGTGGCCGTTGGTCTCCTCGGGGTCGATGCCCTCCTTGACCCAGATGACCTCCTCGACGCCGAGGTAGTCCTTGAGGTGCTCGGTCATGTACCCGCGAAGCTCCTCGCTCCAGGGCTCGAACTTCTTGCGGTACTTGGGCCAGAGGGACTCGGGGTCCTCCTCCTCCTCGAGCACCGCGGAGCAGGTGCGGCCCGGGGAAAGCAGGCACTGGTCGGTCACGACCACGGTGCCCTCGCCGTCGACGGTGATGGAACCGCCCTCGAGGATCATGTCGTCGGGACGATAACGACGACAGCCGGAGAGCTCGGCCATCTTGAGGGCGATCTGCTCGTCCTTGTCCCACGGGAAGTAGAGGCCGTCGATGAGGCCGCCGTAGCCGTTGAAGTGCCAGTGGTTGGCGCGCTTCTCGCCCTTGCCGTTGATGACGTAGGTGGCGCCGGTGTCGCGGAACCAGGCGTCGTCGGTGGTCATCTCGACGACGGTGACGTTCTCGTCGTTCTCGAAGACGGCCTTGCAGTTGGCGTAGTCGACCTGGTTGGCGCACATGTAGACCGGGGTGAACTCGGCGATGGCGCGGGCGATGGCGGCATACTGCCTCTGGGCGGGCTTGGCGCCGTGGGCCCAGGTGTCGGTGCGGTGGGGCCAGCCCATCCACACGCGGTCCTGGGGGGCGAACTCGGCGGGCATGAAGAAGCCGTCGGCCCTCGGGGTGGACTCGGACTCGGTAATCGTGCGCATAAGGCTTCCTCCAAATCAAACGACCGATGTCTCGATCTGTAACATCTAGGGGCCGAATCCCCGTCTTGTTGTTACAGATCGAGACAAACCGTATGGCTCGAGATAAACAATCTCAATCTATAACAGATAGAGGCGATTTTGCCAGCCATATGTTACAGATTGAGATAGACGTAAAAACCACCACAAAGGTACCTGTCCCCTTTGTGGTGGTTCTGGACTAGAAGGTTACTCGCTGTAGCGGGTGGCTATGGCTGCTCGCACCATTCCGGTACTCATAAGGTAGGTCACCAAGAAGTAGCCACCGTATGCTGCCAGGAAGATTGCACAGGTGAGGCCCACGGTGCCGCCGATGCTCATATTTCCGAATATGCTCACCAACTCGATAATCACCTTAAGTGCCACAAAGGAGTGCGCCAAGCCCACCGCCAACGGGAACAGGAAGAACACCGCTTGTTGTGCCATCACCGAATGGCGAATCTGGCGGTCGTCGCAGCCGATCTGTGCCAGCACACGATAGCTGCGGCTGCCGTCGGCCACGTTGGAGAGTTGCTGGATCGATAGAATCGCCGCGCATGCAACAACCAATACAAAGCCGATGTAGATGGCTAGGTAGCTAATAAGACCGTTCATTTGCGCTGCTTGCGTGTACATCTCGGAGCGTGTGATGAAGGCTCCCCAAAACCCCGGCTCCTTGCCGTCAACGAGCAGATTGTCGAGCAGAGTGTATTTAATGCTCTCGTCTGCCTCGGTCGTATCCATCCCCTGTTTGTAGTTAACGAGCAGGCTACTGGAATACGGCTGCAGATTAAGTTGGGACAACAGTTCGTCGGCAACGACGACGGTACCCGGATTACTGCCCATCGCCGAGTTGGCGATGGCCGCCGTATCTTCGTCCGACTTATCAGTTGCGGGTTTGAGCGTATGCCCGCCCAAGGTAAGGGCATGGCCGCCAGCCATATACTTGGTGTACAGGTCGACCAGCTCGCCGCCCATATCACACGTGAGCAGATATTGGTCGCGGCCAATGCTCACCGGCTCCTCGCCCATCATCTGGCGCAGTTTGTTGTACTGGCTCGCCGGCGTCACAAACAGACCCATCGTATCGGCATTGCTACCCCCGAACGCCTTGGGAAGCTTTTCGCCCATGGTCTTGCACATCTCACTTGGAGTCACCGAAGGATCCGAGCCGCCAAGCGGGTAACTCAGATACGAATCGATCTGCACATGCTCACCGGCAACATCGGCGATATTGACCTTCTTGCCGGTCTCGTCGTTGCTGTCCGCCGACTTGCCCTCGCCGTGCCATGCGGGGTACAAATCGACCGTTGTATCGGCCAACGCCATGCGATCGGCCTCATCAGACGGATTGACGTACCCCTTGTAGTAGTCGAACGTATCGGGCGTGTAATAGACATACATCTGAGACACGTCTACAGGGTTATAGCGCTCCAGGTTTTCGTTCATCACATTGGCAATCGACATACCGCACGTCACCGAGGTGATGGCCAAAAACAGGAGCATCGCGATGACGCCCATCGAAAAGCACACCGTGTTGACCTTGGCCGCAAGCTGGCGCACGATAAACATGTTGAGGCCGCGCCAATACACGCCGCGCAGGCTCTGCAGCAGCTTGATAAGCATGCCCGAGAGTCCCCAGAACAGGGCAAAGGTGCCCACGGTAACCATAGCGGTCGTAATGCCAAACTGGTTCATGGCCTCTTGCAGCTTGCTGTCCGTCGCGGTTAGCGGGAACCCATCACGTAGCAGACGGTAATAGGCCACGCCCACAAGCACCACGCCCACGGCAAAGATGGCAATCGCGATCCAGGGGTTGCGTGTCTTGATGCTCTCGTTGCGACGCTCGGCACCCATAAGCTCGATGAGTTTGGTACGACGCACGGCGCGAAGGTTCAGCAGTAGCGTGAGCACAAACATTACGAGCATGCAGGCAAGGGTCAGGTTGAACGCATGCACCGAGAAAAAGAAGCGGAAATTGGCGATCTGTGTCTTAAAGAGCGAGGCCGTAAAGAACGTCATGAGCTGGGAGAGTCCCACACCCAGCACAATGCCGGCGACAAAGGCCACAACCGATACTATCACGGTCTCGAGCGCCATGATCGTGGCGACGCGCCCACGCCCCATGCCGAGTACCTGGTACAGGCCAAACTCCTTCTTGCGGCGTTTCATGATGAAGTTATTGGCATACACCATCAAAAAGGCCATGACACCGGCCAAAAAGTACGTCAGGTAGCCGAGCATGCTGCCCATAACCTGCGCCAAGCCCTCTTCATCGATTCCGGCGATGTCGACCTGCATCGAGATGGTGTTAAAGGCATAGAAGACCGTGACGCCCAGGGTGAGCGTCAAAAGGTAGACGAGGTAGTCGCGGCCGGCGCGGCGGACGTTGCCCCAAGCGAGTTTACAGAGCATCGGAGCCCTCACCGCCCATCATGGCAACGACCTCCATAATGCGGTCGAAGAACTCGCGGCGGTCGGTGTCTCCGCGGCGCAGCTCGGTGAAGATCTTGCCGTCGCGAATAAACAGCACACGGCTCGTGTAGCTGGCGGCAAAGCTGTCGTGCGTGACCATGAGCACGGTGGCGCGCAGGCGGCGGTTAAGGGCCTCCAGGCTCTCGAGCAGCAGGCGAGCGCTCTTGGAATCGAGGGCGCCGGTGGGCTCGTCGGCCATGATCATGGTGGGGTCGGTGACGAGCGCGCGAGCCGCGGCAACGCGCTGCTGCTGACCGCCGGACATCTGGTAGGGATACTTGTCGAGCACCTGACTGATGGACAGGCGCGCTGCCACATCCTGCACGCGGGTCGAGATCTCTGCCGAGTTTGTGCGGGCGATGGTGAGCGGCAGGGCGATGTTCTCGCGTGCCGTGAGCGTATCGAGCAGGTTGGAGTCCTGGAAGATAAAGCCAAGCTCCTCGCGGCGGAACTGCGAAAGCTTAGCCTGCTTCATGCGCGTCACGTCCTGGCCGTTGATGCGGATCGCGCCGCTTGTGGCACTATCGATGGTCGACACGCAGTTGAGCAACGTCGACTTACCCGAGCCCGAAGCGCCCATGATGCCAACGAATTCGCCGCGGTTGACGGTAAAGCTGACGTCGTTGAGCGCGCGGGTCACGTTGCCCAGCACTCCGTATACCTTTTCGAGATGCACGACTTCCAGTACCGGGGTCGCCATGTGCGTGGTTTGCATACCGAGTCCTTTCTTGCGATTAGTCTACGGCATCTATAGTCGCAAGAAGCCGAGTCGGCTACCATCGATATCGCTTACGCTTGCCTTACCGTTGCGTAAGGTAGGGGTAGTCTTTTTGGGACGGGGCTTTTTTAGCTACCCTATCCGTAGCCTTCGAAGCATGAGGCCGCATTTGACATAGGGTAGCTAAAAAAGCCCCGTCCCAAAAAGACTACCCAAATGAGCTGCCTTGTCATGTGTTGATGTTAAGGGAGGACTCCTGTTGAAGACTGTTCATGTTGCCGCTGGGATCATTCGCAAGGAAGGATCCGATGAGCTGCTTGCCGTGCAGCGCGGCTACGGCGACATGCGGGGACTTTGGGAGTTCCCCGGTGGCAAGCTCATGCGCGGCGAGACGCCCGAGGACGCCGTACGCCGCGAGCTCATGGAAGAGCTGCAGGTCAAAGTCACCAACCTGCGCGATTTCTATACCGTTGAGTACGACTACCCCGATTTTCATCTCTCCATGGAGTGCTACTACTGCTCGCTGGCTAAAGAATCCGATGAGCCCCAGAAGCACGACCGCCAGCTCGATATCCGCTGGATTCCGCGCACCTCGCTTGCCACCGTTGAGTGGATGCCCGCCGACAAAGGGCTTATCGATGCTCTGATTGAGTTGAAGGAAGATCGGCTTGAGGCCAACGGCGCCGCCGATGACGCCACGCCCAACACGGCCGACAAACCCGCCACCAAACCCAAGCGCGCACCTAAGCGCCGCAGCAAAAAGCGTCCCAAACCAGGTCTGCTCGACGGCATCGATACCTCGGACCTCTCCGCTGACGAGCGCGAACTGGTGCGCCGTCGCGCCGCTATAAAAAAGTCCATGAAGGGCAACAAGCGCGCCAACACCAAACCCGAGCTGCTCGTTCGCCAGCGCCTGCGGGCAGCGGGCCTTACGGGATACCGTCTGGAATGGAAGGTACCCGGCAAGCCCGACATCGCCTTTCCCGGGCGCAAGATCGCCATTTTCGTCAACGGCTGCTTTTGGCATCGCTGCCCTAAGTGCAATCCGAGCCAGCCCAAGCGCAATGTTGAGTTTTGGGAGGCAAAGTTTCGCCGCAACGTCGAGCGCGACCGAGCCGCCATCGACGCGCTTACCCAAATGGGCTGGACGCCCATCACCGTCTGGGAATGTGAGCTCAAGAAAGACCGCATCGACGCCACCATGGAAAAGGTCATCGAACAGGTACGCGCCGCCGCACCGCAGCGCTAACAGCGATCAGTCACACGCTCCGCACGTCCGCGCCACATCCGAGCCGCAAACCTTAGAAAGCCCTTAAGCTCAAAACCTTTCAAGAGTGTTATTCGATACCTTTGACCTGCGGTTTCATTGTTATATCAAACCTGATTAAGCCTTTCTTTAGCGCTTCTTTGCAGCAGCCGCGGCATAATACTGCCAACGCACGAGACCTAGCAGCACACCCCGTGCGCAACCTTTTGGTGAACATCGAGGAGGCCGCATAAGCATGCATTCTTCCAATGACGCAGCACAGCAGCCATCCCTAAAACATGCAGGCTTTTTCTCCTTCCCCCCGACACAGAGAAACGGCCTCCTCGACTCCCCCACCACAAAAGCCAAACGCTCAACCGATCAGAATCTCAACTTGCGAATATCCTTTGATAAGCTCCAAGCATCCCTAAACAAGTCATTCCCCAACCAAACCCGGGCATACTAACCCCCACCAACAAAGCGCCCCCGCGCACCACTATTCCGCCCCAACGCCACAAGGGCGATCGAGCAGGGCCGTCCGGAAACGGAAAAGGGCCTATCTCTCAGAACATTCCGCAGGACGGAGGAAGCCCCGCAGCGCGTGCGCGCAGCGGGGCTTCCGACATGTCCGAGGACGTTCTGAGAGATAGGCCCTTTTCCGTTTCCGGACGGCCCGGTGGGATCAGAGTACCCTTGCTGTTACTCTGCTTTGCCCACAGAGTTGAGGTTGGTCATGCGGATCTTAACCAGCTCGGTGATCTCACGCATGCCCTCCTTGGCCGGCTTCTTGGGATCGAAGCAGGCGGGGTTCTCGGCCATGTAGGCCATGAAGCCCTTGGTGTAGGCCTGACGCAGCTCGGTAGCGTAGTTAACCTTGCAGATGCCGTTCTTCACAGCCTCGGCAACCTGCTCATCGGGCACACCGGAAGTGCCGTGCAGAACCAGCGGCACGTCGACGGCGTCGCGGATGGCCTTGACCACGGACTGCTCGATGTGCGGATCGCTCGTGTACACGCCGTGGCTGGTGCCAACGCCAATGGCCAGCGAGGTGCAGCCGGTGCGCTCGACGAACTCCTTGGCCTCGGCAGGATCGGTGTAGGGGCTCTCGCCCTCAACCGCGGGACCGTCGTCCTCCTTGCCGCCAACCTTGCCGAGCTCGGCCTCGACGGGCACGCCCATGGCGCGGCCAGCGTCAGCGACGGACTTGGTCAGGGCAATGTTGTCCTCAAAGGACTCGTGCGAGCCGTCGATCATGACGGAGGTGTAGCCCGTGCGGAAAGCCTGCATGCAGCGGTCATAGCCATCGCCGTGATCGAGGTGCAGAGCGACGGGCACGGAAGCGCGCTCGGCAGCGGCCTTCACCATGCCGTAGAAGTAGTCCAGACCAGCGGTCTTGATGGTGCCCGGGGTGGTCTGCATGATGACGGGGGACTTGGTCTCCTCGGCAGCGGCCAGAACGGCCATAACAAACTCGAGGTTCTCGACGTTGAACGCGCCGACGGCGTAGTGGCCGGCCTGAGCGTCCTTGAGCATCTTTTCGGTGGTAACAAGTGCCATGAGCGTTTGCTCCTCTCCCTCGCCCGCATCTGGACATCGGGCGTAGTTGTTCACAAGGCGTTTTACCTTGCGTTTTACTGCGCTCATTGTATGAAATTCAGCGGCTTTGCACGTGCGAGATATTGAGTCCATGCAGGCCAATACAGTCGTTTTTGAAAAGTAAACGGAAGGAATCGGAAGCGAGTGGGCGTGTTCGATATTGAATTTTGAGCGTTTAGCATCTTTCTTTTATAGAAAAGATAAGTAATCGAAAGGTGTTTTCTTACTCAAAAAGAAAATGAACGAAAATAGAGTCAACACAATTCCTGCAAATTTAGCCGAGAATGGAGCAAATATGGCCCAAGCTACCAACCGTGCTTTTGCTGACGAGCGCCGTACCGCCATTATGGAAATACTCGAGCATAACGCCTCGGTGCAGGTAGCAGAAATCGCCCAGACCTTTGGCGTGTCCTCCGTCACCGCCCGCGCCGACCTGGACGCGCTCGCCGAAGCAGGCAAGCTGCGTCGCACACATGGTGGTGCCGTATCGCTCCACAAACGCCTGACCGTCTCCACACAAGATCGCCGCATCAATGTCAACGTCGCCGCCAAGCAGGCCATCGCGCAAAGCGCCATCGGGCTCGTTAATGACGGCGACACGCTGCTCGTCGACTCGGGTACCACGGCGCTCGAATTCGTCCGACTCCTCGATCAGCGCGACGGCATCACCGTTATCACGGCCGACATTACCATCGCCGATTATATTGACGAGAGCATGCCCTCGGTCGATGTCGTTATGCTGGGCGGGGCACTGCGCAAAGGTCATCGCTATCTGTACGGCCCACTTACCATGCAGGCGCTCCAAATGGTCCACGCCGACCTTGCCGTCATGTGTCCTGGCGCTTTTGTTCCCGGCTGCGGCTTTACGACCGACTTTCCGCAGATGGCCGAGACCAAAGCGGCTATGGTCGGTGCCGCCCGTCAAAGCGTCGCCCTCATGGACGCCAGTAAGGTCAACGGACGCGGCATGTACCGTTTTGCCGAGCTTGCCGACGTCGACATCATCGTGATGGACAGCGACCCCGACGCCGCCGTCGCCACCTCAATCGCCGAGGCCGCCGACAGCGCACGTCCAGCCCTCATCATCGCCGGCGCTTAAACAAAAACCACCACAAAGGGCCTGTCCCCTTTGTGGTGGTTTTGCCCGTTAAAAGCGAAATATCGCTACTTGGAAAGCTCGTCGGCGAGGGCCTCGATCTGGGCGCGCGATGTGTCGTTGAGCGAGCCCAGGACAGTCACCTTGTTCTGCGCCAGGGTGATGTCCTTCATGCCCTCGAGTTCCTTGGTCATAACCTTGGCAGCGGCGGGCGTCCAGGAACCGGCCTCGACGAGCGCCACGGTGCGGTTCTGGTAGGCATGCTCGGCGAGCGTGTGGATAAAGGTGCTCATGAATGGGAAGATCTCGCCCTGATAGGTGATGGAGGCGAGCACCAGGCGGTCATAGCGGAACGCATCCTCAACGGCCTCGGCCATGTCGTCGCGAGCCAGGTCAAAGACGGAAACCTTCTGGCCGCGAGCCTCGAGCGCTGCGGCGAGCTCCTCGACGGCAGCCTTCAGATGTCCATACACACTCGCATAGGCAATCGTGATGCCCTCGTCCTCGGGCTGATAGCTCGACCAGGTGTTGTAGGTGTCGAGGTAATAGCCCAGATTCTCGGTAAGGACAGGACCGTGGAGCGGGCAGATGATCTGAATATCCAGATCGGCAGCCTTTTTGAGCACGGCCTGCACAAACTTGCCGAACTTACCGACGATGCCAAAGTAGTAGCGGCGAGCCTCGCAAGCCCAGCCCTCGGGATCCTCGATGTCGTTGGCGCCAAACTTGCCAAAGCCGTCGGCGCTAAAGAGCACCTTGTCGGTGGCCTCATAGGAGAAGAGCACCTCGGGCCAGTGAACATTGGGGGCTCCGATAAAGGTCAGGCTGTGGCCGCCCAGGTCGAGCACATCGCCCTCTTTGACAACCATTTTGCGCTCGGGGAAGTCGGTGCCAAAGTAGTTGACCATCATGCGGAAAGCACCCATGCTGGCCACAATCTGCGCCTGGGGATAGCGCTCCATAAAGGCGGCGATACCGGCGGAGTGATCAGGCTCCATATGATGGATGACCAGGTAGTCGGGCGTACGGCCATCGAGCGCGGCCTCGAGGTTGCCGAGCCACTCGTCGACAAAACCACCGTCGACCGAATCGGCGACAGCGATCTTTTCGCCCAAGATAACGTAGCTGTTGTATGCCATACCGTTCTCGGACACATCGTACTGGCCCTCGAACAGGTCAATGTCGTGGTCGTCGACGCCAATGTAGCGGATATCCTTGGTGATCTCCATCAGACAAAGCCTCCTAGATAGACAAAATAACTTGTCTATCATAGCACTTGGCAGCATTCCAACTGTTATCTGCCGGCATCCTTACCGATTGTTATTGAAATACGATAAATCGTCGTTTACCTGCGCAAACTATGAGCGTGGAATCGCCGTGCTATGTCGAATAATGAGCTGGCCGGGAATACGAATAGCAACGGTTTTGCCCGTCGTACCCGCCTCGGGAACCGCGTGCTCAAACACCTCGCGTCCACGCTGATGTAAATCGAAACGAACGGTCGTGAGCTCGTTATGCGCGACAAAGTCGTCGAGCGAATCGTCGACGCCCACCACGCTTACGTCCTCGGGCACGCGCAGGCCGCTATCACGCAGCGCGGCAATCGCGCCATTTGCCATCTGATCGTTTGCCGCATAAATCGCCGTCATGGTGCGATCGTGCTCGGCCAGGTACCTGCCGGCCTCGTAGCCGCTGTTGGCAGACCAGTCGCCCTCGAGCGGCGCCTGCGGCTTAATGTGCTTATGCTCGAGCGCATCCTGCCAGCCGGCGCGACGAAATTGCTCGTCGACCGAGAACGACGGGCCGCCAATATAGCGAATTTGCTCGTGCCCCAGCTCAAACAGATGATCCATAAGCAAGAGCGAGCAGCCGTAATGGTCGGAGTCGACCGTGGTCACCCGCGGGTGCGCGTACATGGTAACAATAACCGTGCCAATGCCCGGCAGCGGATCAAACGTCTCAAAATCGGGCGCCATGCGGCTCATGCCGATGATGATGCCGTCCACCGGCAGCGCAGCCATACGACGCGTGGCCTCGGCAAGCGAAAACTCCTCGGTCTTGGACATCTCGACCAGCGTGATGGCGCAATTATGCTCTCGAGCAGCGCTGGCGATGCCATCGATCATTGAGAGGTTGCCAAACTTGGTGATATCGTTGACGCACAGACCGACCGAATGGTAACGGCCGTCGCGCAGCGAGCGGCCGGCATAACTCGGACGAAAACCGAGCTCTTGCATAGCGGCCTGCACGCGCTGGCGCGTCTGCTCGTTAACGTTGGGCAAGCCGTTGGCGACGCGCGAAACCGTCTGCTGCGAAACACCGGCAGCGCGGGCGACGTCGGCCATGGAGACCGGACGCGTACCTGTATCGTTGGACGAGTGCCTTGCCACAGAATCACCTTCACCCTTGCGAGATCTGAATAGCGTGCATGCCGGCCCGGGCAGAAATATATCCCGCTCCGAGGCCCGCTATCGTCGGACGCATGTTAACGTACTCTACTTTTTCTATCTGTATCTCTTCTGCTTTATAAGTCCATACGGCGGTACCGTTCACGGCTGTAATTCTACCGACTACCAGATTCTCAAAAAGTGACAAGAGATCTGTTATGAGTACGTTAACATAGCCCGTAACGTGCGGCATCGTGAACACTTGGTTCATGCCGCTTCAAGTTGTTAACGTATTCATAGCGACGCAAAACTCACCCGTGCGCGCCAAGGAAAGGACTCCCATGACCACCCCCGACGAAAAGACACTCACCATGCTCACCAAGCTGTTTGAGGAGGAGTTTGGACCCATCGGCGACCGCCAGGTGCTCTACGTGCACGCACCCGGGCGTTCTGAGATCAGCGGCAATCACACCGATCACGAGGGCGGCCATGTTATCGCCGGCTCGCTCGATGTCGCCGTTGACGGTATCGCCGTGGCAACCGACTCCAACAAGATCCGCGTCGCCGACGAGGGCTATCCTACCTTTGAGATCACGCTCGATACGCTAGATGTTCAGGAGTCCGAGAAGGGCACGTCCGCAAGCCTCGTCCGCGGCATGGCCCACGAAATCGCTGCTCTGGGCGTTGAGCCCCAGGGCTTCGACTTCGCCTTCACCTGCTCCGTTCCCTCGGGCGGCGGTCTTTCGAGCTCCGCTGCTGTCGAGGCGGCGTACGGTCGTGCCATGGAGGCGCTCTGGGGCGCACCCGCCATCGAGCCCGTCGCGCTCGCCCAGATGAGCCAGCGCACCGAGAACAACTATTACGGCAAGCCCTGCGGTCTTATGGACCAGGCCGCCGTTTGCTTGGGCGGCCTCGCCTACATGGACTTTGAGGACCAGGCTCAGCCTAAAACCCAGAAGCTCGAACTCAACTTTGAGGATCACGGCTATGCGCTCGTGCTCGTTAAGGTTGGCGCCGACCACGTGGCCGCCACCGACGACTACGCCGCCGTTCCGCGCGAGATGCAGGACGTCGCCGCCGAGTTTGGCAAGACACGCCTGTGCGAGGTAAACGTGGTGGATTTTGACGCCAAGCTCCCTGAGCTACGCGCCAAGCTGGGCGACCGTGCCTGCCTGCGCGCCCTTCACTACTGGTACGAGAACGGCCTGGTCGATAAGCGCTGGGCAGCCCTTAGCGCCGGCGACATCGACCAGTTCCTGTTCCTGACGCGCGAGTCCGGTGCCAGCTCCGCCATGTACCTGCAGAATGTCGTCGCCAAACTGGGCTCCGAGCAACCTTCCATGTATGCCTTGGCGCTGGCCGAGCATGTGCTCGACGGCCGCGGCGCCGTCCGCATCCACGGCGGCGGCTTTGGTGGCACTATCCAGGCCTTCGTGCCACTCGATCTTGTCGACACCTTCATCATCAAGATGAACGGCTGGCTGGGCGAGGGCTCTGCCCGCCACTACGCAATTTCTGACAAGGGGGCTTACGCGGCATGGCTGTAATGACTGATGTGCGCGAGGCCGCGCAGGGCCTGATTGAGTATGCCATCCATCGATCCATGATCGGACAGGATGACCGCATCTGGGCCTACAACACCATTCTCGAGTGCATCGGCGCCACGGGTCCCGCGCTCGACATGGCTTGGGCGATGCAGAACGAGAAGCTCTCGCTCTTGCACCCCGATACGCTCCCCAATTTTGACCTGGAGGGCACGCTTGCCGCGCTTTCCGAGGACGCCGTTGCCAACGGCGCTGCCGAGGACACGGCGTCGGGCCGCGACCGCATCGCCATGCGCATCATGGGCGCGCTCATGCCGAGGCCTTCGGTTGTAAACGAGGAGTTCAACGGACGCATGGGCGTCAACGAGCCCCGCGCCGCGACCGACTGGTTCTATGGTCTGTGCTGTGACGCCGGTTACGTGCGCCGCGCCGCCATCGCGCGCAATATCAAATGGAGCACCCCCACCAACTGGGGCGACCTGGAAATCACCATTAACCTGTCGAAGCCCGAGAAGGACCCGCGCGACATTGCCGCGGCCGGCGCCGCAAAGAACACGGGCGAGAAGTATCCCGCCTGTCAACTGTGCATCGAGAACGAGGGCTACCCTGGACGCTCCGCCGCTGCCGACGGCGGCGCCCATCCCGCTCGCCAGAACCTGCGCGTCATACCCATCCAGCTCGACGGCGAGCGCTGGGGCTTCCAGTACAGCCCGTACGCGTACTTTAACGAGCACTGCATTGCCATGAGCGCCGAGCATCGCCCGATGCACGTCGACCGTAAGGGACTGACCTGCCTGCTCGATTTTGTGGACCTGTTCCCGCACTACTTTATTGGCTCCAACGCCGACCTGCCCATCGTGGGCGGCTCGATTCTGTCGCACGATCACTTCCAGGGCGGCGCGCACGAGTTCCCCATGATGCATGCCGCCGAGGTCTCGCAGTTTAACGTGCCCGGCTTTGACCAGGTCAGCGGCACCGTGTTGCAGTGGCCGCTCTCGGTGCTGAGACTGCGCTCGCACGACCGCGCCCAGCTGCTCGACGCCGCCGAGAAGATTATCCTCGCCTGGCGCGAGTGGACCGATGAGTCTGTGGGCGTCATCGCGCACACAGCCGACGGCGTGGCGCATAACACTGTGACGCCCGTCATCCGCCGCGTCGACTCTCGCGGCAATGCCGGCGGCAAGATCTACGAGGCCTACCTGGCACTTCGCTGCAACATCACAACCGACGAGCATCCGCTGGGCGTATTTCACCCGCATGCCGAGTACCACCATATTAAGAAGGAGAACATCGGCCTGATCGAGGTCATGGGCCTGGCCATTTTGCCGCCGCGCTTGGTTCCCGAGCTCGGCGCTGTCCGCGAGCACTTGCTGGCAGCCAAGGCCGATGTCAGTTACGACCTTGCCGGCGCGCTCGAGGGCGACGACCTTTGCCGCAGCCACGCCGCATGGGCCGAGGACGTCTTTGCCCGCCGCGCCGACGAGCTTACGGCGGATAGCGCCATCGATATCCTGCACGAGGAGGTCGGCATGGTGTTTGGCCACGTGCTCGACAACGCCGGCGTCTTTAAGTGGGACGAAGCCGGTCGCGCCGCCCAGCAGCGCTTTATCAACTCGCTGTAATGATCCCTTGGGGACGGAGGAAAACGGATCATTTCGTCTTCAAGACAACGGCGCCCGCCGGCAACATCGCCGGCGGGCGCCGTTTTTGGTGCAAGGGCAGCTAATTTGGGACGGGGCTATTTTGACTACTTTGCATCTAGAAGTAGTCAAAATAGCCCCGTCCCAAATTAGCTGCCTCTCATGAGAGTGGAAAATCTCCCACTCTAAGCCCGCTTGCGAGCCCAAAATGGGAGATTATCCACTCTCGTTTTGTTCGGTACGCCGTAACTCTAAAGTTCGGTTACCTCTACGCTGTTGTAGACCTCGTCCCAGCGGTCCATGACCAGGTGGCCGGTCTTGGGATCCATAGCGTTGAGCTTGCCGCAGGTATTGGCGGTCTTGAGCACCGTGACGTCGTCGGCACCAGCAGCAATGGCATGCGCAAAACCGGCGATGGTCGAGT
This sequence comes from Collinsella sp. HCP28S3_E9, assembly GCF_052065455.1. Classification (NCBI taxonomy): domain Bacteria; kingdom Bacillati; phylum Actinomycetota; class Coriobacteriia; order Coriobacteriales; family Coriobacteriaceae; genus Collinsella; species Collinsella sp. HCP28S3_E9. Next base: position 38,452 of record NZ_JBQHTZ010000006.1, read on the forward strand.
CACCGGAACCCGTCGCGTTTACAGCCGCAATCGCGGGCGTCTTGGCGCGGAACGCGCGGCCCTCATGGAAGCCCACCGAGCCGGCAGCGCCCATCGAAACGACGACCCAGGGGATACCGGCAAAACGGTCATCGGCGGCAAGCGCCTCGCGCAGAGCATCGACATCATCGGTCGTAAAGGACGTACCCAGCAGGCCGTTAATCTCGGTCAGGTTGGGCTTTACGAGCTCGGGCTTAGCTTCGGACTCCAGCGCGGCCTCCAGCGATGCACCCGAGGTGTCGAGTAGCACCTTGGCGCCCGCCTCCTCGGCGATCTTGACGAGCTCGGCATAGTAGCCGGCATCGACGCCGCGCGGCAGCGAGCCCGAAAGCGTCACAACGTCCGCCTTCGCTGCAAGCTCGGCGAACTTGGCCGTAAAGGCCTCGAGCTCGGCCGGGGCGATCTGCGGGCCGCTCTCCAAAAGCTCGGTCTGATTACCCTCGTGCAGAATATTCAGGCAAATACGCGTCTCGCCGGCAATGGGTACAAAGTCGTTCTTGACGCCGTCGGCATCCATAAGCTCGGCCATATAGGCACCCATGTGACCGCCAAGCAGGCCAGTCGCGAGCACATCGTCGCCCAACTGCAGCAGCACACGGCTCACGTTGAGGCCCTTACCGCCAGCGGTCTTTTCGGGCGTCACACGGTTAACATCGTCGATGACCAGCTTATCGAGCTGATAGCGCGTATCAATCGACGGGTTCATGGTAACAGTCAGAATCATATTGAACTCCTGTTTCCGGGGCACGACACGCGCGACCCCAAACATACGATAGCTCGTTAAAGGATCTCGATCTCAAAGCCGCGGGTGACGGTCTCCCCCGGCTTGGCCACCAGGCAGCCGCGCTTGTGCTCCAGAATATCGTCCTCGTCGGAGCAGGTGGACAGGCCGCCCCACGGTTCCACGGCCACAAAGTCACCCTCGGGCTTGCTCCACACAATCAGGTACGGCATATCGGGGAACGTCAGGCGCACGCCCTTGTCCTCGGTCTTCTTGGTCAGCGTAACCACGCGGCTCTCGAGCACGTCAAAGATGGTCTCCGCAAAGTCAAAGAGTTCGTGGGTCAGCGGCAGGTCATGGCCAACCATCGGGTTCTTGCTGCGATGCTCAACATCAATCAGGCCCGTCGAGGGAACGGCAGTGCAGAGGTCGGTGGCCTCACGCTGCTCAAAACGAAGCTCGTAGTCGTCATAGGACTCGCCCTCGTCGAGCGGGCACTTAAAGCCGGGGTGACCGCCCACAAAGAACGGCATGTCCTCGGTGCCCTCATTGGTCACCTCGTACGACACGGCAACCTTTTCCGAATCGATCGTGTAACGAGCAACGATCTTAAACGGATACGGGTACTGCTCGAGCAACTCGGCATGGTCGGCAGAGCTTAAGCTCAGCGCAACCATGTTGTCGCTCTGTTCCTCGAGCTTCCACTCCTGCTTGCGCGCAAAGCCGTGGCGGGCGAGCTTTACCTCGCGGCCGCCCATGGTCATTGCGTGGCCGTCACGAAGGCCACCGCAGATCGGGAAGCAAATGGGGGCCTGGCCCGACCAGACTGCCGGATCACCCTGCCACAGGTACTCACGGCCGTTGGCCGCAATAGAAGTGAACGACCCGCCCGCCGTGCTCAGTGCCACGCGGATAGAACCGTTATCAAGAACAAACTCCATAGGAGTCTTCCCTTTCTTACGACAGCCCACCAAGTCAATAGGGCTGATAGAAAACCGGCCCGCGCCCCCTCACAGAAACGCGAGCCGTCAATTGAAAAGCTGCAGAATGCCGGGTACCGCCAAGAGCGAAGCACTCAAGCCAAGTAAGCAAACGTGTTATCGGAGCAGCTTACTGAACCAGAAAGCTTCGCAACAACAGCGGTAACCCCACAGGTGCCCCCAACGTCAGCGAGCGGCGATCAGGTGCCCCAGGTCGCCGCGAAAGAGGAGCGACGCGTACTTCATGTACGCGAGCGACGGTTTGAGTGGCGAGATGGGGTGCCTGGGCGTCGCGCAGCGTCGACCCGTTACGCGGTTTGGCAAAACCGCGTAACCCCACTAGTCGTGGTATTCGCCGCGGTCCCACTTCTCCAGGAACTCGTCAAAGAAGTGTGGGTCAGCCTGAGCCTCGGCGTCGGCCTTATTGCAGGCATCGATCTTGGCGATCAGGGCATCGTGCTCGGGGGTCTTCTCGTAGGGCTCCTCCAGGAAGGCAAGCATGATATCGGCCATCAGGAACTCACCGGTGATCTTGCCGCCAAAGCCCACGATGTTGGCGTTGAGCTCGCGACGGGCATACAGGGCAGAGGTCATGTCGCGAACCAGGGCACAGCGGGCGCCGGGAACCTTGTTGACGGCGTTGGTGATGCCGATGCCGGTGCCGCACAGGGCCACGCCAAAGTCGGCCTTGCCGCTGGCAACAGCCTCGCCCACGGCCTTGCCGTAGATGGGATAGTGCGTACGGGTGTGGCTGTAGGTGCCGCAGTCGAGCACCTGGTAGCCAGCCTGCTCCAGGCGGTCGGCCAGATAGATCTTCTCGTCCGTAACGATATGGTCGCAACCGATTGCGATGGTCTTCTTCATCAGAACGTCCTTTCGTCTGAATTCACAAGTTGAGGTAGAAGTTCGAGTTCTCGGTGGCTCTCGTTAGGCCATCTTGTTGAGCATGTCGACACGGATCTGGTGACGGCCGCCGGCGTACTGTGCACGCAGGAACTCGCGGGCGATCTTCTTGGCGACCTCGGTGCCCACAACGCCCGGGCCCATGGTGACCATGCGCGAGCCGTTGTGCTCGCGGGTCATGTAGGCGGAACGCTCGTCGGAAATGTTAGCGACGACCATGCCCTTGATCTTGACGGCGGCCATATAGGAGCCGACACCGTACTTATCGAATGCGAAGCCCTGGGAATCCTTGTGCTCCAGCAGGTCCTTGGCAACGGCGGTAGCGGAATCGACAAAGTCCGCGGCAGGGGTCTCGGAATAGTCGACGACCTCGTGACCATCGGCGATGAGCATCTCCTTGATGGACTCCTTCATCGACATACCGTCGGCATCGGAAGCGATTACAACCCTCATGACATCCTCCTTGAGAGATACGCAGGTGCGTTGTTTCTGTTTGGAAGTGTTGAATCTCGTTCAGGTCCGGGCATCTGAATGTGCGATTCTTCACTGTTCATGTTTATTTGAACACATTCGAACAGTAACTGCAACAACTTTTTGTTTATCTTTGTTCTTTTTTGAACAAATACCGTTCACGGATGATTGCTGACCGTTTGGACCGGGCGCGGGCGTAGCGACCATGTGTTCAACAAACAAAAGGGCGGCCGAGAACGTGTCTCGGCCGCCCTTCGGCGGTATTCCCCGGTATATACAGCTGTTTTAGCTACTAGGACTGCCCGCCCTTCTTGGCATGCTTGGACGGAGTGCCCAGAAAGCGGCCCGTCAAATAATTCGTCGGCCCGGAAATATCAATCCCCAGCAGTGTGTGCCCCAGCCACAAAAACGCCGCGAGCACCAGCAATGGGATAACGCACGAGGTCACTATCATCACAATGACGCCTTCGATCAGATCGGTCACCTGCTGCACAATCTCATCGGTCATCTGCTTGGCGCCGCTGGTCACCGTCGTGACGAGACCCGAGGCACCGTCGGCAAGCTGTTCAAGCACGTTCTTGGACTCTGCGGACTCGGTCTTTTTCTTGTTTGCTTTGGAGCTATCGCTATCTGCCGCACTCGCAGCGTCAGTCGCCTTTTGCTCGGCCGCCTCGATGCTCACTCGATACGTTTCATCAACCTTCTGCGACACCCATACGCTCGCGGGCACCAACACCATGCTAATTATGGCGACCACCAGCACACGCATTGCCACGCGACGAATGACCGTGCTCGTGCTCCAGCGTCCGTGACTGCCGAGCGACGCTGCAAAGAGCACCAGCGCAAACGGGATCAGGATGCCCAGGCCAACCGACCACAAAATCGTGAGTAAATATTTCTCTAGGTATAGCACGGCAAGCACGATACCAAGATTACCCGAAAGCTGTGCGAGCTGCTCGGCAACCGGCGTTCCCGTATCACCCGGCAGCGCGGTAATGCCCGCAGATAGGGCGACGCACGAGGTCGTGAGCGCCAATACATTGCCCTTCTTTTGATCGATGACCTCGATGGTGGAGTCCCAAGTCTTGGTATCGGCAAAATGCGGGCGCGCCACAAAGCCCGACAGCAGCGCCAGTACCACGAGCGCAACGATAAAGCCAATCTGCAGCTTTTTGTTTGCGCACACGACATCGGACAGGCTGGGCTGCAGCTCGGTCACCGTTGTTTGCTCGGTTATCTGGACAGGACGCCCATGAGCCATCTCGCTCGCGTCTCTCTTTTGAATCGATCCGTTGTCCGGCATTTGGATACCTCCTCATTCCGGACTGTATTGCGGATGGAAGTATACCCACCCAGCGAAAAACCGAACGGCAAGAGGCGCAACAGACTGCTGCATGGCCTGCCCGCCATGAAATGGGCCCATCTACTACGTTTAACCGCCTATCTCCGACCATGCCCCGTGGCGTAAAAACAAAACCACAGGTAGAACGCTTGCAGTTTTTCATGAAACGCAGGTGTGTTCGGGGGTATCGGGTTAAACGTAGTAGATGCGCCAGTTTCGTGGCGACGCTGCCAACCGATCCCCTGGGGACGGAGGAGAACGGATCATTTTGGGCCGTCAGCCCCTATTTCACCGCAACTTGGAGGAGGACAGAAAAAGCCCTGCTGCGGGTAGCGGCAGGACTTTTGGAAGGGGCTTGGTTGTGAGGGCTCGTTAGGCGAGCTTGGCCTCGAGCTCGGCGATGCGCTTGTAGGCATCGATGGTAAAGCGGGTCTGCTTCTCCAAGATCATAGTGGTCATGAGGGTGTCCTGAGCGTGAGCCATGATGAAGGTCATCTCCATCTCGCCGCCGCCGGCCTCCTGCGAAAGCAGCTTGGTCTGCGTGTCGTGGGCGCCGATAAGTGCATCGCTGGCATCCTTGTGCAGCTGTTCGGCCTTCTCAAAGTCACCCTCGCGAGCAGCATCGAGCGCTGCAAGCAGATCGGTCTGGGCGTCACCTGCGTATGCAACAATCTCGAATCCAACCATCGAGATTTCTTCTTTGGTTGCCATATTGCGTTCCTTTCACATATGAACCAACGGAGAGCATCGCGTCCGGGCATCCGCGCTGCGCTGTGTATGACAGAAACATTAACATTCAAACAATAAAGAACAATACAAAACGTAATTTCGAGCTATGAACGGTCACTTTTAACCCGCGAACGGTTTCCAAACCATTTCGAACAATATCAAACATGATTAACGGAAACCCAAACAGGACCGCGCCCTAACGCAAATCGCGCACCGTATCGCCCTCTACGAGCACGCCGGGGATCAGCATGTGCTCCACGCCAGACGCAACTCCCTCGGCGCCGGCGATCTTGTCGACTGCCCACATGCCGACACGCTTGTTGTCAAAGCGCACGGTGGTCAGGCGACGATCGGGCACGATGTCGCCCAGACTATCATCAACCCCCACCACGCTCACGTCCTCGGGCACACGCCTTCCGCGCGACTCGAGTCCGCGAATGCAGCCGTAGGCCATGGCGTCATTGGAGGCATAGATGGCAGTACAGGTCGGATCGTCCGCCAGAGCCTGGCCTGCGGCATATCCACTCCGCGCCGTCCAGTCGCCACGGATGAGTCGCGGCAGCTCAATACCATGCGCGCGCAATGTCTCGCGCCAGCCCTCCTCGCGCTGCATGCCCGAAAGCGAGCGTTCGGGACACGAGATAAAGTGCACGGTCTTGTGTCCCTGCCCCAGCAAGTACTCGACAACCTGGCGCGAACAATCGAACTGATCGTTATCGACCGTCGAGCACAGCGGGTGCTCCAGCATGGTAACGAGCACCGTCTGCATACCAGGCAGCGGCTCAAAGGTGCCAAAGTCCACCGGCATGCGATTCATGATCACAACCATGCCATCCACCGGCAGTGCGCTCATGCGCGACGATGCGCTCTCGAGGGTATACGGATGTCCATCTACTTTAGTGAGGGTAATGGCGTAGCCGTGCTTATCGGCGGCGGCGGCAAAGCCCTCCATACGGTCGAGGTTGCCGGTACCGGTAATGTTGAACATGGCGACGCCGACGGTCTTAAACTTGCCGCGGCGCAGCGATCGACCGGCAAAATTGGGGCGATACCCCAGCTCGCGCATGGCGGCACGCACGCGCTCCTTGGTCTCGGGGCGCACGCTGGGCGAATCGTGGACGGTGCGCGAGACCGTCTGTTCTGAGACGCCCGCGAGGCGCGCCACATCCTTAACGGAAACCGATTTTTTAACAGCGGCCATAGGTCGATCTTTCTATGTCAACGATGCCATTGGTGGCACCCTACGCAGTCAAATGAAACGTCTTCAAGTATATCTAACGCCTCCCCCACCATACGCTCACCACCCAAAACCTACCGTTCACCGACATTTTTGCTTCCCCGAACGGCTTTTATCGCCCAAATGTTAACGTTGCCATTGTGCAAACACAGAGCCACCGGGCGGCTCAAACGTTTACGCGCAAGAAATCGACGGTCCGCAGGCACAGGGGCCATCGGTTCGCATCTTATTTTGTGTCACAAAATGGCAACGTCAACATTTTGGCAACCAAACGTCAAAAGCTACCATCGTTGCTAACCCACCGACTCTTAGGAGCTTTGCATGGAGCAACTCATCGCCACCATCGAAAAGGGCCAGCCCTTTTTCAACGCGATCGCCCGCAACAAGTACCTCAAGGCGATCCGCGACGGTTTTATCTCCGTCATCCCCATCATCATCTTCTCGTCCATCTTCTGCCTGGTAGCCTCGGTCCCCAACATCTGGGGTTTCTACTGGCCCGATGACATCAACAACGCCCTGTGGAAGTGCTACAACTACTCCATGGGCATCCTGGCCATCGCCTGCGCCGCTACCACGGCCAAGCATTTCGCCGACGCCCAGAACCGCGATCTGCCCAAGAATAACCAGATCAACTTTATCTCGTGCATGTGCGCGGCCATCATCGGCTTCTTGCTCCTTTCGAGCGACACCATCGCCACGGATGCCGCCAGTGGCTTCAACACCACCTACCTTGGTTCCAAGGGCCTACTGACCGCCTTCATCGCTGCGTTTGTGACCGGCATCATCTACAAGTTCTTTATCAAGCGCAACATCACCGTCAAGATGCCCGAGCAGGTTCCGCCCAACATCTCGCAGACCTTTAAGGACATCATCCCCTTCTCCGTCTGCATCACCGTCTTTTGGGTCTTTGACATCGTCTTCCGCGCTGCCTTTGGCTTCTGCTTTGCCCAGGGCGTCATCCAGGTGTTCCAGCCCCTGTTCACCGCTGCCGACGGCTACATCGGCCTTGCTGTGATTTACGGCGCCATGAGCCTGTTCTGGTTCGTGGGCGTCCACGGCCCCTCGATCGTCGAGCCCGCCATCGCCGCCGCCCTCGTTTCCAACATGACCGACAACCTGGCTGCGTTCCAGGCCGGCCAGCACGCTTCCGCTGTCCTGACCCAGGGTGCCCAGTACTTCGTCGTCTGCATGGGCGGCACCGGCGCCACGCTCGTCCTGGTCTTTATGTTCTGCTTCCTGGCCAAGTCCCAGGAGATGCGCGCTGTCGGTAAGGCCGCCATCGTCCCCGTGTGCTTTGCCGTCAACGAGCCGCTGCTGTTCGCCGCGCCTATCGTGCTCAACCCCGTCTTCTTTGTCCCGTTTGTCTTTGCCCCGATCGCCAACATCTGGATCCTCAAGATCTTTATCGACTTCTTGGGCATGAACGGCTTTATGTACACCCTGCCTTGGACCGTCCCCGGCCCCATCGGCACCATCATGGGCCTGGGCTTCCAGCCGCTCGCCTTTGTGATGCTCGCCCTTATCCTGGTCGTCGACTTCGTTCTGTACTATCCGTTCTTCCGTGCCTATGACGCCCAGAAGTGCGCCGAGGAGGCCGAGATTTCCCAGGAGGAGCTCGCCGCCAAGAACGCCGAGAAGGCCGCCAAGCTCAACGATGCCTTCCAGGGCAAGGCCGACGCCAAGAGCGTTGCCGCCGGCGCTGCTGCCGAGGCCGTGGAAGCCGGCGCTCCCGCCGCTTCCGCAGCACCCGCTGCCGAGGCAACGGCCACCAGCGACCTCAACGGCAAACGCGTGCTCGTGCTCTGCCAGGGTGGCGGTACCTCGGGCCTGCTCGCCAACGCGCTGGCCAAGGCCGCCAAGGAGCGCGGCATCAATCTTGAAACCGCTGCCGAGGCCTATGGCAACCACGTGGACATGCTCCCCGACTTCGATCTGGTCGTCCTGGCCCCGCAAGCCGCAAGCTACCTGGCCGACCTGCAGAAGGACTGCGAGCGCGTGGGCAACAAGTGCGTCGCCTGCCGCGGTAAGCAGTACATTGAGCTTTCCCAGAACGGCGATAAGTCTCTCGCCTTCGTAAGCGAGCAACTCTCGAAGTAAGTAACGAACAGGGCCAGCCGACCATCCAAGACCGGCTGGCCCTTCGATTTAGACGATTGGATCATCATGTCCGTTAACCCTGCTAGCGTCACCAACCCGCCTGCGCAGTTTCCCGAGGACTTTGTCTTTGGCGGCGCCACTGCTGCCTACCAGGTAGAGGGCGAGACCCGCACCCACGGTAAAGGCAAGGTTGCCTGGGACGACTTCCTGGAGGCCCAGGGGCGCTTTTCCCCCGATCCCGCTTCGGACTTCTACAACCAGTACCCCGTCGATCTGGAGCTGTGCGAGGAGTTCGGCATCAACGGCATTCGCCTCTCCATTGCCTGGAGCCGCATCTTCCCCAACGGCACCGGCGAGATCAACCCCGAGGGCGTGCAGTTCTACCACGATCTCTTCGCCGAGTGCCACAAGCACCACGTTGAGCCGTTTGTCACGCTGCATCACTTCGACACGCCGCTTGCCCTCTTTGAGAAGGGCGACTTCCTCAACCGCGAGACCATCGATGCCTTTGTGGACTTTGCCACCTTCTGCTTTAAGGAGTACGCCGACCAGGTGACCTACTGGTTCACCTTTAACGAGATTTGGGCCGATGCCTCCAACACCTACATCGAGGGCACCTTCCCCGGCGGCGTCAAGGCGCATCTGGCCGAGGCTTTCCAGTGCGAGCACAACATGATGCTCGCCCACGCCAAGGCCGTACTGGCCTTCCACAACGGCGGTTTTAAGGGCAAGATCGGCGTCATTCAGTCGTTGGAGTTTAAGTATCCGCTCAACGAGAACGACCCCGCCGACATCAAAGCCGCCAACAACGAGCACGTGTTGCAGAACCAGTTCTTGCTCGACGCCACCTTCCGCGGCGACTACGCGCCCGACACCCTCGAGTGCGCCAACCGTCTGGCTGCCGTCTCGGGCGGCACCATCGAGATCCTGGACGAGGACCTCGAGATTATGCGCGAGGCCGCGCTCTACAACGACTACCTGGGCGTCAACAACTACCAGTGCCGCTTCTTGAAGGCTTACGACGGCGAGAACGACCTGCACCACAACGGTACGGGCGAGAAGGGCACCGGCCGCTGGCGCGTTAAGGGTATTGGCGAGCACGTGAACAAGCCTGGCATCCCCACCACCGACTGGGACTGGATCATCTATCCCGAGGGCCTGTTCGATCTGCTCGTCTACATTAAGCAGCGCTACCCCAACTACAAGCAGATCTTCATTACAGAAAACGGCATGGGCTACAAGGACCCCTACAAGGACGGTTTTGTGGACGACCAGCCGCGCATCGACTACATCGAGCAGCACTTGCGCTGGCTGCTCAAGGCCATGGAGGTGGGCGTCAACGTGGGCGGCTACTTCCTGTGGAGTCTGCAGGATCAGTTCTCCTGGACCAATGGTTACAACAAGCGCTATGGCTTCTTCTACGTTGACTTTGAAACCCAGAAGCGCACGCCCAAGGCAAGCGCCTACTGGTACAAGCACGTGGCGCAGACCCGTCGTCTGGACTAGCGGCTGGCGACCAGCGGAATTGCCCCGCTCACATAACCTGTCCCCATTTCTCAGCCGGGGGTGGCACGTCACACGGCGCGCCGCCCCCCGGCCTTTTGTTTTTGTTCGGCTGGGGGGCCGCTTGTCTCGATCTGTAACATCTAGCCGAGTTTTTGGTCCCTAGCTGTTACAAATTAAGACAAACCGGGGAGACGGGGCCGAATTGTCTAAATCTGTAACACTAAAACCGGTTTTGGACGTCTGGTTGTTACAGATTGAGATAAACGCACAGGACAATCCTCTCAATCTCGATCTGTAACATCTAGCCGAGTATTTCGGTCCTAACTGTTACAGATTGAGATGAACGAGCCAAGCACGTCTACGCCCGCAGGTCCTTCACGCTGGAACGCTCGACCAACACGCCCGAGACGAGCGTACGGCTTATGGAGCTCGGGGCTTCCAGACCTGCGACGACTTCGTTAAGCGCACGGATGCCCAGCTCGCGGTGGCGAAACTTCACCGACGTCAGAATCGAGTTGGGAATCGTCTTGTAGAGCTCATCGTCGAAGCCGATCACGGACACGTCGTCGGGCACACTGAGCCCTTTGTCACGTAGAGCCATCATCACGCCGTTTGCCATGCAGTCGTTAGCAGCGAGGACCGCCGTGCAATCGGGCTTATCGGCAAGCACAAGGCCCGCGGCATAGCCACTATCCGCATTCCAATCACCTTGCAGAGGCTCGGGCGGCTCAATGCCACGCGCCTCAAGTGCCGCACGCCAACCTTTCATACGACACTGACTCGACAGCGACTCTTTTTTACCAGAAACGAAATACACGTTCTTGTGCCCGCGATTTAAGAAGTACTCGCACGCCATGCGCGCACCGTCCTCTTGATCGTCACTAACGGTAGAGCAGGTAGGATGTTCCATCGGCGTGATAATCACCGTCTTGAGGTCTTTCGGCGCCTCAAAGGTATCAAAGTCATCGACCATCTGACGCAGGTTGAAGATCATGCCATCAACAGGAAGCTGCGACATCCTGCGCGCCGCTTCGGCAAGGGTCATCTTCTCCCCCGCCCGCTTTTTGATCATCGTGAGCGCAAAGCCTCGCTCTTCGGCGGCATCGGCGATTCCGTCAATCATGTCCACGGCGCCGCCCGACAAGTGGAACAGCACGACGCCGATGCACCCGTAACGGCCCAACTTGAGTGAACGCGCGGCAAAGTTCGCCCGGAACCCAAGCGCCTCCATGGCAGCATGGACCCTATCGCGCGTCGACTCGCGCACGCTATCGGGCTCGTTGATCACGCGCGACACCGTCTTGAGAGAAACACCCGCGGCAATCGCCACATCGTTCATCGAAACGTTTTTCTTGTCCATCGTTGCCACTACTTCTCCAGTCGGTTTTTCATCGCTTGTTTTTGCGTTCTAGCATACACTACCTGCCCGACTGATAAATCAGCCGTTTATCGGACGATATCGACCGTTCACCTGTAAATCCTTGTTGCTCTTCTAAAAATGTCTTACGTTGTCATTAACGAAATGACAACGTTGTCATTTCGCAATGCCTTCCTTAAGCGGGAAGGTTTCCGGGCAGTCCTGACCATCCATCGACGACCAGTTCCATCCACATGCATCGCGCAACAAGTAACAAAGGAGCTTTATGGACGCCATCGTAAAGATGCTCGAAAAGCATCAGCCGTTCTTTGAGAAGATCTCGAGGAACATCTACCTCCAGGCCATTAAGGACGGATTCCTTGGGTGCATGCCCATCGTCCTCACCTCTTCGATCTTCCTGTTGATTGCCACCCTTCCCGGCGTAGTTGGCATCACGCTGCCCCAGCCGCTCATCGACTGGTGCAACAAGCTGTACAACTTCACCATGGGCGTTATGGGCATCATGGTTGCCGGCACCACCGCCAAGAACTTCACGGCTTCCATGAACCGTCGCATGCCCGCCGGCAAGGTGCTCAACGACGGCTCCACCATGGTAGCCGCCCAGTGCAGCATGCTGCTGCTCGCTGTTACGCAGTTCACCACCAAGTTCGACGGCTCCGAGCTTTCGGTCTTCGATTGCACCAGCATGGGTACGCGCGGTCTGTTCTCGGCCTATATCGCCGCGTTCATTACCGTGTGGGTCTATAAGTTCTGCGTCTCGCGCGATCTGACCATTAAGCTGCCCAAGGAGGTTCCGGGCGCCATCGCTCAGAACTTCCGCGACATCATCCCCTTTGGCGGCGCCGTCATCATCTGCGGCATCATCGATGTCGTCGTGCGCAACCTCATGGGCGTTCCGTTCTCCGAGCTGCTCATCAAACTGCTCTCCCCGCTCTTCACTGCAGCAGAGACCTACCCCGGACTCATCCTTATTCAGGCAGCCACCGCATTCTTCTGGTTCATCGGTGTCCACGGTCCTTCGATCGTCCAGCCGGGCATCGACCCCATCCGTCTTGCCAACCAGGCCGAGAACCTGCAGGTTCTGCTGGCAGGCGGCCACCCCGCCCACTCCCTCACATTTAACATGTCGCTCGTGGGTGAGTTCGGAGGCACCGGCGCCACGTTCATCGTGCCGCTTCTGCTGATTCTCTTTATGAAGTCCAAGCAGCTCAAAGCCGTCGGTAAGGCTTCGATTGTTCCTGTTGCCTTCGCCGTCAACGAACCGCTGCTCTTTGGCGCGCCGATGATCCTTAACCCCTACATGCTCATCCCCTTTGTTGCCGCCGGCTGCGTCAACGTAAGCGTTGCCAAGTTCTTTATCGATAACGTGGGCATGAACGGCTTCTCCTTCGTGGTGCCTTGGGCTACCCCTGCCCCCATCGGCATTTTCATCACCACGAACTTCCAGCTCATCGCCCTGGTATTTGTCGCGATCATTATCTTGCTGGACGCCATCATCTACCTGCCGTTCTTGAAGGCGTACGACAAGCTGCTCTGCGACCAGGAGGCCGAGCGCGCCGCCGAGCTGGGTCTCGAGTCCGATGGCGCTGCCACCATCGCCGCCAGCACCTCTGCGCCCGCCGTCGAGCCGACCGCCGCTGCCGCCGACAGCAAACCTGTCGCCGATCAGCCCGAGCCCGCCGCCGATGCATCCGCTAAGAAGGATGTCGACGGCCTGAAGGTCCTCGTCCTATGCGCCGGCGCCGGCACCTCTGCCATGCTCGCCAACGCCATCAAGGAAGGTGCCGCACAGACCGGAGAGAACATCGCTTCCTCCGCAGGCGCCTATGGCCAGCACACTGCCATCATGGATCAGTACGACGTTATCGTGCTCGCCCCGCAGGTTCGTAGCTACTACAACGACATGAAGGCCGACACCGATCGCCTGGGCATTAAGCTGCTCGCCCCGCGCGGTAAGGAATATATCGACCTTACTCGCGACCCCGCTGGCGCCATCAAGTGGCTCCGCGAGAACCTCGACTAGTTCCTCCCTCTGTTGGTGCCCGGATCCCCAGTTCGGGCACCTCTCCCTATTCGTATCCCACAGAAAGGATGACTCATGACCAACCCCATGCAGTTCCCCGACGGCTTTGTGTTTGGCGGCGCCACCGCCGCTTACCAGGTTGAGGGCGAGACCCGCACGCACGGCAAGGGCAAAGTGCCCTGGGACGATTTCCTGGCCGCTCAGGGTCGCTTCTCCCCCGACCCCGCAAGCGATTTCTACAACAAGTACCCGGTCGATATCGACTTGTGCCAGCGCTTCGGCATCAACGGTATCCGCGTCTCCATCGCTTGGAGCCGCATCTTCCCCAACGGCACCGGTGAGATTAACCCCGAGGGTGTTGCCTTCTATCACGAGCTCTTTGCCACCTGCAACAATGCCGGCGTTATCCCCTATGTCACGCTCGATCACTTCGATACGCCCGAGGCCTTTTACCAGAACGGCGGCGAAGGCTTCCTGACGCGCACGACGATCGACGCCTTTGTCGAGTACGCCAAGTTCTGCTTTGCCGAGTTCACCGAGGTCAAGCACTGGTTTACCTTTAACGAGATTCCCGCGACCGCCGAGGGCAGCTTTATCGTCGGCAACTGGCCGCACGGCGAGAAGTACCGCCTGGACAAGGCCTTCCAGCTCATGCACAACATGATGGTGGCCCACGCCAAGGCCGTCGTCGCCTTCCATGAGGGCGGCTTTGAGGGCGAGATCGGCATTGTCCAGAACCTGGAGCCCAAGTATCCCCTCGACCCCAACAACGCTGCCGACTGCGAGGCAGCTCGCATGGCCGACGTCATCAACAACCGCTGGGTACTCGACGCCACCTTCCGCGGCCACTATGCCGCCGACACCATGGAGGCTGCGACCAAGCTGGCCCATATCGCCGGCGGCGAGCTCGACGTCCGCGACGAGGACATCGCCGCGCTGACCGCCGCGCTCCCCTACAACGATTGCCTGGGCGTCAACACCTACAAGTGCCAGTTCCTGCGTGCTGCCGAGGGCGAAAACGACATCAACCATAATGGCACCGGCGACAAGGGATCTTCGCGCTGGTTCCTCAAGGGCGTGGGCGAGTCGTGCGTGCGCGAAGGCGTTCCCACCACCGATTGGGACTGGATCATCTATCCCGAGGGCCTGTACGACCTGCTGCTGCGCATTAAGAACGATTACCCCAACTACAAGAAGATCTACATCACCGAGAACGGCATGGGCTATAAGGACGACTTCGAGGATGGCTTTATCGACGACGCCCCTCGTATCGACTACATGCGCCAGCATCTCGCGTGGATCCTCAAGGCGATCGACGGCGGCGTGAACGTCGACGGCTACTTTGTGTGGTCGCTGCAGGACCAGTTCTCCTGGACCAACGGCTATAACAAACGTTACGGCCTGTTCTACATCGACTTTGAGACCCAGAAGCGCTATCCCAAGGCGAGCGCGTACTGGTACAAGAACGTCGCGGAGACCGGCCTGCTCATGGCCTAGTTTCCGCCGCATACCCCCTGTCGGCCGCATACGAATCCCTCCACGGGTTCGTATGCGGCCTCTTTTGTTTTGGCGCGGCCCGAGCAGGTCGTTTGTCTCGGATTTGTAACATCTAACCGAATATTTCGGCCCTAGCTGTTACAAATCGAGACAAACAGAACGCCCGAGCAGAAATATCTCGATCTGTAACATCTAACTCGCTTTTAACCGTCTAACTGTTACAGATCAGGACAAAGGTGATGGCTGGATAGACAAAATCTCGATCTGTAACACCTAGTCGAGTTTTTGGGTCCTAGCTGTTACAGATCGAGACAAACGGAATAGGCCGAGCCAAAAATCTCGATCTGTAACATCTGACTCGCTTTTGGCCGCCTAGATATCACAGGTTGAGACAATTTGATAGCGAAGTCCCCATTTGCGCGTCATATCGCATAGCGCTGACGCGCCGATTCCCCACAATGACAGGGGGGGGGCAAAAGTCCTCACACAGCGCTAGCTAGCAATCCTGCAGCGCTAGCTAGCAGATGATCTGCGTATGCTCCTCGATGGCGGCACGATCCTCGGCGGTAATACCCGGCTCGCACACCACGGCATCCAGGCTGTCCAGACGGCAGAAGGTGTAGAAGTCGCGCTTGCCAATCTTGCTGGAATCGGCGATCAGATAGCGCGAGTCTGCCTTGCTAAAGGCGAGCTGCTGGATGCGGCCCTCTTCCATGTTAGACGTAGACACGTCGCCGTCCAAAATGCCGTTGGCACCGATAAACGCCGCGTCGATACCCAACGCACGCAGGGTATCCTCGGCCGTTGGTCCCACAAAAGCGGCGGTGCGGCGACGATACATGCCGCCCACGAGGCACAGGTCGCAGTCTTCGCGCGCCTCGAGCAGGCTAAACACCGAAAGCGAGTTGGTCACAATGCGCAGGCGAAACGCCGGCAGCATCGACGCCATCTGCTCAACCGTAGTGCCCGTACCCAAAAAGATGGTCGAACCTTCCTCGATAAGCTCCACGGCGCGGCGCGCAATCTGCAGCTTTTCCTCGGCATGCTTGGTGCGCTTTTCGCTGTGCGAGTACTCGTGGCGCAACATAGCGTGGGGACGACCCTGCGCACTGCGGGCGCCGCCGTGCACGCGCTCGATCTCGCCCAGGCTCGCAAGCTCCTCAAGATCACGGCGGATCGTCATATCCGAGACGCCCAGTGCATCCGAAATCTCCTTGACCGAGACCGTGCCCTGCTCCTCGAGCAGCTGACGAACCTTATCCTGTCGCTCTGCCTTAATCACGATGAATCCTCGCCGTTCTTTGCGCGCATATCATTCAAACAGTAACGAACAAATTGTATCAGACTCGTGCGCGTCAAAAATGAACGCCCGCACAGCTCCAATCATCACTTTTTTGAGAAAAATACCCCCTGCTTTAGTGGGATGTAGTGATAATCTCGCCTGTTCGCGCTACAGTTTGTCGGAAATACCTCGATGTTAGGAACCAAATGATCACTTCTGAGCTTTTCGGCACCGCGCCGTGCGGTACCCCCGTTCATCGTTACACCCTCAACGGGCCCGAGATCTGCGTTCGCATTATGGACTATGGCGCCACCGTGCTGGGTATCGATGTGCCCGACATTCCCGGCAACGTGCGCGATGTGGTGCTGGGCTTCGATAAGCTCGAGGATTACTTTGACAACCCCGCCTGCTTTGGCGCGACCATTGGCCCCGTGGCAAACCGCACTGCGGGCGCCACGATCACCATCGACGGTACGGACTGGCATATGCCCGCCAACGAGGGCGCCAATAACCTGCACAGCGATCTTGAACACGGCCTGCACAAGCGCGTGTGGGATGTTGAGCTCGACGAGGCCCACAACGCCGTGCGCATGACCACCTCACTTGAGGATGGCGAGTTGGGCCTGCCCGGCAACCGCACCTTTACGGCCGTGTTTACCGTAACGCACACCGGCCGCTTCCGTATCGAGTATGGCTGCGAGAGCGACCGTGCCACGTACGTGTCCATGACCAACCACACGTACTTTAACCTTGCCGGTCATAATGCCGGCATGGACTGCGAGCACTTCTTTGTTGCCAACGCCGCCCACTACCTGCCCATCGACGACCAGAACATTCCTACTGGCGAGATTGCTCCGGTCGAGGGAACACCGTTTGATTTTCGCGAGTTACGCCCCGTCGCGCCTGGCATGGAGGCCGACCATCCGCAGATTAAGCAGGCACGCGGCTACGATCACTGCCTGTGCATTGGCGGCTATCAGTACGGCCGCAATCTGCGCCGTGCCCTGCACGTCGAGGAGATGTGGACCGGCCGTGAGCTGGACTACTACACCACCGCCCCGGGCGTGCAGCTCTACACCGGCAACTGGCTAGGCGATGAGCACGCCAAGGACGATGCCAACTACGGCTGGGGCGCCGGCTTTGCCCTCGAGGCCGAGATGTACCCCGACACGCCGCACCGCCCGCTGTTCCCCCAGGGCATCGTGGGCCCGGGTCATCCCTACAGCAATGTGATCGAATACCACTTTATGAGGCACTAAGCCCATAACGCAACATATCGCACAGCAGCGCCCGCCGGCACACCGCCGACGGGCGTTTTTCTACCCAGTTGTAGGCAACCAGGCACATCCCGGCTTGAATGATTAGTGCATTTAACGTGAGAAAAGCTGTCAGAACACTTGCGCGGATTTACGATGTCCCGTATCATAGACAGCCGTTGACGCCTCAGCTGCGTCACCACATGGCCGCCAGCGTAGCTCAGTTGGTAGAGCACCGCTCTCGTAAAGCGGGGGTCACCGGTTCGAGCCCGGTCGCTGGCTCCATTGCACAAGACAGCCGCCTTCGGGCGGCTTTTTTGTTTTCGATTTTGAGTGCGCGCGCCCACCCACGCATCGCCACAGCGTCAGCTCCCCTATTCAAAAACAGAAACCCCGTTAATCGTGATTCCCCTAGGAAAACACGATTAACGGGGTCGTAGCGTGCTTCCCTTAGGGGAAACACGCCATCAGACGAACAGCTCAGTCGGGCAGTTCGCTACTCCTCCCAGTAGGCGTCGGCAAGCAGCTTAAAGCAGATCTTCTTGACCGGCTGCGCGCCATCGCCCGGGAACTCGAGCGTGGGCATGTGAGGCTCGCCGGCAACGAACAGCGCAAACTTGTCGTCGGCAAGATCGCCGGCGATCGAGGCGTCGGAATCGACCAGATCGTAGTCGTCCTTCTCGTCAAACTCCTGGACCAGCGTCAGGCTACCCGTAGCGACCTTAAAGGCCTCGCGACCCTCGACGTCGATCTGCAGGTCGTGATAGCGCTGATGCGTCTCATAGTGAGCCTCGGCCTCGGGACGCGTCGTGGGAGCCATGACGTTCGCAAAGACCTTGTCGCCCAAAATCGGATGGCTGCCGACCTCGAGCTGCGCCGGGTCGTTCTCCTCGAGCCAGTCGATCAGCACGTCGAGGCCCTTGAGCATTCCGCGGTACTCCTCGATATCGCCCAATGCACCGTAAATCATCTAAATCCCCTCTCGGATCGTTTCTTTGGCGGCTACTCGGCAAACGCGTTGCCAAAGCTGTTGCCGCCCGCATACGTCTCGACCAGGGTAAGGTCGGGAATGAACACGACAGTATCGGCGTCGCGCCCCGGCATAATGCTACCGCACTTGTCGTTGGCTCTAACCACAAGCAAACAACCGATGCCGGAGCCGACGCCCAAGCTCTTACAGCTCGGTCACGACAACGCCGTTGTAGACCTCGTCCCAACGGTCCATAACCAGATGACCGGTCATGGGATCCATGGCATTGAGCTTGCCGCAGGTGTTGGCGGTACGCAGCACCGTCTCGTCGTCCGCGCCGGCAGCGATGGCATGCGCGAAACCGGCGATAGTGGAGTCGCCGGAACCCGTAGCGTTAACGGCAGGAATATCGGGGGTCTTGGCACGGAACGCACGTCCGTTGTGGAAGCCCACGGAGCCGGCAGCGCCCATGGACACGACGACCCAGGGGATATCGGAGAAGCGGTCATCAGAGGCAAGTGCGGCCCGGAGCTCGTCCACATCGTCGGTGGTAAAGCTCGTGCCCAGAAGGCCGTTGATCTCGGTTAGGTTAGGCTTGACCAGCTCGGGCTTGACCTCGGACTTGAGGGCAGCCTCAAGCGAAGCGCCCGAGGTATCGAGCAGCACCTTGGCGCCGGCGTTCTCGGCAATGCCCGTAATCTTGGCATAGTAGTCCGCCTCGACGCCGCGGGGCAGCGAACCCGAAATAGTGACGACGTCGGCCTTGCTCGCAAGCTCGGTAAACTTGGCGGTAAAGGCATCCAGCTCCTCGGGGGCAATCGTCGGGCCGCTCTCGAGCAGCTCGGTCTGGTTGCCGGCGTGGAGGATGTTGAGGCAAATGCGAGTCTCGCCCTTGATGGGCACAAAGTCGTTGTTAATACCGTTGGCATCCATGAGCTCTGCCATATAGGCGCCCATATGGCCACCGAGCAGACCGGTTGCCACAACGTCGTCGCCCAGCTGGCCCAGCACACGGGCCACGTTGAGACCCTTGCCGCCGGCGGTCTTTTCGGGCGTCACACGGTTGACGTCGTCGATAATGAGCTCATCGAGCTGATAGCGCGTATCGACAGACGGGTTCATCGTAACGGTGAGGATCATTTTAGCTCCTTATCTCGCGGGCTCCTTGTGCCTCGCGATACGAGTCGACAAAACGGAATTACAGAATCTCAATCGTGAACGAGCGAACGACGGTCTCCTTGGGCTTGGCGACAAGGCAGCCGCGCTTATGCTCAAGTACGTCGTCCTCATCGGAGCAGGTCGAGAGGCCGCCCCAGGGCTCAACTGCCACAAAATCGCCCTCGGGCTTGCTCCACACGATGAGGTACGGGAAGCCCTCAAAACTCAAGCGAACGCCCTTGTCCTCGCCCTTCTTGGAAAGCGTGACCTGACGACTCTCGAGCACGTCAAAGATGGTCTCCGCAAAATCGAAGAGCTCATGCGACAGGGGCAGCGTCTTTCCCACCATGGGGTTCTTTGAACGGTTAGCTACATCAATCAAGCCAGTCGAGGGTACGGCGGTGCAAAGCTCCGCAGCCTCGTCTTTCTCGAAGCGCAACTCGTAGTCCGTATAGGCCTCGCCCTCGTCGAGCGGGCACCTAAAGCCGGGGTGTCCACCGATAAAGAACGGCATGTCCTCGGTGCCCTCGTTGGCCACCTCATAGGAAACGCGCACGGCAGCGTCCTCGAGCGTATAACGAGCGACAAGCTTAAACGGGTAGGGATAATCTCTCAGCAGCGCGGCGTTATCCTCCGAAGCCAGGCACATAGCCAGCTCGTTTGCGCTTTGGCTCAGCAGCTTCCACTCCTGTTTGCGCGCAAACCCGTGGCGAGCGAGCTTTACATGATGCCCGGCAAACGTCATGGCGCTGCCATCGCGCAGGCCTCCGCAAATCGGGAAGCAAATCGGTGCCTGGCCGGACCACACGGCGGGATCGCCCTGCCACAAGTACTCGCGGCCTCCGGCCTCAATCGAGGTAAACGAACCACCAGCCGTGGACACCTTAATAGAAATCGAATCGTTGGAGAGAGCGTATTCCATTGCCCATCCTTTCGAACAACTGCTTTTGCTCGCAAGTATCCGTCTCGGCCCTGACCAAAGGACAAACCCGCACGCTCAGCGATGTGTCCGGTATCCCAGCAATGCAACGGGGTACCATACAGACATTGATGCAATTACAGCTGGAAGGTCTTCTTATGCGAACCATCATCCTCTACGCCTCGCGCCATCACGGCAATACGAAAAAGCTCGTGGACGCCATCGTCGAGGCACACCCCGAGATCGATACCCTCGACGTCAAGGCGCTCGGCAAAAACGAGTATCCCAACCTGCACGAATATCATCTGATCGGTGTCGCCACGGGCATCTATTACTCCGAGATCGACAAGGACATGGCACGCGTGCTCACTAACGTGCTGCAGCCGCAGGACAAGGTGTTTGGCCTTATGACCTACGGTGGCAAAAACAAGTGGTACGGCAAGGATATCGATGGCATCTGCCGCATGAGGCAGGCCATCTTTATGGGTGTCTACGGCTGCCCCGGCTTTGATACGTGGGGGCCGTTCAAACTCACCGGCGGTGTCCAAAAGGGACACCCGACCGCTGAGGAAATTAAGGGCGCCGTCGACTTCTTCGACAAGATCGAAGACGAGTATGGCGACATCATCGTCGAAGAGTACGCCAAGCGCGAGAAGCGCCTAGCATACGAGAAGGAGCATCCTGCAGGAGGCCTGGTGACCGGCGTTAAGCGCACGGTAAAGAAGATCGCTAACAAGCTATAACTGTGAAGGTACTTTTGAGCGTTTAACCCATGCGGCGGGTCCGAGCAGATTCGGGCCCGCCGTCTTTTTCTATCGTTACTCGGTAAAGGCGTTACCGACGCTCTGACCGCCAACATACGTCTCGACGAGGGTGAGCTCATGGTCGAACACGACAAAGTCGGCGTCGCGACCCGGCATGATGCTGCCGCACTTATCCTCGATGTGCACGGAGCGTGCCGGCACCTCGGTTGCCATGCGAATGGCGATATCGGCACTGGCAATGCCCCAGTCGACGATGTTCTTGACGCCCTGGGCAAGCGTGAGCACCGAGCCGGCAATGCTCTTGCCGTCGGCGAGCCAGCACAGGTTGTCCTTCATGATGACGTCCATGCCGCCACTGGTGTAGCTGCCCTCGGGCATGCCGCCGCAACCCAGGCAGTCGGTGATGAGCACCGTATGCTGCCAGCCCTTTGCCTGCAGCAGCGCCTTGATAGCGCCAGGGTTTACGTGCTTGCCGTCACAGATGATCTCGGCGTAGGTCTCGGGCGTGGACATGGCAGCACCCACAACACCGGGCTCACGGTGATGCAGTCCGCGCTGGCCGTTATAGGTATGCGTAAAGCAGCTGGCACCGGCGTTGATGGCGGCGATGCACTCATCGTAGGTGGCGTCGGAGTGACCGATGCTGGTCACCACACCCTTGGCGTTCAGAGCAGCCGCATAAGCAGCGGCACCGTCGTGCTCGGCTGCCATGGCGCTCTTAACGATGCGACCACCCGCAGCCTCCTGCCACTGATCGAAGACCTCCTCGGAGGGATCGATAAGATAAGCGGGGTTCTGCGCGCCCACGTGCTTCATAGTAAAGAAAGGGCCTTCCAGGTAGATGCCCTGAATGCGAGCACCGCAAAAGTCGGGGCCACGGCCTTCGTCCGCCTGAGCGATGGCGGCGCAGGCGTCCTTGATCTGCTCGACGCCATCGGTGAACGTCGTGGGCAGCCAGCTGGTGGTACCGCGACGGGCGAGCTCGGTCGAGCTGATATCGATGCCCTCGGGATCGTTATCGGTAGTCGAATGGTTATAGAAGCCATGGATGTGGGTGTCGACCATGCCCGGAGCGATCCACGATCCCGTGTAGTCCTTGATCTCGCAGGAGGGCTCGTCGGCCTGCCAAGCGCCAAAGACGCCGTCCTCGACCATAAGATAGCCGCCCAGTTGCGGGCCTGCCGGCAAGAAGAACTTGTCAGCCTTAATTGCGTACGTGCTCATATGTACTCCTTACTTCTAAAGCAGTTAACTGTGGTGATGTTTATACCCAGCTCACGTAAAACAAAAAGCGCCCGCCCGCCGTTACGAGCGGACGGGCGCCCTTACAGGGGGACGCGATTAAGCGGTGAAGGGGTGAATCGTCACGCCCTTGACCACGCGGTTGACCGTGCCCGTGGGGCTCGGCGTGTCGGGCGTGTTGCCCACGCGCACGGAGTTAAGCAGGCTGATAGCCTGAGCAAACATCACGAACGGCAGAGCAAGGTAGCCCTCGGGAAGTGCCTCGTAGCCCTTAAAGGTGAAGGACTCACCCTCGTAGACAGTAGCGCCATCCTGCTGAACGGCAACGGTGTGCTGAGCAATATCGTCGCCACCGATCTCATTGAGGATGTCGATGTCGTACTGACGGGTGTAGGCGTCGTTGTTGACGAACACGAACACGAGGGTCTTGTCGTCGACGAAGGACTTGGGTCCGTGACGATAGCCCATGGAAGTGTCGTAAGAAGTGGCAACCAGGCCGTGAGCGAGCTCGAGGATCTTGAGCTGGCTCTCCTGGGCAAGGCCACCGAAGGAGCCAGAACCCAAGTAGGTCACGCGGTTGAAGTCTCCAGCGAGGTAATCGGCGATCTCGGGCTCACGGGAGATGACCTCCTCGCCCATCTTGGCAATCGTCTCGACCCACTCGGCCTTCTGCTCGTCAGAGGCAGTGTCGAAAATAAGGGTGGCGAGCAGGGTCATGCAGGAATAAGAACCGGTCATGGCGAAGCCCTTGTCGTTGGCGCGCGGAATGAGCAGCGTCAGCGCGTTGGGATCATCGGCAGACTCGACGGCGAGCTTGCCCTCGGGAGCGCAGGTGATGTTGAGGAATTTGACGTTGTGGACAAGCTCCTTGGCAACGGCAACGGCGGCAAGGCTCTCGGGGCTGTTGCCAGAGCGGGCAAAGGAAACCACGAGCGTGGGATCCTCGGCACGCAGGAAGTCGCGCGGGGCGCTCACGATGTCGGTCGTGGCAATGGGCTTAAAGTCGTAGAGATCAGTGTTGCCAGCGTGACGCAGGTACGGGGCGCAGGTATCGCCAACGTAGTCAGACGTACCGGCACCGGTGAAGACAACGGACAGACGGCCCTCGCCCATAGCGCGAGCCTCGGCCAGAAAGGCCTCGATGGCCTCCTTGTTCTCACGATAGATGTTGAGCGTATCACGCCAAAGCTCGGGCTGCTGAGCAATCTCGGCCGTGGTGATCTGGGCGCCGAGCTCGGTGAGCTCCTCGACACTCTTCTCGAACATTTCTAATACCTCTCTCTAGAAGTAATCCTCTGACGTGCAATTATACACTTCGGTTGGTTATCTGGTAGTAACCAGTTAAATGCAAGGAATCACCATATGGAAACGATGCGAACACTAGTTGCTACGCTGGTGGTAAACCTTGTATTTAAACTGATCGGCACGAGCAACCGAGAGCGTATACTCCACAACCTCGTTTGACTCGTTATACGTAGTCCTGACCAAATCGAGCACAGGCGACCCCTCGACAATTGCCAAAAGGTGGGCATCGGTGGGACGGGCTATGCTCGCATAGAACTCCTCTTCGGCCACGCGAATCTTTTGCTGAAAGTCCTGCTCAATCACATCGTAAAGCGGCTTACTCTCCAGCAGTGGTCGCTTTAGGGACAGAAATTGACGAACCGGCAGATAGCTGCGTTCGACCATCATGGGCATGTTGTCGGCAGAACGAAGGCGCTTGAGCTTAAAAACGCGATCACCGATATGCAATCCCATATGCTCGGCTAGATTCTTATCGGCCTCCATCTCGCAAAACTCGAGAATCGTGGTCTCGGGGTCACGACCCATCGCGCGCATCTGTTCGGTAAAGCTGTAGGACTGCATAAGATTGGTTGCCTTTGCCGAACGGTCGGTCACAAAGGTACCGCGACCGTGCTGCCGAACCACCAGTCCTAAACGCTCCAGTTCCTGCAGAGCCAGGCGTACCGTGGTGCGCGAGAGACCATAGCGCTCCGAAAGTTCGCGCTCGGAAGGAATCATGTCACCGGCGCGATATTCATGGTCAATCTTTTCGGTCAGAATATCGACCAGCTGATCGTACAGCGGTTGCTTACGCGCCCCGATCGCCATCCTATCCTCCCATTTTCTCAAACTCGGCTACTACCTTGGGTGGTTAACATTATCTGTCTGCCACATCCGAATCATCAAGAAAACAAAAGCCGCGCGCTCTTTCGAGCACGCGGCTTTTAACATACACATGGCTTAAGGGGTCGGGGTGTGAGCCGCGTAGGGACACACCCCTCAAGCTAGAGCCTTACCAGATGCTCGGCCAGAGACCAAGCGGGCCAGCGCCCAGGATGCCCAGGACGAAGAGCAGCAGAATGCCCTTGGTCGGGGTCCAGCTGTGCTTAGCGAACATGTAGTAAAGCAGCAGCGTAAGCATAAGCGGGACGAGCTTCGGGACGATGGTGTTGAGGGTGTCGGCAACAGAGAAGTTGACCGGATCCTCGGTAACGGTGCCGTAGGTCACGGACTCCATGCCGTTGCCCAGATCGGTGACGCCGCACTCGACAGCGTTGCCGTCGGCATCGGAAGCGGTGAGGGCGTTGCCGTCCTTATCGGTCATGGCGATGGTACCGGCCTCAGCGGTCTCGGTATCGATGCCCTCCATACCGGTGAAGTTCTCGGCCTCCTTCTCGGAGACGATCACGGTAGTAGCGGAGAGGCCACGGGTGGTGCCGTTGGGAATCTGGAGGTTGATCTGGGTGCCACCCATGGTGACGACCAGGCAACCGACGACGAAGACGCCCATGATGGAAGCGGCGCGCGTGAAGGCCTGCATGTTGGCGGTCAGAGCGTCAATAGCGCTGGTGCCAAGCTTGTAGGACCAGTTCATGAGCCAGAAGCGCAGTGCGAACTGGACGGCGTTGAAGATCACCAGGAAGATGATCGGCGCAGCGGCGTTGCCGTTGATGGCCATGTTGGAGGTGATGCCAGCCGTGATAGGCACGAGCGTCAGCCAGAACAGGGCGTCACCGATACCACCGAGCGGGCCCATTGCGGCGACGCGGACGGCGCGAATCGTGGGGATGTCAACCTTGTTCTGCTCGAGCGAAAGCACGATGCCCATAACAAAGGTGACGAGGAACGGGTGAGTATTGAAGAACTCCAGGTTGTGGCTCATGGAAGCCGCGAGGTCGTTCTTGTTGGTGTGGATCTTCTCCAGACCGGGGATGATGGAGTAGAGCCAGCCAGCGGCCTGCATACGCTCGTAGTTGAACGAGGCCTGCAGGAAGCAGGAGCGCCAAGCCATCTTGTTGAGGGTCTTCTGGTCGAGCTGCGGAGCAGGAGTGAGATCCTCGTAGTGCTCCGGGATCACATACTCATTAGATGCCATCTTCGAAGTCACCTCCGTCAGAAACAGCTGCACCCTTCAGCTCGGTCTGCTGCTGGAAGTCCCAGAAAGCGATGCCGAAGCCGATGAGAGCGAGGATGAGCAGGGCAGGAGTTGCCAGAGAATCGTTGGCAACGGTGATGATCGCGAGGCCAAAGCCCATGAGGAAGAAGCCCCACATATCGCGGTTCATCATAACCTTGAGCAGGACGGCGAAGCCGACGAAGCGCATCATGCCGCCTGCAGCGGAGAGACCGGTCTGCAGCCAAGCCGGGATGGCGGAAGCGATGGTCTGACCGATGGTAGCGCCAGCGATGAAGAACAGGGTGACGACGATAGCGAAGATCAGGCCGAGCAGAGCCATGGCGAAGTAGTTCAGACGCTCGATACCCTTGGTGTCAGCGTTGTGAGCCATGTTGTCCGCGGAGGACATGAGCGGCGACATAAGCGTGAAGACCAGGGTAACGCCGAGCTGACCAAGCAGAGCGAACGGAATGGCAAGGCCGACTGCCGCGTTAGGCTCGAGGCCCGTGGCGATTGCGAGAATGGCTGCCATGATGCCGCCGATGACGGCGTTAGGCGGCTGAGCGCCTCCGATCGGCATGTTGCCGATCGTCATGAGCTGATAGGTACCACCCACGAGAAGACCGGTGTTGAGGTCGCCAAGGATAAGACCGATGACGGCGCCGGTGACGATGGGCTGATAGAGAGACTCGAGGAAGTTGAACTGGTCGATTGCCGCGACGAACGTGACGATGAAGACCAGAGCGACCTGGATGATCGAGTATTCCATCTTGCTCCTCCTTTCAAAATGCATGTACGCACTTTTGATATCACGTACAGAACGTCAGGGTTTCACTCCTGACAATGTGGATCACGAGGATTACGAGAAGAGCTTGCTCGTGTCCTCAACAGGCGTGCTCGGAACGCGCCTGATCTCCAGCTCCACCCCCAATTCCTTCAGCTCTTTAAACGCAGCGACATCCTCGTCGTTAACTGCGACGGAGGTGGCGACTTGGCGCTTTCCTTCCGACATGTGCATGTTGCCGATGTTTACCTTCTTTATAGGCACACCGCCCTTGACGAGCGTAAGCACGTCTTCCGGTGTTTCGGCCACGATGAAGATCTTCTGGCGCGGGCTCGCCTTGCCGATGACGTCGATGGTCTTCTGCAGGGAGAAGAAACGCGTAGCGACGCCGGCGGGAGCGGCCATCTTCATGAGGTTCTGACGCATGGTATTGGTTGACACGTCGTCGTTGGCGACGAGGATGAGGTTGGAGCCCAGAGTGGAGTTCCACTGGGTGGCAACCTGACCATGAATCAGTCGGTTATCGATGCGGGTAAGAAGAATGTTGGGTTCTGCCATGCTGATCAGCTTCCTTTCGCTATTTGCTGACGACAGTTACTTGATCTCCTGAATCGCGTAACGCGAAACATCTACGACGGCTCCGGATCGGACCTTGATCTGGACCTTCTCGCCTTCGATGCCCTTGACGGTTCCGTAGATACCGCCGGCGAAAAGAACCTCCTGACCCGGCTTGAGCTCGGTGTGCAGCTCCTTGAAGTACTTCTGCTTCTTCTTCATGTTGATTTGCGACCAGATGGTGTAAATCAAGCCCATGATGACAAGCAGGCCTAAAAGAGCGACCGAGGAGCTCAGGACGTTGGCTCCGAAATCGGCCATTAGATGCCGTCCTCGTCGCCGAAGATATCCTCTTCGTCGGAGCCGGCAACGGATGCGACCGTCTGGGCGGTGATGCCCGTCTGGCCAACGGTCACTGCCTGCTCGCCAAGCTCGGCGAGCGTGGCATTGCCGCGGAGGAACAGAAGCTCAATAACCATGGGGAGGTTGGTGCCAGTCAGAACCTCGACGTTGTCGACATCCTGGGCAATCATCATCGACTGGTTAAACGGGGTGCCGCCAAGCAGGTCGGTAAAGACGAGCACGCCATCGCACTCCTCGCGCATGGCGGTAATAGCGGCGCGGAGATCCTCACCGTAGGAAGCAGCCTGGTCGCCCTCAAAAGGAACGACGGTAAAAGCAGGCTGGTCGCCGGCAACCATAGCGATAGCGCTTGCAAGGCCGGGTGCAAACTGTCCATGACCGGTAAGAATAAAGCCAACCATTCAAATTTCCCTTCCGAAGGTGTGTACGATCTGAGTCCGATGATTTTCGGAAGCCAGCGGGCGCTCGCCCTTAAAGCTTCTTAGAAAGCGTTCTTTGAAGACCAGTGGTTTCTCAACTGGTAGTAACCACGTGACGTGTTGTTGTCACTATATCACCCCAGAAGAGGTCGCTTTCGTTGATTCATACAGTAAAACGTTTTTGCACCGCTCACGGTGATATTTCGACCGTTTACCGGTCGTTAACACATCTACCTGCGGTTTTGAAACCGTTTCGAAATGTTTTGGCAAAAGATCGGATCTTTTCCCGTGTCTAAACAACGCAGGGCGGCTAAAAATAGCGTGTAGAAAAATTGCAGGTCATTGTGAAGATATGTGAATTGGTCTTTTTGACTTAATACCAGTCTGAACCAGTTTTGAGATTATCGGTGAACGGTCGTTTTCGACCGTTCACCGGTTACTTGCAATCGTTTGCAGTTGTTTTCCCAGATGAATTAGGGAGACCCGATGAAGCACGTGCGTGATCATTCAATCTGCCCTTTCCGTCTCAATAGATAGCCCTCCAACGCAAAAAGCCCCCTAGAACGATTTCCGTTCTAGGAGGCTTCATCAGATATTTCGGCTTCGTACTCGAAGGCTCAGGCAAACCCTACGCAAACAGGCCGTAGATGCTGATATTGGCCTTGGCGTAGAGGCCGTTGGCGTACTCGGTCCACTTGGAGCTGGCGCTCGAAGCCTGCGAAGAGTACTGCTGGTAGGCGGTGTAATAGGCGGTCATGGCCTGCTTATAGGTAGCGCTATCGGCCGTAAAGGCATCGTCGGCAAAAGCCTTAGCGTAGGTGCTATCGGCGTCCTTCCAGGTGCCCTTCTTGCTATCCCACTCGTCACCGGCAAGGTTGATGATGTAATCGGCGTAGTCCTTGCTCGCGGTGTCCTCGTTGCCGTCAGAAGGCTCGGTCGGAGCGATCGGCATGCTTGCGGAGCTATCGCCCACCTTCTTCTTGTAGAGCTTCTGCAGCGTTGCGGACTGGCGGACGATCTGCTTGGCCTGGTCCTTGGACACGCCATACTGCGTGGCCATGGTCTTGTAGTCCGAAGTGCCAATAGAATCCTCGGCGTACTTCTTCATCTCCTTAGAAGAGACGGTGATGCCCTCGTCCTCGGCGGCGTCGAGCAGGATCTTGTTGCGCACGTAGGACAGGATAACGTCGGCAGAGGGAGCGGTGTAGTTGCCATCGCTATCCTTGACGGTATCAAGGCTGTACTGGCTCTCGATGGCCTCGCGCGCGGTGATGTCGCTCTTCTTGCCGTTGTAGCTGTAGCTTGCCACGGTCGAATCGAGCTGGTCCTCGGTGAGGGTCGCCGAGCCGACGCCCTTGCCGCCAAAACCACCGTTGCCGATAAAGAAGCCGACCACAGCAGCGATCACGATGGCGACCACAAAGGCGGCAATCATCGTCTTCTTGTGCTTGGATGCGCTGTCGTCCACGTCGGAGTCATCGTCCTCGTCCTGCTCCTCAGGCATGAGGTTCTCGTCGGCGGCATCCGCGGCAATCTGAGCCTCCAGGCGGGCGTCCTCCTCCTCGGCGGTCGTGCCGGCAGCAATGTGCTCGGCAGACGTACCGGCGACCAGGTCGATCTTCTCGTCCTCGTCACCGTCGGGGCCTTCGCCGCGCTCGATGATCTGGATGCCGTCGATCTCGTCCTTTTCGTCCTTCTTTTGAATCAGACCCATATCAGTTACTCCTTGTTAAGAAACATAGTCCTCAATAGAATACGCCCGACAGAGCGCCGGGCGTATTCATTCTCAGGTTATCCGCAAACGTATAAGTACCGTTTAGGCGTTTGAAGCCGTATCCCCTTAGGCAAGATGCGCGATAACGGCATCGGCAAAGGCCTGCGTGCCCACGGCGCCCTCAATGGAGCCGGTCTGGGCACGACGCACGTCACCGGTAACCTGCTCGCCCTCGTCGAGCGTGGCAGATACGGCGGCGCGAATACGATTGGCAGCGTCGTTCTCGCCCAGGTGATCGAGCATCATAGCCGCAGACAGAATCTCGGCCGTGGGATTAGCGATATCCTGACCAGCGATATCGGGCGCGGAGCCATGCGTGGCCTCAAAGATGGCACAGTCGGCTCCGATATTGGAGCCGGGGGCCATGCCAAGGCCGCCTACAAGACCGGCGCACAAGTCGCTGACAATGTCGCCATACAAATTGGGCAGGACCAGAACATCGAAGTCGTTGGGGTTCTGAACCAGACCCATGCAGGTGGCGTCGACGATCTTGTCGTTGAACTCGATATCGGGATAGTTGGCAGCCACCTCGCGAGCCACGCGCAGGAACAGGCCGTCAGTCGCCTTCATGATGTTGGCCTTATGCACGGCCGTCACCTTTTTGCGGCCGCAGCGGCGAGCATACTCAAAGGCGTACTCCACAATACGGCGGCTCTTGGCGATGGAGATGGGCTTGATCGAGATGGCGGAATCCGCGGCGAAGGTTTTCTGACCCGAGCGCTCGACAAGCTGTGAGAGCTCCTCGACCTCGGCAGCGCCCTCGTCGAACTCAATACCAGCGTAGAGGTCCTCGGTGTTCTCGCGCACGATAACCAGGTCGACACCGCGGAAGCGCGAGCCATCGCCCGGTTGCGACAGGCAGGGGCGCACGCAGGCGTACAGGTCGAAGTACTTACGCAGGGCAACGTTGACGCTGCGGAACCCCGTACCGACCGGCGTGGTGATGGGGCCCTTGATGGCAACTTTGGTCTGGGCGACGGCATCGAGCACATGCTGGGGCAGCGGCGTGCCAAACTCGTCCATGACGCCGGCACCGGCCTCCTGGACGTTCCAATTGATCTGGACACCGGCGGCCTCGACCACGCGGCGCATGGCCTGCGTAATCTCGGGACCGATACCGTCACCGGGAATCAGGACTACATCGTGCGCCATAATCTGTTACTCCTCGTCTTCGGCGTCGTCAGATTTTTTAACGCTAGCACGCTTCTTCTTTTTGGAGAGATCCAGGCCAAAA
The DNA here is from genome assembly GCF_052065455.1 of Collinsella sp. HCP28S3_E9. Classification (NCBI taxonomy): domain Bacteria; kingdom Bacillati; phylum Actinomycetota; class Coriobacteriia; order Coriobacteriales; family Coriobacteriaceae; genus Collinsella; species Collinsella sp. HCP28S3_E9. Next base: position 69,495 of record NZ_JBQHTZ010000006.1, read on the forward strand.
CGTTTAACAAGCATTTCGCAAATCTCGCTCGAACGGGCCTTGAGATAGCTGCCCTTGCCGTTCTCGGCATCGAACTTAAGGCGCAGCGCAAGCTTCTCGGCGATCTCGGCATCGATCTCGCCTTTGCCAAACTCGTACAGGCAGCCGAGCATATCGCGATACTCGAGGTCACCGTGGTAGCACTGGATGGCCTCGTCCAGGATGGGCCAAGCCTCGCGCGAACGCTCGACGCTCGTGGCACCCCACACGCACAGCAGGCGGAAGGCGGCATAGCGCAGCGTGGAGGAAATCTCGTCAAACAGTGCGGTCTCGACGCCCTCAAAGGCATCACCCAGCTGGTCGGGGCAGGTGGTGGCAAGCGCCGCCAGGGCATCGAGGGCCTCCCAGCGAGTCTGAGCCTCGGGCCGGTCGAGCGCCTCGATCAGCGCGGGCACGCAGGGCACGACGCGCTGCGGGTCGCGCTCGGCAAGCAGGTGCAGCACGCGGGCGGCAAACTGGCGGATACGGCGCGTGGGGCAGCCGAGCTCCTGGACCAAGCGGTCGACGGTGTTCTCGTTCTCCTCTGCCAGCTGAAGCTGTGCCAGCTCCTCGTCGGTGAGCTGTTCGTCTTTGTTTTCTGCCATAGTTACCTCTTCTTACTATTTCTTAGTGTGCCTGCCAGCACCCTTGCTGTCATCGGTGACCGAGATGAGCTGTCGGTCAGCCGCGCCATTGCGACGCGCGCGGCGGCGCTCCTCGGCGTCTCCTGCGTCGGCGGCGGCGCGGTGAGCCTGGTTGACGTTAAAGACCTCATCGTGCTTGCGCCACGGACCAACGGACTCGCCAAAGCTCATCTTAAGACCGGCGATAAAGCCGCCAAGCCAGCCGATCGGCGCAAACTGCACCAGCGGGAACAGCGAGAACACCCAGGTCAGCAGGACGACTGCCGCCGCTCCTGCAAAGTTGGCAATCCAGTAGTCGCGCTTGGTGACGACGCGCTTTTCGCACGCCCACTGGCCGCACAAAAAGCCAATGTAGATCGCAAAGAGAAAGAGCACTAGTGCAAGCACCACGAACGTCCAGCTCATGGGCGCTACTCCTCGTGATGGTGGCCGCAGCAGCACTCGTGGCCGTCGTCATGGCCGTGGCCGCCGCAGCACTCGTGGTCCTCGCCATGGTGGTGGCCACAACCGCACTCGTGGTCGTCGCCATGCTCGCCGCAACCACAGCCTTCCTCGTGAGCACCATGCTCCTCGGGACGATACTGCGACCAGTCCAGACCGGCGGCAATGGCGTCGGCCTCCTCCTTATAGAGGACATTGATGGCCTGGGTACCCAGCTTGGCACCACCGATGGCGTCGAGCATGTCATAGAGCGTAAAGGCCACGTCGGCGCCGGGCAGCGCAAGCTCGCGGTCGTCGGCATAGGCGAGCGCCAAGCGCAGGTCCTTGATGAAGTGCTCCACCATAAAACCGGGCTTGTAGTCGCCGTCGAGCGCCTTGGGCGCCAGGCTCTCCATGGCACCGGACTTGCCGGTGCCGCCCAGGATCATCTGACGGGTCTTCTCCATATCAAGGCCGCTCAGCTCGGCAAACGCCAACGCATCGGCCATGCCGACCATGCAGGCGCCCAGCGACACCTGGTTGGCGAGCTTGGCAGCCTGGCCCTTGCCGGCGCCATCGAAGCAGCAGATGGTTGCCGCAAAGGTGGAAAGGATATCGCGGACCGGGGCAATGTCGTTCTCGGTAGCGCCCACGATAGCCGTAAGCGTGCCGGCGATAGCACCCGACTCGCCGCCGGTGACGGGGCAGTCAAACGCCATGCGGCCGGAAACCTGGGCGGCCTCGGCAATGTCGCGCGCCAGCTCGGGCGAGCTCGTGGTGAGGTCGATCAGGACCGCACCGGGCTTAGTGCACGCGAGCAGACCGTCGCCCGCCAGGTAGAGCTCCTCGACCTCGGAGGGATAGCCCACCATGGTAAAGACGACGTCGGCGTTCGCCGCGGCATCTGCCGGCGTATCGGCCCAGACGGCACCGCGCTCAACAAGCGCTGCAGCCTTGGACTTGGTGCGGTTGTTGACCGTGACGGGATAGCCAGCGTCCAGAATGTGGCCGGCGATAGGGGCACCCATGATTCCGGTGCCGATAAATGCGACAGAGAGCTTGTTTGCCATGAAACCTTTCCTTTTGGGTTGGGTGTTATTACCAGGTTGAATACTCGTTGCCAGCGTTTGGGCTGTGAGTCGAGGGCGATTACGGACGCAGCGCTTGTCTACTGGCCGCGCACGCGGCGGGCGATGCGGTCGGAAAGCGACGCCTTGTCGGTGCGGTTCTTGCCCCAAAACGCGCAGGCCACCATGCCGGGGCCCACGTGCGAGCCGATGGTGGGGCCCACGGAGCTGCGAATGATCGTGACGTCGGCGCAGCCCTCCTCCTTGCGGATGGCGGTTTCGAGCCAGTCACCGTCCTTTTCGGCATCGGCCGTCATGATGGCGATGGGCATGGTGCGATCGGGCACGTAGTTCTCGCGGAACGACTTGAGGATGGACTTGAGCGCCTTCTTGCGGCCGCGGTTGACGCCGATCAGCGACAGCGAGCCGGCAAGGTCGTAGGAGAGCTCGGGCTTGACGTCGAGCTTTGCCGTGAGCTGCGCCGCCGCGGGCGGAATGCGGCCGCCGGCAGCCAGCGCATCGAAGCTCTCGAGCGTAAAGTAGCCGTGCACGTAGGTCTTGGCCTCGTTTGCCCAATCGACCAGCTGCTTGGCAGTCAGTCCCGCCGAACGCTGGCGCACGGCCTCAAGCGCCAGGAGCTCGCCGGTCGCGCAGGGCAGAGCGTTGTCGACCACGTAGAGCTCAAAGTTGGGATACTCGGCGCGCACGGCATCTGCCGCCTGGCACGCGGAGTTGTAGCTCGACGACAGCGCCGAGGTAAAGCACAGGTAAACCGTGGGCGTGCCCTCTTTGGCGCACTCGGTAAAGAACTCGATATAGCGACCGAGCGACACAGCCGAGGTGGACACGCGGGCACCGGCGCGCATACGGTCGTAGAACTCCTTAGGGCTCATGCTCGACCAGATGTCGTCCGTGCGCTCCTCGCCATCGATAATGAAAGGGAAGCCCAAGATATCGACATCGAGGTTCGCGGCGACCTCGGGGTTAAAGTCGCAGCAGGTATCGACGACGATACGGCAACGGTCCGAATGACCGGCGGATGCGGCCTTGTCCATCAAAGCGACTCCTTACGTAAAAAAGGCGGCCACCCGCATGGGATGGCCGCCAACCGTTAACTCATGCAAGTTAACGTATTTTACTCGTCAAGTGTTTCGATGCGGGGCTTGATGATGCCATATCCACCATTCTTACGGTGATACACCACATTGATGAGGCCAGTCGTCGCGTTCTCGAACACGTAGAAGTCGTGGCCGAGCAGATCGGTCTGCACCAGCGCCTGCTCCTCAGTCATCGGGGTGACATCGATGACCTTCTCGCGGACGAGCAGGTCGTCGTCCTCCTCGGGCAGCAGCAGGTCGGCCAGATCCTCGACGCGCTCGACCGGTGCGACATCCGCGGCGCTGGCACCGCCCTGGCGGTTGTCCACAACCTTGGTCTTGAACTTGCGCAGCTGGCGGGTGACCTTATCGGCGGAGAGATCGATGGCGGCATACATATCTGCGCCGTGCTCGGCGACGCGAATCACAGAGCCGCGGGCACGAACCGTGACCTCGACGATTGCCGGGTTGGGGTTCGAGGGGTTCTTCTCATAACGAAGCACGACGTCGACTGTCATGGGCTCGATATCGAAAACCTTGAGCGCCTCGCCGATCTTCTCGTCCACATGCGCACGCAGAGCATCGGTTACCGTCGTCTTGCGTCCAGAAACCTTGATATCCATACGTGGCTCCAATCTGCCTCGGGGACTTACTGTACTGGCTATGTACCCATTGCCGTGCATTTAATCACCCGAATTCCCAAAGGCCCGAATAACGACTGCTTGATACCGCATACCGAAGTCTCGCACTTTTCCGCGGCAAAGTGCGCTATATGAGGGCGTCGGCGGAGTTGGTTTTTCTCCTGGAAATTGCCCTTGAGCTGCTGGTTTTATCAAAATTGAAAAGCCGGGCTCCCCTATGGGGGAGACCCGGCCATGCGTGTTGAAACCGTGAAGAAGCGCCGCGTTCAATGTATGGCAGGCGCCACCCCTACCAATAACTAGCTATTGAGCTTGTTGATGTCATCGTCGGTGATGGCGCCCTCCTGGCTAGACGACGGGCTGTCGCCGTTGTTATCGGAGGTGTCGCCATCGGAGGACTCGGTCTCGTTGGACGTAGATTCGGATGCCTGCACATTGGCCCCCGAAACAGTCTTGGCGGTAAGGTCATAGGGCATTTGGCCGTACCAGACGCAGTGGACCGCCTCGAGCGTGCCGTCGACCGTGATGTCGTCGAGGGCATCGCTCACGGCACGGCACAGCTCATCGTTAGAGCTAAGGCCTGCGACGCCAAGCGTGGAGGGCGTCTCGAGCGTGCCGACACAGGAGATCTGGCTCATCAGGCGCGCGAGGTAACCACCGGCCGTGGAATCACAGATCACGTAATCGACCTCGCCCGACTCGAGTGCCTCGAAGCACTCGTTGATGTTGGAGAAGGTCTTTTGGTTGGCTGTGATGCCCTGCTTGGCGAGCGCTTCCTGCGAGGCCGAGAAGGTCTGAACGCCCAGAGTAGCGGTGTTAAGCGTTTCGGTGGAAACGCTCGGCGACTCGCCGTCACTGCTCTTGCCGAATACGGCGGGGGCGTCGTACAGACAGGTGCCAAGCGAGCTGATATCGCCGTCCGTAGAGCTGACGTCGCCAATGAAGATATCGGCCTTTTTATCGCTGAGCGCGGAATCGGCCGAGGACGCATCGACAAAGGCGACCTTGAGACCCATGCGGCATGCGAGGGCACGAGCGGCATCGACCGCATAGCCCGTCAGGTTTCCGTCGGCATCCTGCATGGCTTGCGGGGCATCGGAAGTATCGAGGGCGACCGTCAGGGTTCCCGGCGTGACCAGGGCATCGTCCGATAGCGTGGGGGTAACGGTCTCGCGCTCGATCTGGTCGATCGTGGGCGTCGTGAACGTGGACAGTGGATTGAACGCGCATCCACTCAGGCCCAAAACGGCAATGACCGCCGCGGTCCCAGCACCCAACCGAGCTGCATGCATCAAGCTGCCCCTCACCATGTCCGCTACCCTGCCTTCTGTGTCGTATACGATCCGTGCCCTGCACGGAATATCGGGTTGTTCCCACCAGCTGACCTGGTATTTGACCCCACACTTGCGCACCGGGGCGTTTGCTCGGGAGGCCGCAGCCACCTTCACGACTGGCCCGCTCGCCCGCGAGGCGGTATTGCCCCAAAGAAAGTAGAACGGACGGTACGGCTTACATCTAGGACGCGCCATGATCGCGCCGCGCGCACGCGGTCGCTTACGTGGATCCCTTTGACCGCGTCTGTCTTGGACTTGGATGGGCGCATTGCCCGTCCGCAACCACAGCCTGGCGGGAACGTAGCGCATTATAACTAAGTTCAAGCTAAAGTTTAAGGTTAGGTCGTCATTCGCACCGCGAGTACAGATTTCGCAGGTCGAGGCGGGCAGCACACGGCGCTCTTCATCGGGACGGAAGTCCCTCCAACTGATGTGACCCATTTGCCGGCGCTCGGCGCGCATCATGTGTAGCGCCGAGGCGCCGGTCAGGATTACAGAGGCTGCCAGTTGCTCGCCTGTCGGCTCGACGCGCCGCGCAATCTTCACTGCCACAAAACCACCCCTACCAAACGCGTGCGATAGCGAGGCCATCGACGGCTTTGGCGCCGGCGCGCTTAAGCTCCGCCGAGGCCGCTGCCATTGTTGCGCCCGTGGTAATGACATCGTCGATGAGCAGCAGACGACAGCCACGTACATCCTCGACCGTCTCGTACATGTCCCGGGCATGTTCCCGGCGCTCGGCGCGACCGAGTTCGCGCTGGTCGCCATGACCGTATTTGACCAAGGCGTCCAGCAATGGCACGCCCGAAAGATCGCAAAACGAGCGAGCGATTGCTTCCATGTGATCAAATCCACGCCGCCGAAACGCCGCCGCAGTCGCGGGAACAAATACCACCGCGTCGACACCGGACAGCACGCCGCCGTAACGGTCGGGGGCTGCTACCTGGGCATGCAAGGCGGTGTCGTAGAGCAGCTCTGCCAGATACGGTGCCAGACGGCGCTCGCCCGCATCCTTGTATGCCTTGATGATGCGCGGCAACGGATGTGCATAGACAGCGCACGCCAGGCAGCGATCGAGGGCCTTAGCCACCGCCGAAGACGCACCCTCGACCGAGCACTCGGTACACAGCAGGTCTCCAAACGGAGCGCCACACCTCGTGCAGCTGTGGCGCGGATCGACAAGCGTGAGCGACGCCAGGCACTCCCGACAAATAAGCGCACCGGCACGCTCGCAACCGGCGCATCGCGTGGGCGAAAGAACCTCGAGTGCCTCATGCGCCGCGCGCTCGGCAAACGGTAGCAATTCATCCGCTAACGGCAAGATGCCGGCACTCCGTAAGCGGCTCAAACCATTCAGATAGTTATTTATGACAAAACCCTCCCTACGCTTGGGCGAAGGGAGGGCTGTCGATTCAGTGCCATGATACCCCGTTGCACTTGGGGTCAGACAAGTCGAATCCGCTTGCGGGCGCTATTCGCCGGCAGGCGGTTGCGGTGCGGACGAGGTGTGGGTCGAGCCTTCGCCACCATCCTGGCGCGGCTTGCGGGAACGGCGACGGCGGCGGCGCTTCTGACTCTGGTCGGCCGAACCCTCGCCACTGCGATCCTCACGCGGTTCGCGCTCGTCGCGAGCACCGCCGCGCGAAGCCTTGGCGGCAGCTCCTCCGCCATCGCCGGGGCGACGGCGCGTGACCTTGACTTCACCATCCGAAACCTGATCGGCCACAGAAGGAACCGAGGGTTTCTGCTGCGTGCCCGAGGAATGGCGACGGCGCGGACGCGGCGCGCGCTCCTCCTCGCCACGTGGCCTGCCAGCCTTGTCGGCAGGCGCGTCGGAGGCCGAGGCGCCCTTGGGAGCGGCACCGGCCTCGCGAGCGGCTGCGGCGCGGAAGGCGTCCTCGCGCTCCTCGCTCGACAGGTGGCGGCGACGACGGCGCGTGGGGTTCATGCCGCCGCCGCGGTTTTGCTGCTGGGGCTGCTGAGCCTCGCGCTCGCGAGAGGCGTTCTTGCCCGCGGTCTCGCCGTTGTCGACGGACGCCGCGCGCTTGCGGCGACGACGGCCGCCGGCCGCCTCCTCGGCCTCGGAAGCCTCGGCCTTGCCGCGGCCCTTTCCGCGGCCACGACCCTCGCCCTGGCCCTGACCGGCACAAGCATCGGATTCGGCATCGCGACGACGGCGCTTGGGCATCGACGTGCCGGCCAGACGGTCGGCACTCGACAGGCCATCGCCCACGTCGACGCCGTTCTCGCGATCGAGCTCCATGAGCGCCAGGCGCATCTCGGGCGACTCGATACGCTCGAGCACATCGCGCGTCACGCAGTCGGGGCGGCAGCTGCAGCCCTGCTCGGCGGCCTTCTTTTTGCAGCCCTCCGAGCACGTCATATCGGCCAAGTTGACCTTAAAGACTTTACCGTTCTCCAGGCGCAGCACCAGCTGCTCACGCGGCGTGTCATATTCCTGGATACGCGCCTTGCCGAGCGGCGTATCGATGAGCGTCTTCTTTTTGGGCGCACGGCTCTTAAAGTCCTTGTACGCCTCGAACTCATAGCGCAGGCAGCACATCAGGCGGCCGCACACGCCGCTGATCTTAGACGAATTGAGCGGCAGGTCCTGCTCTTTTGCCATGCGAATCGAGACGGGCTCAAACTGTCCGCCAAAGCGCGTGCAGCAGAGCTCCTGTCCGCATTGGGCATAGCCGCCCACCAAGCGAGTCTCGTCGCGCACGCCAATCTGGCGCATGTCAACGCGAATGTGCAGCGTCGAGGATAGGTCCTTGACGAGCTGACGAAAATCGACGCGCTCCTCGGCCGCAAAGTAGAACACGGCTTTCTCGCCGCCAAACAGGTATTCGACACCCACCGGCTTCATCTCGAGGTCGAGATCTTTGACCAGACGGCGGAAATCGACCATGGCCTCATCGCCCTGGATGGCCAGGTCGTCGGCAAGCTGCAGGTCGATATCGCTCGCCACACGCAGCACGGGCTTGAGCGGCTGACCGATCTCGTCTTGCGGCACCTCGAAGGGATCGGCCGTGACCAGGCCGATCTCGGTTCCGCGCTCGGTGGAGCAAATGGCATAATCGGCCTCGAGGATATCCAGATCCTGCGGGTCAAACCACAGGTCGCGCGAGGCGTAGGTAAACTTAACGGGTACGACTAACGGCATTTCAGTGCCTTCCTGATATCGAACAGCATGACCTCGATGGCCAGCTGGGGAGTAACGTTTCTGGCAATGTTGCGCTCGGCGGTCGCGACCGCCTCGAGCGCCCGGGTGGCACCCGCAACATTCGTCGCGGCGGCAAGCCGCCCGATCGTGTCGCGCACATCCTCGTTCACAATGTCTGCCGCCTCATCCTGAAGCGTCAGCAGCACGTCGCGCATGAGCGTCCGCGCGCTCGCCAGCGCTTCCATGATACCCGAACGCTCGCGCGCATTGAGTTCGCGCTTGTTGCGGTCCTCAAGCTGCTTCAATGCTCCACGCGACAGATAATCGGCGTTTTGCTCGAGCACCTTTTCCTGCGTGGACTTGACCTCGGCGAGCGGAGCCTTAACGGCGACGATGAGCGACTTGGCGCGGCTGAGTACATCGGCCTCGTCGGCGGCGATGAGCGAATCGATGGCGCGGATCATCTGGCGGCGAGCATCCTGGCGCTCGGCGCTCTTAAGGAACTCGATGCCGCGCGTGGGGCTCCCCGCCACGGCGACCGCCATGCGACAGCGTGCGAGATCCTGGCCCGTCGCGCGGCTCACGGCCTTCGTGGCCACGGCGGGCGACACCAGCCGAAACGGCACGCACTGGCAGCGGCTCACGATGGTGGGCAACATCACGTCTGCCGAGGTGCCCAGCAAGATAAACATAACGCCCTCGGGCGGCTCCTCGAGCGTCTTGAGCAGTGCGTTGGCGGTGTTGGCGCGCAGCTGCTCGGCACGGTCGATGATGTAGACCTTGGCCTTGGCACGGATGGGCGCCAGCGGCACGTCGTCGAGCAGCTCGCGGGTCTGGGCGATGAGGTAGCCCGTAGCGCTCTCGGGCGTGTAATAGTGCACGTCGGGGTGCGTATGGCGGGCGACACGCACACAGCTATCGCATGAGCCGCAGCCGTCCTGCTCGCACAGGAAGGCTTGGGCGAGCGCCCAGGCGGCATCGAGCTTGCCGGCACCGGGAGCGCCCAAAAACAGGTAGGCGTGCGATGCGCGGCCGCTGGCGACGGCGTTGGTCAAAAAATCGCGTACGCGCTCTTGGGTGTCGAGCTTGGCCAGCAGGCTTGTCTGAGCGGGGGCCATGTTACTCGGCCTCCTGGGCAAGCGTGGCGGTGACGGCGTCCTGGGAAATGTCGAGACCGTACGCACGAACCTGCTCGACCGTCTGCGCGAAGACGTCCTCGATGGAAGCGGTGGCGTCGATGAGCTTCACGCGATCTGGTTCCTCGGCGGCAATGGCACTAAATCCCTGGTAAACGCGCTCCTGGAACGCCATGCCCTTGGCCTCCATGCGGTCGACCGCACCACGGGCGGACATGCGCAGCGCCGCCTGCTCGGGCGTGATGTGATAGACGAGCGTGAGCGCCGGGTGCGTCCCCGCGACAGCAAGGTTGTTGGCGTCGCGTACCATCTGGCGATCGAGGCCGTCGGCAAACGCCTGGTAGCAGGTCGTGGAATCATAGAAGCGGTCACACAGGACCACCTTGCCGGCCGCAAGGGCGGGAGCTATGACCTCGTGCACCAGCTGGGCACGTGCGGCCTCGTAGAGCAGCAGCTCGCAGGTATCCCCCATCGCCGTATTGGCGGGGTCGAGCAGCAGGGCACGGATCTTTTCACTAATGGCGGTACCACCCGGCTCACGCAGGGTCACGACCTGGTAGCCAGCGAGCTCGAGCGCACGGGCCAGCAGGCGCGCCTGCGTGGACTTACCGGCACCATCGACGCCCTCGAGCGTGATAAAGCTATGTTGAGCGGGCTCAAAAGCCATGGGCGCAGTCCCTTCCTACAAGGCGCGTAAATGCAGATATATCAACCAAATCATGATACCCCAGGGGCAGGCGCACCCCAAATCCAACCTAGTCATTGGGGACGTTCTTAATTGACTGGTCGTTTAAGAACGTCCCCAATGACTAAAGGCGCCTTTCCAAAGTTGCGGTGAAATAGGGACTGACTGAACCTCTAAGACCGCCAAACAGTCCCTATTTCACCGCAACTTATGATGGGGAATTTTGGATGCTTGGTATAATCGTCGTATGGCATTGAAATGTGGCGAAAGGAGTGGCAATGTCTCGGTATTGCGCCTCGTGCGGCAAGCTTCTTGCAGATAATGCCAAGTTCTGCACCTCGTGCGGTGCACCCGTTGAGCAAACAGCCGCGAGCGATAGCCAGCCCGCTTTTGAGCAGACCGGGCCCCTTGATACGCCGCAAGCCAAGGCGGACGATCCCCTCGCTTATCGCCCCGACCCCGCCGCAAGCCCCGCGGCCGTCGAGACCACGCAGTGCATACCCGTCGCGAGCGGCTCGCCCCAACAGCAGCCGGCTCCCGCATACGCGCCTGCTTCGCCACAGACCCCCGCTCCCAAAAAGAGCGGCACCGGGGCGCTTGTCGCCGTTATCGTTGCGCTGGTGGCAATCATCATCGCCCTGGTCATCTTCTTTGTGATCAAACCGTTCGACAACTCCGCCACGCAGACGACTGCCGAGGTTACCAAGCTGCACCACGATGTTGACGATGATGACCTCAAGTCTCTCGGCGACCCCAATAGCCTTTACGACGATGACGATGACGACGAGGACGAGGCTGGCGGCGAAGCAACCCTCTCCGAGCAGAACCTCTACCGTCGCCTGAGCGAATACTACGACCTGCTCGAGGACCTCGATAGCCAGGTCCGCGCCTGCGCGCAGGCCTTCAATGGTAGCTATCTGGAAGAAGATCGCACCACCCGCCAAAATCTCGCCGACGTCGCCGAGCGCACGGAGGAGACCATCGAGCAGTATTACGATATCGTCGAGGACCTGGACGTCCCCATGAGCTCCAAGAACTACAACTCCTGGAAAGACATCATTGCCCTGTATGACGACCTTGATCACCGCATCGACGCGATCTGCGATGCCTGGGAGATCAGCCTAAAGTACGCAAAGCCCTCGGACCATAAGGACGAAATCGTGGCGCCGCTGGCACGCGACAACGAGCCGGGAACCAGCAGCAACAAGTATCGCTTGGACTTTGAGGACCGCTATCCCAGCGCCAAACCCGTCGAGGTGAACTAGCGTTTTGTCGTTCCCGAGCTGGCAGTTAGGGACGTTCCTAAACTGCCGGCAGAAAAGGAACGTCCCCAACTGCCGAACAAAAAACGGGCGAGGATCATGGGACCCTCGCCCGTTTTTGTTTTGGGCAATGTTTCGGCTGCGCCGCTACTTGCTGGCGGCCGCCTTCTTTGTGGTCGTCTTTTTCGCGGCAGCCTTCTTGGCAGTCGTCTTTTTCGCCGTGGTCTTCTTCGCCGTACTCGCCTTGGTCGTGGTCTTGCGGCCGCGGGCGGGCTTCTTTTCCTTGGTCGGGCAGCCCATGTTGACGCAGATGCGCCACGGACCGCGCGCCGTGTTGACCACCACGATGGGAGCGCCGCACTCGGGACAGGTCTCGCCCGTCGCCTCGAGTTTGCCACGCGCCGGCAGCGGATAGCTCACGCCGCAGTCATCGTAGTTGGTGCAGCGGATAAAGCGCTTGCCGCTCTTCTCGCTCTTGTGCGCAATCAGGTCGCCATGGCGTCCGGCCTCGGCGCACACCTTGCACTCGCCCACCTTAAGGTCGGGCTCGTAATTGGTGGGACACGTGGGGTTCACGCAGATCTCGAAAGCCTTCTGGCGGAACGGCTGACACTTAATGCGCGGTGCGCCGCATTCGGGACACACGGCGGCCTCGCCCTCGAGCGGGCTCACCTTGACGCCGCTCGGCACCGGATAGGTCACGTCGCAGTCGGGCCAGCCCATGCAGCCGATAAAGCTGCCGCGGGTCTTGGCGCTCGTCTTCATGACCAGATCCTTGCCGCACTTGGGGCAGGCGCCCACGCGCGCATCGGCCGTGACGGCGTCGCTAATGGCGTCGCCCAGCTCCTGCGTGTGCTTGAGCAGCTCGTCGAGCACGCCGGCCAGCAGCGCGCGCGAGTGCGTCACGACATGCTCTTCGGTGTCCTCGCCGCGCTCCACGCGGGTCATGTCGCCGTCGAGCTCGCTGGTCATATCGGGGCTCGTGATGCGCGGGGCAAACTGCGTCAGCGCGTCGATGATGGCGATGCCCAGCTGGCTCGGCTCAACGGGATCGTTTTTGAGGTAGCGCACGGCGTACAGGCGCTCGATAATGCTCGCGCGCGTGGACTTGGTACCCAGGCCGCGCTTCTCCATCTCCTGCACGAGCTTGCCCTGGCTGTAGCGCGCGGGCGGCTCGGTCTGCTTGGCCTCGAGCTTAATGTCGAATACGTCGACCGTGTCGCCCTGCTCCAGCGGCGGCATCTGCTCGTCGCGCTTGAGTCCGTACGGGTATACCTCGCGGAAACCCGGGGTCACGAGCACGTCGCCCGAAGCCACGAACGGCTCGCCGTTCACGTCGAGCTCGAGCTTGGTGTTCTCGATGGTGGCGGGGCCCATAAGCGTCGCCAGGAAGCGACGGGCGATGAGGTCGTAGAGCTTGCGCTGGCCGCCGTCGAGCGTGGACGGATCGCCCTCGCCCGTGGGGTAGATAGGCGGGTGGTCGGTGGTCTCGACCTTGCCGCGCGTGGGCTTCATGGGACCGGCGAGCACCTTTTTGCATACGGGCGCCAGCGCCGGGTTGATCTTTGCCAGATCGCTCACCACGGCGCCCAGATCGAGCGTCGCAGGGTACACGGTGTTATCGACGCGCGGATAGCTGATAAGACCCGCCATGTAGAGGGACTCGGCGATGCGCATGGTGCGTGCGGGCGAGATGCCCTCGGCCGCAGCGGCAGCCTGCAGCGAGGTGGTCGCAAACGGCGTGGGCGGCTGCTGCTTGCGCGAGCGCTTGGTCACCGCGGCAACGGTTGCCGTCGCAACGCCGTCGACATGGCCGTACGCCATCTCGGCAGCATCCTTGTCGGTAAAACGCGCCGTCTTGTGCGCGATCTTAAAGCGGTCGTCCTCGGCAGCAGCCTGCGCGGCAGCCATGCCGCGGATTTGCCAGTAGTCCTCGGGCACAAACGCCATGCGCTCGCGCTCGCGCTCGACCACCAAGGCGAGCGTCGGGGTCTGCACGCGGCCGGCAGAACGCACGTTGCCAAAGCCGCCAAACTTGGCGAGCGTCAGGTAGCGCGTGAGCACCGCACCCCAAATGAGGTCGATGTGCTGACGACTCTCGCCGGCATCGGCCAGGTTCTGGTCGAGCGAGACGAGGTTATCAAAGGCCTGCGTGATCTCGGCCTTGGTAAACGAAGAATACTGGGCGCGGGCAACCGGCAAGTCGGGCGCAACCTCGCGCACCTTGTTGAGGGCGTCCGAACCAATCAGCTCGCCCTCGCGATCGAAGTCCGTGGCGATGATGACGCTGTCGGACTTCTTGGCAAGGTTCTTGAGCGAGCGAATGAGTTCTTTCTCGGCCGGCAGCTTGATAACGGGCGCCCAGGTAAGGTAGGGCAGGCTCTCGAGCTTCCAGCCTTTGATGGAGATACCGTCGGCAAGGAACGGTTTGCGCTTGGTGTCATAGGGCGGACGCGCCAGGCCATCGGGTATGTCGGCCGGCAGCATCTCGCCGTCCTCGGTGACCGAATACCAACCCAGCTTTTTATCGAACAGCACGCTGTCGCAAAAATCGGGCGCAAGGATGTGACCGGCAAGGCCGATTGTCACGCACTCCTCGCCCTTCCACTCAAAACGGTAGATGGCGGTGTTGTACACCTTGTCCTTTTTGGGCTTGCCCGTGGAAAGACGCTCGGCGATCTGACGCGCGGCGTCGTTTTTCTCGGCGATGATGAGCTTCAAAAGAGGCTCCTATCTCGTGTGTCTGCGGCTGCGCCCGCACGTACGACGGCCGACTTACGCCCTTGTTTGTTCGATCTGCCCGATGAGCCAATCGCACCAGGCATCCATGCCCTCGCCCTTGCGTGCGCTCACGGCAAACCGCGGCGCCTGCGGATTGAGGTCATCGAGTGTCTTAGTATACCTATCCATGTCAAAATCGAAAGCCGGGGCCACATCAACCTTGTTGAGCAGCTGTGCGCCAGCGTGCTGGAAGATGCCCGGGTACTTAATGGGCTTGTCGTCGCCCTCGGGCACCGAGAGAATCATGATGGACAGGTTCTCGCCCAGGTCAAAGTCGACCGGACAGACCAGATTGCCCACGTTTTCGATAAAGATAACATCGATGTTTTGAAGGCCCACTGCCTGGTCGAACGCGTCAACGGCCTTCATGATCATGTTGCCCTCGAGGTGGCACAGACCGCCCGTGTTGATCTGAATGGCGGGCATGCCGGCTTCCTTCATGGTGATGGCGTCGACATCCGAGGCGATATCGCCCTCGATGACGGCACAGCGCAGGCCGGCTTTGTCGCGCAGGCGCTCGTTGGTGCCCAGAATCGTGGTGGTCTTACCAGAGCCGGGACTCGACAGCACATTGATCACATAGGTGCCTGTCTCTTTGAATCGCTGACGCAGCTGATCTGCCAGGCGCTCATTGCGCGACAGAATTGGCGATGCGATATCAATAGTTTTCTCGGCCATACTCGGCACTCCTTACTTCTACCATTTATACCCCGTCCCCAAATGGCAGGCTGGTTAATTGTCGGGGGTTTCGATCTCGATGCTGGCGATGTCGAGCTCGCGTCCGTGCAGCAGGCGCACGTTGGTGCCGCCACACTGAGGACAGCGGCAATGGAAGCGGTCGTGCTCAAAGACCTCGCGGCAGTCCAGGCACTCGCTTTGTGGATGGACTTCCTCCACGGCAAGCTCGCAGCCGCGCGTGAGCATGTCCTCGTCGCGAAACGTCTCCCACGCAAAGTCGAGTGCCTCACGCACAACTTCGGTCATATCCCCAATGCGCAGCGTTACCAAAACAGCGCGCGAGGCCCCCGCCCCACGCGCCGCGCGAATCACTGTATCGAGTATGCCGTTGACAATGCCAACCTCGTGCATACGGATTTACTCCTCGTCGTCGTCCTCGTCGTCGTTCGAGAACAGATCCAGACGGCTCACAAACAAGCCTTCCTTGCCATCGCGCGCGGTAATGACCACGCGGGCGATGGCGAGCGAAATCTCGTAGAGCGAGAGCAGGGCGCCATACATGAGACCCAGTGTAACGGGCGAGCCGTCGGGCGTAATCACAGCCGAGCCCGCAAGCAGGCCAACGTATACGTAACGCCAGGCACCGCGGAAGGCCGCATAGGACACGATATGGAAGACAGACAGGTAGAAGATGATGAGCGGCAGCTCAAACGCCACACCAAAGCCGATCATAAAGAGCAGCTCCATGTTGACGTAGTTCTCCAGATCGGGCAGCGCCGTAGCGACGGCCGAGGTTTCGCCGATGAGCCACTCAAAGCCCGCAGGGATGATGATGAAGTAGCAAAAGATTGCGCCCAGGAAGAACAGCACCGTCGAGGCGAGCACCGTGGGCACAACCCACTTGCGCTCGTTGGGGCGAAGCGCCGGCAGGAAAAACGCCAGAATCTGCCAAATGATCATAGGCGTGCACATGACAACGGCCATCTTGAGGGCCAGCGAAAAGCGCAGACCAAAGCCGCCGAGCGTGGTGGTGATGTAGAACTTACCGTCCGGCACAAAGGAGCGGATGGGGTCTTCCAGGATGTCGAGCACCACGGGCGTGGCGAAATACAGCACGATGGCGGCGGCAAAGACCGACACGACCACGATGGTCAGGCGACGACGGAGCTCACCCAGATGATCGAAGAGCGGCATGCGCGCAGGTCCGATAGGCATTACTCATCGCCTCCCTTCGGGGCACGGGCGGCAGCGGCGTCGTCCTCGGCCTCGAGCTCGCGAGCGAGCTGGTCGACGACGGCCTTGCGCTTGCGGGGACGACGGGCGTAGAGGTCAGCCGTCGTGGGCTCTGCCGGCTCGGGCTCGGGCTCCGGCTCTGCAGCAGGCTCGGGCTCGACGGCGGCAGCGGCAGACTCGGGGCCCTCAGCCTCACCAGCAGCACCTTCGTCCTCGGCAGCACCCTCACTCGCGGCCTTCTCGGCGGCAAGGCGGGCACGGCGCTCGGCAAAGGTCTCCTTCTTTGCGGGCGCGGCCGTCTCGACGGCATCCTCGTCCGCATCGGAATCGTCATCGACGGCAGCCTTCTTGGGCTTGACCGGAGCCGAAGCGGCCTCGCTTACCGGATCGATAATCTCGGACTGAACAACAGCCGTCATCTTTTCCTGCGTCTCGCGGAACTGACGGATGGCACGGCCGATCGTGCGGCCCATCTGCGGGAGCTTATCCGGGCCAAACAGCAAAAAGCCGAAGACCACGATGATCGCGAGCTCACCCTCTCCAATACCAAACACACATACCTCCAAGGCTCGATGTGAGTCGAGCCCGCACCGCGCCATTCGGCCGGAACTCGTCTATTCATTCGGTCAAGTATAGCGCCCGGACGTCAAAACATCCGAGCGCATCACAAACATATACCAAACGGCACGCCCTTTTTGGGGCAGGGCTTATGCCGCCGTAATTGAAATCTCCTGGTCGACACCCAGCAACTGAACCACGCGCATCACCGGGGGCTGCACGTTGACGCAGCCAAACCGCTTGTCGTGATCGGCTGCGTGGTGCGCGGCGCCCACAAGTACGCCAATACCTGTCGAGTCGATATAGCTCACCTGGGCAAAGTCGAGCTCAACGGCCTCGGTGGGCTGCTCGAGCGCCAAGTCGATGGCGTTACGCAAGCTGTCGGCGTTAGAGATATCAATCTCACCGGTCACCCTGATGGTGTAGAGCTCCGGCGTGGGGTTGGTGGAAATACCCAAATCCATGTATACGCTCCTTTGCGTATCGAGAGTGCGGATAGTACTGGACGCGGATTTGCGGGGCCCTACGCGTTAGGCGCGCTCGGCACGAGCAAGCTCGGCAGCGACGAGCTTGACGGCCAGCACCAGCACGTCGAGTGCGGCCTCCAGGTCCTCGACCGTGGGATAACTCGGCGCGATGCGGATGTTGGTGTCGCGCGGGTCCTTGCCATAAGGCCAGGTGGCACCTGCCGGCGTGAGCTTGACACCCAGGTCGGCGCAAAGCGCGGCGACCTTTTGGGCCGAGCCCTCGGGGCCATCAAAGCTCACAAAGTAGCCGCCGCGGGGATGCGTCCAAGTAGCGCAACCCGTATCGCCCAGGCCCTCAGTGAGCTTGCACTCGACGGCCTCAAAGCGCGGACGCAAGAACTCGGCATGCTTTTTCATGTGCTCCTTGACCGCCTCGATGGTGGGAAGGAAGCGCACGTGGCGTAGCTGGTTGAGCTTGTCGGCGCTGATAAGACCGGCCTTCAGGCGCTTGGAGAACTCCGCGATGACCGCGGGACTCGCACCGATAAAGCCGATGCCCGCGCCCGGGAAGGTGATCTTGGACGTCGAGGCGAATGCCACCACGCGGTCCTCGGTACCCGCCGCGCGGGCAAGATCGAAGATGTTGGCGAGCTCGTCGGTCTCGTCGTACAGGTCGTGCACGCAGTAGGCGTTGTCCCAAAAGATGCGAAAATCGGGCGCGGCCGTGGGCATCTCGACCAAGCGGCGCACGGTGTCCTCGCTAAAGGTGATGCCCGTGGGGTTGGAATACTTGGGCACGCACCAGATGCCCTTGATGGAATCGTCGGTGGCAACCAGGCGCTCTACCTCGTCCATGTCGGGGCCGCTGCCGGTCATCGCGACGGGGACGTTCTCGATACCCAGGTCGGCGGTGATGCCAAAATGACGGTCGTAGCCGGGAACCGGGCACAGGAACTTGACCTTCTTACCGTCGTGCGCGGCCTCATAAGCCTCCCAAGGCTCGCTGCCGCACGAGCCGCAGCGCCAGAACATACCGGCGATATCGTGCTCGATCAAAAGGCTCGACGAACCCAGTACGAGCGTCTGATCGGCGGGGCAACCCAGGAACTCCCCCGCCAGCTTGCGTGCCGAGGGGATGCCCTCAAAGCAGCCGTAGTTGGAGCAGTCGACGTTACCGTCGTGCAGATCGGCGTCGGCATTGAGGATATCGAGCATGGGGCGCGAGATGTCCACCTGGGAGGGCGACGGCTTGCCGCGCGCCATGTCGAGCGCCAGGCCCTTGGCCTTGACCTCGGCAACCTCGGCTTTGAGCGCCTCGATGGCGGCATCGAGTTCGGTGGTTTCCATCTTCTGGTAGATCGTCTGCATGGGTGCGACCTTTCGCAAAGCGGGACGTTGCAGTTTGTCTAAGTATAGACCGCTACCGCCGCAACGGTATGAAGCCGTGATAGATTAAGTCCATCGCAATGAATTACGATATCCACCGTATGACCCGTATAGCCGCATGGCACATCCAAGGAGGCAGTATGGAATACGGCTCTTTTCAAGCCGAGGAGTTCGGAGACCTGCAGCGTCTGGTCGACGGCTTGTTTTATGACCGTAAGGCCATTGACCGCCTGGATCTAATCGTTCAGGCGGAGATCTTGGACCTGGCGCCCGATCTCATGGAAATCGTGAATCTTTTGCCGCCCGGCCACTACGACCGCCAATCGCTTTGCGACCAGCTTAACTCGGCCCTTGCCGCCCACGGCTGGGGCGCCGTCTACGGCACCGTGGAATAAAAATGGCAAATAAATGAAATGCCGTTTGTGACAGTGCTCACAAACGGCATTTTTTCACACGAGGGCATCCGGGGCATGTCCGGCCCCGGTTTTCGCGCTCCTACTCGTCCTTGGGCGAAGGGTGCTTGCAGACCACGCTCATGTAGATCATGCCCAGCACGGCCGCGGTAACAGAACCAGCAAGAATGGCGGCCTTGGCGGCCAGAACCTCGAACTGGGCCGTCGGGAAGGCGAGGCCGCTGATGAGGATCGACATGGTAAAGCCGATGCCACCCAAAATGCCCACGCCGGCGATCATATGCCAGTTAACGTTATGAGGCAGCTCGCAAGCCTTAAGCTTGACCAGGGCAAACGTCACGCCAAAGATACCGATCGGCTTACCCAGCAGCATGCCAAAGTACACGCCGAGGGTCACCGGGTCGGTAAGCAGCACGCTCATGTCCACGCCCACAAGGCGAACCTGCGCGTTGACAAACGCAAAGATCGGCAGGATCACAAAGTTGACCGGCGTGGAGATCAGGCGCTCCATGCGGATGAGCGGCGGGGTCACACGGTGCATGACACGCTCGACCTTGGTAGTCGAAAGGGTAAAGTCGTGCTGGCCCAGGATGTGCGCCTCGTCGTCGTAACGGTCGTCGAGCAACGGCAGGTACTCGCCAAGCCAATCGGTAAGGCTATCGAGCTTAACACCGCACTTGGCCGGGATGGTGAAGGCCAGGATGACACCGGCAAGCGTGGCGTGCACGCCGCTCTTAAACATGCAAAACCACAGCAGCAGACCAAGCACCGAGTACGGGGCAAGGCGATAATGCTGAGTCTTGTTGAGCCACACAAGTGCGCAGGTCACAACTGCAGCGGCACCCAGCCAAAACGGACTGGGGCTCTGGCCGTAGAAAATGGCGATGGCGGCGATGGAGATGAGGTCGTCGGCGATGGCGAGCGTCGAGAAGAACACGCGCACGCCGTTGGGCACGCGATTGCCCAAAAGCGACAGCACGCCCAGCGCAAAGGCAATATCGGTTGCCATGGGGATGGCCCAACCGTTGCGGGCGCCGGCATGGTTAAAGATCAGGTAGATGCAGGCGGGAACGACGACGCCGCCCACGGCTGCCAGCATGGGAAGCATGGCCTGACGCGGATTCTTGAGCTCGCCGACCGTCATCTCGTACTTAAGCTCAATGCCCACCAACAAAAAGAAGATCGCCATGAGAAAGTCGTTGACGAAAAGCTCGACGGTGAGGCCAGCCGTAAGGTTGCCCAGACCCACATACAGCGGGGTCTCCAAAAAGTGATGGATAGCCTCGTAGACATCGGTGTTGGCGCAGATAACGGCGGCGATGGCGGCGATGACCATGACGGCGGCGGAAATCGTGCCATTCTCGGCGATGCGCTCCCAGATGTCATGACGTTCAAAGCGCTTGCGCTCACGAACGTTGAACAGCTGCTCAGTTGCTGCCATGGGCGGCTCCTTTCACGGGAAAGCTCCCGTCTTAAAAAAGCACGGCCCGCCCAAGTGGCGGCACCGCGCTCCAACGTATTACGCTTGCATCTAGCCTACCCTGCACGACAAGCACGCAGGCGTGGCCGAAAAGCGGAACCACAGGTTGAACATTATTTGCCCAACGGTACGGGCGCCCCTGTCCAATAGAGGACGCGGTCCCGCGCACAAAAAACGACCGGAGCGCGGGGCGTCCGCGGTCCGGTCGTAGCAGGCTACAAAACCTAGCAGGCGGCCATGATGGGGGCAGCGACCTGCTTCTTACGGGAGAGGACGCCCGGCATCCAGACGCCGTCGTGCTCGTCGGCAATGCCCAGGCCCTTCTGAGCGGCCTCGGTCTCGCCCTCGAGCAGGACCTGCGAGCCCTCCTCCATGATGTCGGTGATGCACAGGACGATGCCGTCGGCACCCTTCTCGGCGGCGTAGGCGCGCATGGCCTCGCGGATCTCGTCGATCATGCCGAGCGCACGGCTCTTGTCGACGGTCTCGTACTGGCCGATGAGCAGCTTCTTGCCGGCGGGCTCGAACATCTTGATGTCGTTGCCGACCATCTCGGCTGCGGTGAAGGAGCCGGACGGACGGGTGAGGAAGACCTCCATGCCAAACTTGACCGGGTCGACGCCCACCTGCTCGCCGAGCTTGGCGGCGACGGCGCGGTCGACATCGGTGGTGGTGGGGCTCTTGAGCATGAGCGTGTCGGTCATCATGGCCGAGAGCAGCAGCTTGGCCTGAACGTCGGAAAGCTCAACGCCGAGCACGCCGGCGAGCTTAGTGACGATGGTGCAGCTGGAACCCCAGGGCAGGCAGATGTAGTGCAGCGGGCCGGCGCTCTCAAAGTCGCCGATGCGGTGATGGTCAACGACGCCAAAGACCGTGGCGTCCTTAAGGCCGGCGACGGACTGGGCGGACTCGTTGTGGTCGGTGAGAACGACAAGCTGGCCGGCCTCGACGGACTCAATCATGCGGGGCTCGGCAATGCCGGCGTCTGCGAGCAGCTTGGCGGACTCTGCCGGAAGCTGACCAAGAGCGCAGACCTCATAGGTGTTGCCGGCATACTCAACCTGATTGAGCAGCTGAGACAGAACGACGGCGCTCATGATGGCGTCGTTATCGGGGTTCTGGTGACCAAAGACAAGAACGTTTGCCATGGGTATCCTCCACTTGGTATGTGTAATTAGACGTAGCTATGGTAGCACGCTGGCAGCTGGCCTTTGGGGACGGAAGGGCCACGGCATATTTTGTGGCAGGTATGGGGGCCAAGGCTGTCCCTTTTGCACCATGTTGGTGCAAAGTAACCTGGCCCCCTTGCACCAGCTATTTACCGGCAGCGCGCAGGGCTACGTAGGCAGAACCGATGATGCCGGCGTCGTTTCCGAGCGAGGCAACCTTAATGGGCGTCTCGCGCGAGGCGGAGAGCGCGTAGCGCTGGAAGTACTCGCGAACCTTATCGAGGTAGACATCGGCCGAGGCGGAGGCGCCGCCGCCGATCAGGAACATCTCGGGATCGACCACGTTGGCAATAAGCGCCAGGGCACGGCCGAGATAGTCGGCCATGGTATCGGCCGCGGCCAGCGCGAGCTTATCACCCTCGCGGCAGGCTTGGAACACGTCCTTGGAATCGGAGGGGCCGGTGAGCTCGATGGGCTCGACGCCCGCCTTCTTGCACTCGGCAAGGTAGTTGCTCACCACGCCGGTGGCGCTGGAATACTGCTCCAGGTGGCCATGGCCGCCGCAGCCGCAAGTGCGCTCCTCAGCCGGATTCAGGCACATATGGCCAATCTCGCCGCCAGCGCCCACAACACCCGACACCACATCGCCGTTGACGATAACGCCGCCGCCCACGCCGGTACCGATGGTGACCATCACCACATTCTGCACGTCCTTGGCAGAACCGAGCCAAGCCTCGCCCATGGCAGCGGCGTTGGCATCGTTCTCGTACTTAACGACCGCATCGGGGCAGTGCTCCTGAATGGCGATCTTCAACTCGGGCAGGTTAATGGCAATGTTGGCCTTGACCTTGGCATCGCCCGCTGCCGGAATGGGGCACGGAACAGCAAGGCCAATGCCCGCCACAAAGGCGCGCGGAATCTGTGCCTTGGCGACCACCTGGTCGATAGCCTCGGTCACCGCGGCAAAGCCCGCAGCGTCAACGATGGGAGGCGTGGGCACGCTGACCTTCGCAAGCAGGTTGCCATCCCCGTCGAACAGGCCCTCCTTAACCGAAGTGCCGCCGACGTCGATGCCGATGTAGTACTGCTTAGGTTCCATAGGGGCCCGCCTTTCTCGTTTAAACATTGTCTGTATGGTACCGCTCCCAAGGCAAAAACCTACCAAAAAGGGACAGGTTTGTTTTGGTAGGTTTTATCTGGGGAAATGCAGAATACAGGATTCGTTTCGCTGGGTGCTAAATCGGTTCGGCCCCGTCCTCGGACCGATTAGATTTCTCAACACGACATTATTCGAATGTATATTTATTTAGAGCGCTTTTATTTTTAGCGCAAAGCGACTTTTAGTAATATATCTATCGAACTTTTCAATGACTCAATAGGGATACTTAGGTGTTGAGTATACTTTCTTTTATACTCAATCAAGTTGGAAAGGAGGTCCCATGATTCCCAAATACGAGGCGATAGCTGCAGATATTCGTCGAAGTATTGAGGATAACGCTCTTAAACCAGGCGACAAGCTTCCCACCGTCGTTGAGTTCTGCGAGCTCTATAGCGTTTCCAAAATCACCGTCAAACGAGCTATCGAGCAAATCACCGAGGAAGGTCTTGTTACCAGCCGTCGTGGATCGGGTACCTACGTTAAGGACACGGCGGGGCTTCCCGGCCAAGCGTTTTTCCAGGGCAAAAACGACCGTGCCCAGGGCTTTTCGTATGAGCACCGCGGGGAGAAGGTGACCTCGGTGGTCTATGATTTCTCGATTGTTAATCCACCAGCGGACATCGCAGCCCAGCTGGGAATTGCCGAGGATGACTTCGCCTATCACATCGTGCGCGTGCGTCAGGCCGATGAGAAGCCCATCGTTATCGAGTACACCTACATGCCCCTCGAGCTGATTCCGGGCCTTAAAAGGAAGGACCTGTACGGATCGGTCTACCGCTTTGTCCGCGAGCAATGTGGGCTGAAGATCTCGAGCTTCCACCGTACCATTCGCGCCGTGGCAGCAACCGAGGAAGAAGCCGAGCGCCTGGACACCAAACCTGGCTCTCCCCTGCTCGAGCTCAACCAGATTGGCTTTTTGGACAGCGGCGCGGCCTTTGAGTATTCGGTCTCGCGCAACGTTGGCGACCGCTTTGAGTTGCACAACGTAACGTTGGTATAGGTTTTTGTAGTCATGCGGGCGCTCGTTTTGAGCTGTTTGTGCAACGCCCGCGCAACACAATGGGGTATGAATATGTCCGATTTGATTAAACTGACGCCGATCTTCCACGAGAAGATCTGGGGTGGCCGTCAACTCGAAACCGTATTTGGTTACGACATTCCCGAGGGTCCCATCGGTGAGTGTTGGGCCATCTCGGCCCACCCCAACGGTGACTGCCAGATTGCGGAAGGCCCGTATGCAGGCCACACGCTGTCGTGGCTGTGGGCCGAGCACCGCGAGCTCTTTGGCAGGTGCGAGGGCAAGGAGTTCCCGCTGCTCATTAAGATTCTGGACGCCAAGGACGACCTTTCGATCCAGATTCATCCCAACGACGAGTACGCTGCCAAGCACGAGAACGGCAGCCTGGGCAAAACCGAGTGCTGGTATGTGCTGGACTGCGAGCCCGGCGCCACAATCATCGTCGGCCAGCGCGCGCATGACCGCGCCGAGGCCGCGCAGATGATCGAGGACGGCCGCTGGGACGACATGCTCAACGTACTGCCGATCCACAAGGGCGACTTTTTCCAGATTGATTCCGGTACCGTGCATGCCATCAAGACCGGCACGCTCATTTTGGAGACGCAGCAGTCAAGCGACGTGACGTATCGCCTGTACGACTACGACCGTCCCGGCACCGATGGCAAACTGCGTCCGCTGCACATTGAGCAGAGCCTCGATTGCATCGACTTTGATGCTCAGGCTCCGACCGACGGCACGGTGGCCGCGCCCGAGGTGAACGGCGTAACCGAGCTCGAGTCTTGCTCCTGCTACACTGTCGATCGCGTACGCGTCGACGGCAGCAAGACCTTGGAGCAGCGCTGGCCCTTCATGTGCCTGTCGGTCATCGACGGCGAAGGCACCGTCTGCGGCGACCCCGTCCACAAGGGAAGCCATCTGCTGGCACCCAGCACCGTCAGCTCCATTGACCTCGAAGGCCAGATGGAACTGATTATCAGCCACCTCTAGGTCGCGCCAACAACCGAAACGTAATAAGGGGCTCTCCCGACCATGTACGGAAGAGCCCCTACTCGTATCTATCTATCAGCCCACCCGGTTCTCCAGATCAAAAAGCGAACGAGCAGAGCGACGTTCGCAAGCTGCAGGCCAAAACGCCACAAGGAAGAGGGCGCGCCGGGGGCTTTGGTCGATCGCGAGTTCCGCACGAGCCGGAGAGCACTTAATGTGCTCTCCGTGCGAGCAGGACTGTCCGAGCAGGCGACCAAAGCCCCCGGCGCGCCCGGTCAACCTCGCAGTTAGGCATTCAGCTTGACGATCGGAGCGAAGCCCTTCATAAGCTTTTTGGTCTGGCCGGTCTTTTCGAATTGGACCTCGATCATGTCTCCAGCGACCGAGATCACGGTACCCGTGCCAAAAGTCTTATGACTCACGGTATCGCCCGCGGCAAAGTCCTGCGACGCGCTGGCGCGATCGACCTTGCGCTCCACTGTCGGGGACACCTTAGACGACGGCTTTTTGGCTCGCGGTGCGCCCGAGCCAAAGGTCGAGGCAACGCGACCGGCGTCGGGCGAGACCCCACGATGGCGCTCGGTCCCGTAGCTGCTGCCGCCAAAGAAATCGTCGAAGCTCGATCCGCCGCGCGAACCGGAACCGCCGGTCGAGCGCGTATGCGAACCAAACACCTTGCCGCCATACATATCCGAACCCGTGCCCGAGCCAAAGGTGCCGCGACGGTCGCCGCGCTTCTCCCAGCCCGTGCCCTCAAAACCGGCAGAACCGATACCGCTAAACTCGATATCCTCAAACGGAATCTCGTTGAGAAAGCGCGAACGCGGGTTGGCGGAGGTCGAACCGTAGGTGCGACGCGTGGCCGCATAGGTCAAGAACAGGCGTTTGCGGGCACGCGTGATGGCGACGTAGGCCAGGCGACGCTCCTCCTCGAGCTTGCCCGGATCATCGCTGCCACCAAAGTCGTGGACGTGCGGAAAGATACCCTCCTCCATGCCGGCCACGAACACCGCCGGAAACTCCAGGCCCTTGGCGGAGTGGATGGTCATCATGGTAATGGCATGCGTCTCGCCGGCCAGGGAATCCAAGTCGGAGCGCAAGGCCAGCCACTCCATGAGTGCCGGCAGCGCCTTACAGGTGAGCGGACCGTAGGTACGCTCGATCTCGCCGGCATGCACGGCACCCGCCGACAGCTCCGTCGGCGCGGCATACGCGTTGCCTGCGATGGCGGCGGCCAGGGCATCCTGCGGAGACAGCGCCGGAGCGGCCAAGCCATCGAGCGGATTGGAGCCCGCGGCGTCACGGGCGCCGACGAGTGCCTCAAACGAGGATGCCGGGGCAGATGGCCCCGGTTCGGGCGCAGACACGCTCACCACGACGGGCTCGGGCTCGGCGCCGGCAGGCACGTCGGCAACACCGGCTGCGCGCAGCTCTTCTAGGCTCTCGAGCGTACCCTCGATATCCTCGTGCGTCTCCTCAAATTCCGCCGCAACGCCCAGAAATTCCTGGATGTTCTCGGCGCGGCTCTCAGATTCCATGGTGCCCTCGGCGCGAAACGCCTGCAGAAGGCCCGTCTTATCGACGATCATCTCGACAACGTCCTTGAGCTCGCCGTCCATGCGGCGGCCCTCGCGCACCAGTGAGACAAAGCTCGACAGGCCGTTGCGCACCTTGGCGCTAAACATGCCGGTTTCGGCGCACGCGATCTCGCAAGCCTGGAAGAACGAGCAACGGTTGTCGCGTGCCAGCTGCTCGATCTTTTGGATTGAGGTGGAGCCAATGCCGCGGCGCGGTGTGTTGATGACGCGCTTGACGCTCATCTCGTCGGCCGGGTTCACGATCATCTTGAGGTAGGCCATGACGTCGCGAATCTCGGCACGGTCGAAGAATCGAGTGCCGCCCACGATCTTGTAGGGCACGCCCGCGCGCAGAAACATATCTTCGAGAATACGCGACTGGGCGTTGGTGCGATAAAACACGGCGATATCGTCGTAGCTCGTGCCTTTGGCATGCAGTTTCTCGATCTCACCGGCAATCCAGCGGCCCTCGTCGCGCTCGTCGCTCGCCTGGAAGGCCTGAATCTTCTCGCCATCGCCCTCAGCCGTAAACAGGCGCTTGTCCTTGCGCTGCGAGTTGTGGCGCACCACGGCGTTGGCGGCGTTTAGGATATGGCCCGTAGAGCGGTAGTTCTGCTCGAGCTTAACGGTCTTGCAGTTTTTAAAGTCCTGCTCAAAGTCCAAGATGTTGGTGATGTCGGCGCCACGCCAGCTGTAAATGGACTGGTCATCGTCGCCCACAACCATGAGGTTTTGGTACTTGGCGGCCAGAAGGTTGGCGATTTCGTACTGGACGTGGTTGGTGTCCTGATACTCGTCGACGCTAATGTAGCGGAAGCGCTCCTGGTACTTGTCGAGCACCTCGGGGCGGGTGCGCAGCAGTTCGAGTGTGCGCACGAGCAAATCGTCGAAGTCCATCGCGTTGGCGGCGCGCAGGCGGCGCTCCAGCTCCAGGTAGACCTGCGCGGCCTTTTTGTCGTTGGGGCTATCGGCGGATTTGAGCATGTCCTCGGGGCCGATCATGGCGTTTTTGGCCGAACTGATCTTGCTGCGAATCATGTTGATGGGGAACTGCTTTTGCTCGATGCCGAGCGCCTGCATAATGTCACGCACCATGCGCTTTGAGTCATCGTCATCGTAGATGGTGAACTGACCGGTGTAACCCAGCAGGTCGGCGTCCTCGCGCAGCATGCGCACGCACATGGCGTGGAAGGTGCACACCCACATGCCGCGGGTACCGCTGGGAATGAGCGCCGTCAGACGCTCGCGCATCTCGGCCGCGGCTTTGTTGGTAAACGTGATGGCAAGAACCTGCCAAGGCTTAACACCCAGGTCGCCGAGCATATGCGCGATGCGGAAGGTCAGGACGCGAGTCTTGCCCGAGCCTGCGCCGGCGAGGACCAGCAACGGGCCCTCGGTGGTCAGGACGGCCTCGCGCTGGGCGGGATTAAGGCTGTCGATGTCGACGAGCGGCTTGACGGGCTTGGGTGCCGGCGCGGGAGCGTCGTAGATGTCGAGCGGAACGAGCTCGGGCTCCGGCGCAGCGGGGGCGATGTATGCATCGAGCGGCACGGGTTCCGGCGCGGGCGGCACGGGTACCGCGGCGTTCTTTTCCCAGGGCAAGGGCTGGGTCATGGGCGACTCCTCATCTGACGGACGGCGCGCCTGCGGGCGGCGCCATAGTTTGAGCCGTACCAGTATACCGAGCCGCGCGGACACCGACGCAAATCACACCACGACTCCGTGCGCCGCGCTCTGGCCGCCGCGCAGCGTCAACCAAGTTACAGGCCGAGCATAGGCTCCAGAACAAAGAAGTACGCGAGCACCACGATGCCCAGAATAATGCGGTAGACGCCAAAGCACTTAAAGTCGTGACGGCGAACGAAGCCCATGAGCCACTTGATGGCAATAAGCGAAACCACAAAGGCCACGACGCAGCCCACGCCCAGAATGGCAATCTCGTTGGTGCCAAACGTACCGCCCTTAACGAAGTACTTGACCAGCTTGAGCGCGCTCGCGCCAAACATAACGGGAATGGCCAGGAAAAACGTGAACTTGGACGCCACCGAGCGCGTGCAGCCCAGCAGCAGGCCGCCGATAATGGTAGAGCCGGAGCGTGATGTGCCCGGAATCAGCGAAAGCACCTGGAAGCAACCGATACCCAATGCGGTCTTCCAGCTCAGGTCCTCGAGCGTGGCGATGGATCCAAAGTCCAAATCCTCGTCATTGTCATTGTCTTCGGTAATATCCGCCGCAGGAGCCGCGAAGTGTGCACCGGCGGGACGCCCGCCCGCCACCACAGCACACGAACCAAACGAATCGGCAAGAGCGGCGTTCTCGCGCTTACTCGCACG
This sequence comes from Collinsella sp. HCP28S3_E9, assembly GCF_052065455.1. Classification (NCBI taxonomy): domain Bacteria; kingdom Bacillati; phylum Actinomycetota; class Coriobacteriia; order Coriobacteriales; family Coriobacteriaceae; genus Collinsella; species Collinsella sp. HCP28S3_E9. The sequence goes on from NZ_JBQHTZ010000006.1 coordinate 98,204, forward strand.
CCAGTTCTCAATCACGATAAACAACACGCCGTACACGATGAGCGCCAGCGCCACGACGGGGGCGTTATAGAAATGCTCCTCCATCCAGTCGTTGAGCGGCAGACCGATCGCCGCGGCGGGAATACAGCCAAGCACAATCTTGCCCCACAGCACCCAGGTGTCGCGACGACCCTCCTTGCCCTTGCTGGGCGAGAACGGATTTAAGTCGTAGAAGAACAGAACGCAAACGGCCAAAATGGCGCCAAGCTGAATCACGACCAGGAACATATTCCAGAATGTCTCGCTCACATTCATCTTGACGAACTCGTCCACCAAGATCATGTGGCCCGTCGACGAAACGGGCAGCCATTCGGTGATGCCCTCGACCAGGCCCATGAAGGCAGATTTTAGAAGCTCGATGATATCCAAAGGGACCCCCTCGTTTTTCACCCGCCGATAGTTGTTCTGCGGACGGTTGCGGGCGATGTCCCATTATCAACCGTTCGGCCGCGGCCGCGCCCACCCTTACCAAAAATCTCGCCCGTTCACAGAATTGCGAGCGGTCAAACCGAAATCCTTGGGTATAACTGCAACAAGCTAAAGTGTCCGGCGGCCAACACGTCGTCCGATGCACGAGCCCCGCGCCCGTGCGATAGACCAAGGAGGAAACCATGAACGAGGGCTATACCAAGGTATTTGTTTCACTCGACGGTACTGAGCAGCAGGATTTTGTGCTCACACGCGCTATCAAGGTCGCCGCAAACAATGGCGCCAAGCTGATCATCGGTCACGTCATCGATTCCACGGCGCTCGAGAGCGCCGGTTCCTATCCGGTCGATCTGGTCAACGGCCTGGAGGAGGCCTTTAAGAACTCCATCGCCAAGCAGCTCGAAGAGGCCAAGGCTAATCCCAACATTCCCGAGGTCGAAGTCATGATTCGCGCCGGCCGTATTCGCGAGACGCTCAAGGACGAGATGCTCGACGTGGTCAAGCCCGATCTGGTGCTCTGCGGCGCTCGTGGCCTTTCCTCGATCAAGTATGCGCTCCTGGGTTCGATTTCGACATTCCTGCTGCGCAACACCGACTGCGACATTCTGGTCGTGAAGTAGGTTCCTTCCCGCCGGCGCAAGGCCTGCGGGGTTATCACGCCGACGTCCTCGCCGCTTCGCGGCTGCGGGATGTCGGCTTAGATAACCCCTCCCGGCCTTGCGCCTTCGTCACCGTACTTCAGCGAGTTAGCTGAATAGAGAGATGGCGTGCCGCCCTGGTTGGGCGGCACATTTTTTTGGGTGATTTTTTTAGAGCCTCATAGCCATGTTCACGCTCGGGAACATAGCCATCCGCACCACAAGACGGCCCGACTACTCGAAGTATTGAAACTTGTTGGTCGAGAAAGCGAATGTTACGACAAAGCCTTCGCCGGAGTCGGATGCCGCGGTGACGTCGATGCCCATCTTGGAACACAGGCGCGCCACCAGGTAGAGGCCGATGCCCGTTGCGCGTTTGGTGGTGCGGCCGTTATCGCCGGTAAAGCCCTTCTCGAACACGCGCGGCAGGTCAGCCGCGCTCACGCCGCAGCCGTTGTCCGCGACGGTAAGCTCGATGCGCTCGTTTGCCAGGCCCTCGTCCAGCAACGCACCCGAAAACACAATCTTCGCGCCGTCCTCACGCGCATATTTAATGCTGTTCTGAATGAGCTGGCCCAGAATAAACTCGAGCCATTTCTCGTCGGTGAACACCTCAAAGTCGAGGTTCTCGCACACCGGAGCCACGTGCGCCGCAATGAGCTCGCGCGCATTGGCTTTAATCGCGCCCGTCACCAAGCTCTTGAGACCCCAGCGGCGAATCAGGTAGTCGCGCTCTACGACTTCCGAGCGCGCATAGTACAGCGCCTGATCGATATAGCGCTCCACGCGAGCCAGCTCGCGACCCAGTTCATCCACGCGCGACAGGTCGTCTTCGCTGCCGTCCAGGTTTTCCAAAATCAGATGAGCCGCCGCCAGGGGCAGCTTGGCCTCGTGGACCCAGTTCTCGATATAGTCGCGGTAGTCATCGGTCTGGCGCCGGCCTTCCGCCACCTCGTCGCAAGCGGCTTTGCCCACCCGGCGCAAGACCTCATATTCGAGCTCGCCCTCGGCATAGGTCGGGCATTGCACCATCTCCTGCACCCATGCGGGGCTCCCCAGCTCCTCTGCCGCGCGCTCCAGCTGGCACAGAAAACGACGACGGCGCACGTACTCGATCACGATGCCCAGCATGCCAAAGATAAAGGACACACCGACCGCCACGACCACGATGGATGCCGGGGCGCCGGCGACCGTCAGTACAAAACAGCTCAGCAGCACGCCGCAGGTCCACACGGCAACGGAAAGCAGTGCATCTTTAAAGAACTTGGCAAACGACATAACCGGCTCCTAGACCGAATAGCCTTGGCCGCGATGCGTCGTCAAATACCCCTTGATGCCGATTTTTTCGAGCGTGGTGCGCAGGCGGTTGATATTGACGGTGAGCGTATTGTCGTCCACGAAGGCGTCGGAGTCCCACAGGTCCTGCATGATAGCCGAGCGCGAGACAATCTTGCCCGCGCGGCCCAAGAGCAGCGAGAGGATACGCAGCTCGTTTTTGGTGAGCTCGGTACTGTCGCCGGTTGCCGTATTGGTGACCATGGAGCGGGCGAGGTCGAGCTCCAGCCCCTTGTGGACGAGCGTGCTGCGATCGCCCGCCGCCGCGGTGCGGCGCAGCAACGCATTGATGTGCGCCACGAGCACACGGGCGCTGTAAGGCTTGGGAACAAAGTCGTCCGCGCCAAGCGTCATGGCCATGACCTCGTCGATCTCGGTCGTGCGCGACGTGAGGACGATGATAGGAACCTCGGATTCGTGGCGAACCTCGTGGCAGATATGTTGGCCGTCCTTGACGGGAAGCGTGAGGTCAAGCAACACCAGGTCGGGCGCGGCGGCAAGGATATCGCGCGAGACATGCTCAAACGATTCGCAGGCCTCGATTTCAAACCCGGCGCGGGCAAGGATGTCGACAAGCTCACGACGAATGCGCTCGTCGTCCTCAACGACATAGATCAGCGCCATGGATTCCGCTCCCCTCTTGGTTGTCTTGCCCCATTATGACCGCGGAGCCGCAGGTGCGTGCCTCGCGAGGCACCAAGGTGACAGAACTGTTCGCGAACGAAAGCGTTTGGCTCGCCCCTCGCTCGCAACGGGAGCGAGGATCAAATGATTATTAAATCCCCGTCCCAGGAAAATCATTTAGCGGCAGGCACGGAGCTTTTCGTAGCCTTCGGCAAAGAAGGCAACCGTAGCGGCGTCGGACTCGACGGCGTCCGTCTCGGCGGCAGGAACCACGCCGTGCTCGTCACTCACCAGGAACAGCGCGCCCTTGAGCTGCGCGGGAATGTCCACGCGCGTGACCGGGATGCCCTTGGTCTGGGCCAGCTGCTCGATAAGCGTCGCCGTGCCACACAGGCACTCGTCCGCCGGTGCCACAAAGACCAGCTCGCCGTTGTTGACGGCGGCGAGCAGCTCGGGCGCCACGCCGGTTTCGTCGGCCTCGGAGCGGGCCTCGGCGGAGCGGGCACGCAGCGCCTTGGCCGAAGTATCGGCCAGCGGCTCGTACTCCCCCACCGTCATGGCGGCATTGCCGTTAACGTCGATCACCAGCATGAGCACGCCGTCGCGCGCGGTGTAATCGCCCTCGGCAAGCGACCACTCAACGTGCTGCTTGGCCCAGCTGAGCATGTTATGGGTGAGCGGCTCGCCCTGCACCAGGCGCTCGGACAGCGCACGAATGTGACGGTTGAGCATGGGCACCTTTTTGTTGGACATACGCCAACGGCAGACAAGCGCGGGCTTGTCGAGCGTAAACTTCTCGACCGCCTCCTGATTGGCGCAAAAGTCCTCGTACGCACGCTGGTCCTCGGCATTGCCAAACAGCTCGGCATCATCCACAACGGCCATATCCAACCTTTCTCAAAAACATACACCGCACCGTTATACCCAAAAAAGCCGCCTGCACCAACCGGCACGGGCGGCAATAGATAGCTTTAGTTCGGGGCGAGCCAATACCGCTGGTGGAGCATAAGCCAGCGAGCCGGACCCAAGTGCCTCAGGTCGCCGCGAAAGAGGAGCGACGCGTACTTCTGTACGCGAGCGACGGTTTGAGCGGCGAGATGAGGTGCTTGGGGCCGGCGCAGCGTCGAGCAGTTACGCGGTTTGGTAAAACCGCGTAACGATCATTAATGGCGGAAGTGGCGAGCGCCCGTGAAGACCATTGCGATGCCATGCTCGTTGCAGGCCTGGATGCTCTCGTCGTCGCGCTTGGAGCCGCCGGGCTGGATGATGCAGGTCACGCCGTGCTCAGCAAGCACGTCGACGTTGTCGCGGAACGGGAAGAACGCGTCGCTTGCGCAGGCAAAGCCGCCCTTCTCCACGCCCTCGCGCTCGCAGAAGTCCTCGGCGCGCTCGCAGGCAAGCAGTGCGGAGTCAACGCGGTTGGGCTGGCCCGGGCCCATGCCAATGCCGGCCTTACCCTTGGAGACCAGGATGGCGTTGGACTTGACGCCCTTGCAGACCTTCCAGGCAAACTCAAGCTCGGCCATCTCGGCATCGGTGGGCTTGCGGTCGGTGGGGAACGTAAAGGTCGCGGGATCCTCGATCACGTGGTCGACCTCCTGCACCAGCATGCCGCCGTCGATGGAGCGCAGCTCCACCTTGGCGCCGTGGTCCACGCCGCCGGTAGCCAGCACGCGCAGGTTGGGGCGCTTGGCCATGCGCTCGAGCGCCTCGGCGGTGTAGCTCGGGGCGATGATGACCTCGACGAACTGCTTGTTCTGATCGGCAAAGTGCTCAACCAGCTCAAAGGGAACCTCGCGGTTGCAGGCGATGATGCCGCCGAAAGCGCTCTTGGGATCGCAGGCAAAGGCGCGGTCGTAGGCAGCCGTGATGTCCTCGGCAACGGCGGAGCCGCAGGGGTTCTGATGCTTGAGGATCACGCAGGCAGGCTCGTCGAACTCGCGAACCAGGTTCCAAGCGGCATCGGCGTCCAAATAGTTGTTGTAGCTGAGCGGCTTGCCCTGAATCTGCTCGGAGCCCACGAGCGGGAACTGCGAGCTCGCGGAGTTCTCGCAGCCATCGGCAAAGCGGTAGACCGTAGCCTTCTGCTGAGGATTCTCGCCATAGCGCAGGTCGTCGACCTTCTCCAGCGAGACCTCGAGTTTGGCAGAGGTGTCCGCCACGTCGCTTGCCTGGGCAGCAAGCCAACGGGAGATAGCCGTGTCGTAGGCGGCGGTGGTCTGGTAGACCTTCACCTGCAGGCGACGACGGGTGGAAAGCGTGGTGCAGCCACCGGTCTCGCGCATCTCGGCCAGGACGGCATCATAGTCGGCCGGGTCGGAGATGACGGTAACGCTCGCGGCGTTCTTGGCGGCAGAGCGAAGCATGGAGGGGCCACCGATATCGATGTGCTCGATGGCATCCGCGAAGGTGACCTCGGGGTTGGCGACGGTCTTCTCGAACTCGTACAGGTTGACGACGACCAGGTCGATCAGCTTAATGCCGTGCTGAGCTGCCTCCTGCATGTGCTGCTCGGAATCGCGGCGAGCCAGCAGCGCGCCGTGAACCTTGGGGTGCAGCGTCTTGACGCGGCCGTCCATCATCTCGGGATAGCCCGTGAACTCCTCGATGGGGGTTACGGGAACGCCCGCGTCCTCGATGGCACGAGCCGTGCCGCCCGTAGAGATGATCTCGACGCCAAAGTCGTCAACCAGCGTCCGTGCGAAATCGACGACGCCCGTCTTATCGGTAACCGAGATCAACGCGCGTGCGATCTTCACATCAGATCCCATGCAGTCCTCCTGTCTGGTACGCCGCCGTGCTCTGTGAGTCGGTGATACGTCGATCTGCAGCGCTCGCGCAGCGGCATTGAAAATACTGATTCAATGTAGCGCATCGAGCGCATCGATGCACCCCGTAACGGGCGCATGTGCAGAAAAAGCTTGCGAGCGGGGGTTGCAGGAGCGGCACTAGGCACGGTGAGTTGATGGAACACAGGGGCACCATAATTAGATGCCAATGGCATGGTAGAACTGTGCTCGATATGCATCCGCAATAGAAAGAGGCACCATGGTCTCGCGGGTTCTCTACCGACCGTTTGATACCGAAGACTTCGACGCCATCGCACTGATCTTGCAGCAGCTTTGGCATAACAATTCGGATAACGAAGAGTACAACCGCCTTGAGGCCGCGTGCGACCTCGCCTATTGCCTTTCTTCCTCGACGTTTTCGCAGGTCGCCGTAATCGACGGCCAGGCGCGCGGCATTGCACTCGCACGTGCGGGGCAAAGCAGCGGCGCCACCGTTAAGGAGCATTGGATGGATACCGAACGCGCATTGCTGTCGCAGATGCGTGAGCTGGAGCCCGATGCCTGTGCCGAGTATCTCTCGTTTGTGCGCGCCACCATTCGGACCAACAACCGCCTGCTCGAGAGCAGCCCGCTGCCGCATGACAACGAGGTCACGTTGCTTGCCGTTGATCGCGATGTCCACGGCCTGGGCGTTGGCTCGGTTCTGCTCGATGCCGCGGTCTCGCACCTGTCCTCGCGCGGAGCGTCGAGAGCGCACCTGTATACCGACTCCAACTGCTCGTGGAAGTTCTACGAGCTGCACGGCTTTAAGCGCACGGCCACGCACCGCGCCAACCGCGAAGAGCGCCGCCACGACATGCCGCGCGAAAGCTTCCTCTACGAACTCGACCTAACAGCTTAAACCTGGCAGTTAGGGACATCCCCTTTGTGCTGGCACCCCGGGACACTCCTTGGCAGCAACCACACCTAGTCGTTGGGGACGTTCTTAAATGACTAGTCGCCGGGGACAGTCTTGAACAAAAGAGTCACCGAAACCCTCGCTGGCATCACCCTATAGAGGATTCTGCAAATAGCGGTGGGCAAAAGTAAAAGATCGGCGCATTTTGGCGCATAAAAAGGGGATGGGCTTTCCCCGACGGCTGCCGAGAAAAGCCCATCCCATAATTTAGGACCGCTAGAACGTTCCGCCGCCGCCTCCGCCGACGCCGCCGCCCCCGCCGCCCGAGAAGCCACCACCGCCGCCGCCGCTCGAGCTATCGGAACTCGAAGCCAGCTCACGGATGCTCTCGTGATACACGCCATCGAACGAATCGAGCGGAGACTGGTTTCCGTAGTGATGGTAGTACCACCAGTAGCAGGGGTAATTGTCGTAGAAGCCGTCGGCCTCGCGCACCTCGGGCGGCACGGCCTCGGCAAGCTGACGCAGAACTTCCTTGGAAACGCCCAGCGCCGCACCCATCACCAGAAGTTTATTCCACAGCACCAGATCGCCGGGGACGGCTTCCTTTAGACGCGTGAAGTCCTCGAGCCAATGCTTGAGCGCCTTGCAGCGAGCCGCCACCTCGGCGCCCTCCGGCGTAAGGCGGCGGAACGTAAGGCCCACGCCAATACCCACCAGCACAATCGGCACCGAGATAACCGCGGCGACAATGTTCACCTGTGCGCCGTCGGTAAAGAAGATGGATCCCACGGGAACAAAGGCGATCAGAGTACCAAGAACCAGGCAAAACACCATTGCGACAATGCCGTCCGAGGCAACGTACTCGCTATCGGCCAGTTTGCCCTTAACGGTGCTCTGATAGTCCTTGAGCTTGTCGCCCACGGGCGTAGCGTGCTGCTTAACATAGTGTTGCAGCTCGTCAAACGTGCGCGAGCGATCGCCGTTCTCGTCGGGCTTAGCACCGGCAAAGAAGACCTTGAGCACCATGCGGTCAATGCCCTTGGCCGACTTCCAGCCCGCATCGCTCACCGTCACACGATACGTCTGCTCCTCTTTTTCGCGACGGAGCAGGCCCTTCTTGCCCTTGGTCGCGATTGCCTCCTCTAACTTAATCACGCGATCGTCGGTGAGCTTCATGAGCGTGGCGATATATGCCTGATCGGGCACCTCGTTCCAGCTCATGAGGGCCGAAAGCACGGCGGGATGGTCGGCCGAGGGCACGTCGCGGAAATATTCGTCCTGGAACAGCGGTTTGGGCTTGCGCTTGCGCAACTTGAGCACGACGATTGTGCCGGTAAAGGCCACCGCCGCGACAACGCTAACCACGGCAAGTGCATTGGCGATCATGCGGGCGTGAGCGCGGCGGGCGTTGGCCTCCTCGGCCCACGCCTTCTCCTCGCTCAGAATTGTCGACATGCGTTCCTTGCCCGAGGCGGCGAGCTGTGGCACCCAATCGCTGGGGAAGGCGATGCGCGCCTCGGCGAATTCACCCTGATGCACGCAGGGTATGGTATAGGTGACCATGGGCTCGTCCGCGTCGAGCGACACGTCGCCCGTGAGCGGACCGTGGCCCCATGCACGGAAGTTATCGCCCTTGACGGCCGCCGTTCCGGCAGCGGCATTTGCGAAGTAAACTTCCATCTCGACGTCATCGGAGTCCGCAGACCAGCCGTCGCCCACAAACTTCCAGTAAAGCTCGGCGGTATCGGACCAGTTCATAACCGCACCGGTCATGGTGTAGCTCACGTAATAGATCGCGCTGTCGCCACTCTCGTGGGGGCTGAACACCTTGATCTTTACGCCGCCGTCGGACTGCTCAACCGTATAGACGCCGTTGTCGCCTTTGTTTGCATAGTCAACCCTGCTAAACGCGGCATCATCTTCCTCGACGCTCAGCACGTCGACACCCGCCGTACCACCCTGCTGGTTGGTGCCCGTATTGATATCCCAATACACGCCGTTGATGTCGTCGTCGAAATCAAACTGGCGTCCCTCGACAACGGTCAGCGATCCATCGGCCTCAACCGTGGCACCGATATAGGTTTGGGTCATGGAATACCCGTCGGCACGTGCAACGGCGGGCAACAGCAGCAGCACGCACGCGACGAGTGCGCAAATGGAAGCAAATCGCGCAAGCAGGCAGCGCTGCCGACAAGCATTGGCAACGGGGGCGTTCATAGGCACATCCTTTGTCTGTAAAACCAACAGCGCCATTGTCCCACGTTTGCGGGTACACATGACGAACATCTAGGCGACCGGAGCGCCAAACGGGATGAAAGTCATGCCTGCCGCCAGCAGCTAATCATTGGGGACGTTCTTAAATGACTAGTCATGAGGGACGCCCTTGGCATGGCCCGCGCCAGCAATAGATACCACTTCACAGCTCCGTCACAGGTGTAGCAGCTTTGTGTGGGCGCGGCACGCGCTGATTGAGCCGCCAGCCGAGGGGCATAAAACAGTTGAGCGAAACCGGTTTGCCCCTTTGCCGTTCGCTCGAGGATCATGTCCCCCTTTTCCGCGGAAACCCCGGCAGTTGCGAAGAGCTGCCGGGGTTTCTGTTGTCTAAGGTACTGAGTTGATCGACAGGAATCAAAGCACCGAGCCTGCGGCCCACCATACGCAATGCGGGGCCTCGACAACTTGCGGACCACAGTGACGCCTCCCCATCGCGCCCCGCGCTATACTCGTCCGCATGGATATCAACGCACGCAACATAGCAACGCCCGCCGCGAACGCGCCAACGATGCAGCCCGCCTCCGTTCCCGTACCTGTCGTAGGCCGTTTTGCCCCGTCGCCCTCGGGCCGCATGCACCTGGGCAACGTGTTCAGCTGCCTGTGCTCGTGGCTTTCGGCCCGCAGCCAAGGCGGCAGCATCGTGTTACGCATAGAGGATCTGGACGATCGCTGCAAGCGCCCGGAACTTGCCGCTCAATTGATTGACGACCTGGCCTGGCTAGGGCTTGAGTGGGACGAAGGCCCCTACTACCAGCACGATCGTCTGGACCTGTACGAAAGCGCCTTGCGCCGGCTGAATGACGCCGACCTCACCTATCCCTGCTTTTGTACGCGTGCCGAGCTCCACGCCGCGAGCGCGCCGCATGCCAGCGACGGCACGCCCATCTACCGCGGCGCCTGCCGAGGCCTTTCTGCCGAGGAGGTTGCCCGCCGCAGTGCCCTGCGCGCTCCCGCCACGCGCCTGCGCGTGCCCGCCGTCGACGACCTCGCCGGCGACGTGATCGAATTCGTTGACCGCACGTACGGAGCCCAATGCGAGGCACTCGCCACCGAGTGCGGCGACTTTTTGGTGCGCCGCAGCGACGGCGTTTTTGCCTACCAGCTAGCCGTGGTGGTCGACGACGCTGCCATGGGCGTCACCGAGGTCGTGCGCGGATGCGATCTGCTGGGCTCTACGCCCCGCCAAATCTATCTGCAGCATCTGCTGGGACTTCCCACGCCGCACTACGCGCACATTCCGCTGCTCGTGTCGCCAGACGGCCGCCGCCTTTCCAAGCGCGACCGCGATCTGGACCTGGGCGAGCTACGCGCACGCTTTGGCACGCCCGAGGCACTGCTGGGATGGCTCGCCGGGCAAACGGGCATCGCGCCGGACACCACGCCGCGCTCTGCCGAGCAGCTGGTCGAGCACTTTAGCTGGAATGTCATCCGCGCGCACCGCAAGAACATCGCTGTAACGGACGAGTAGCCAAATACCTCGCCCCTACGCAACGTCCCAGGGCTGGAGTTCGTCGCCCAAGCGAACGATGCAGTCGTAGAGCACGGTATGGCGCTCGGCAGGGTTGGCATCCCGATGAAAATGCCCGTAGTACCAGCGCTTGTAGTCCAAGCGGTCTTCCAGCTCATCGAAAAATGCTGTAAGTCGGTCGACGTCGGGGCAATTCCAGCCGGGCGCAGGATAGAGCGTGGGCGAAAGCATGCGCGTAGAGCAGGTATGGGTGACCACGTAGTCAACCTTCCAGCCCACGCTGTCGAGCTTTGTCCGCGCCTCCTCAAAGTTGCGCTCGTCCGGCAGCTCCTGTGGCCACCAGCTGGAATAGGGAATGCGGTATTCCTTATCCACGCTCGTGGCGCCGCCCATGGTAAAGATCGTTGAGCCGTCGAGCTCAAAAACCTCGCCGCGCGTCAGGCGCCGTATGGGAGAGGTATCCGACAGGCGTTGCGTTAGCCCACCGTGCCACAGCTCCATGGGACGCTCCGCCCAGTGATCGAAACGCTCGTGATTGCCGTCGACGAACAGCACGGTATAGGGACGCGATTCCAGCCAAGCGATGTCGGCGCACTCCTCGGCAGAGAAATCCCACGGAAAGCCAAAGTCGCCCGCGACAATCAGATGGTCGTCGCTCGTCAGACTATCCCCAAGATCCCAGTCGCGCAGCTTTTGCATGTCGACGCCGCCGTGAATATCGCCCGTCACATAGACCGTCATCGGATCACCGCTTCCCCGTAAGTAGCTAGTCCACATTCTGCACGATCACTAAGCCAACCGTTCCAGCCCTTCCATCCCTTAGGGCTTACCCCTCGTTCTTCCATCCAAACGGATCAAGCACCCAAAAAATCAGATCGAGCACGCCGCCGGTCATCATAGCGCCGGCAAGAGCCATGCAAACGTGCAGAGAGTTGGCACTTCGGAGCACGTCGAATGGTCCCAGAACAGCCAACAGCGCGACCGCTGCGCCGACCACGCACAGCGCGAGGCACGGCCCCGCGTCCTTAACGCACTTCTTTGCGAGATGCTTGGTGTTATCACTCATCAATATCGGACTCCTTAGAGGGCCGTTGTTTGGGTACATGCCGCCGCGGCAGAGCAGGGCGGCAGGGTAAGTGTCACATGCCGTGCGGACATCAATGGAGAAACCGCGCCCCTCAGACCAAAGCCGGCAATCAATACCGTCATATGCCCAAAACACGAACGATCGATCTGTTATCCTGGCGCCAACATAGTCTTTCGAAAGGTTTGGCCGGGATGACTACGCAGCAGCAGATTGATATTGAATTCGACTCGCTTGCACGCGAGAACGATTCACCCAAGCTCATCGCCAACTCGAAGGCGACAGGCGGAACACTACTATCCGTTATCAAAGAGCAGCTCTCAACCTGCAGCTCCTTTGACTTTTGCGTAGCGTTTGTTGCAGACGGCGGTCTCCAAATCCTGGTCGAGGCGTTCCAGGAGCTCAAACAGCGTGGCATTAAGGGCAGGCTGCTCACGTCCACCTATCTCAACTTCAACTCACCCGATGCGTTTCGCAAGCTCCTGGAATACGACAACATGGAAGTTCGCGTATTCCAAGGTAATTTGCATGCCAAGGGATATATTTTTGATAAGGGCGAAACCAGCACGGTCATCATCGGCAGCTCGAACATGACGCAGACCGCCCTCACCTGTAATAAAGAATGGAACGTGCTGTATCAGACTGTCGATAACAGCCGCTTACTCGGCGAACTGAGGGGCGAGTTCAATTCGTTGTGGAACGACACCTCAACTGTTTTGCTTTCCCAAGACTGGATTGAGAACTATGCCGCATATCGATCGGCACGTCCGCCAAAGCCCAAATCGAAACCGACATTCAGATCTGCGGAAACGCCGGTGCAGAATGACCTCGAAGAAATCAAGCCCAATAAAATGCAGCAGCGCGCCCTTGAGGCGCTCGGCGTAATCCACCGCAAGGGCGAGACCCGCGCCCTGCTGGTCTCGGCAACCGGCACCGGCAAGACCTTCCTTTCGGCGTTCGACGTGCTCGCAACTAAACCCCGGCGCGTCCTCTTTCTTGCGCACCGCCGGCGCATTATCGACGCCTCCCGCGCAAGCTACGAACGCCTCTTAGGTAGTACCTATACGTTCGACACCTATCAAACTGGCAAGAATATAAGCAATGCTACCTGCGTGTTTGCCATGTGTTCTTCGGTCGCCAAACATCTGAGCGATTTCCGTCCCGATGAGTTCGACTACATCGTCATCGACGAGGCCCACCGCACGGGATCCCAGGGTTACCAATCCATCATGTCGCACTTTACGCCTCGGTTTTATCTGGGCATGACCGCTACACCCAATCGCACCGACGGCTATGACGTCTTCGCTCTTTTCAATCACGTCATCGCGTTCCAGATCACGCTGCAGGACGCTTTGGCCGAGGAGATGCTTGCCCCCTTCCATTATTTTGGCATTCACGATCTGGAGATTGACGACGAAACGGTCGAAGATATCGCCCTGTTCGGGCGCTTAACGTCCGACGAGCGCGTGCGTCATATCACCGAGAAGATCGAAGAATATAGCGTCACCAAAAGCAATCGCAGGGGCTTAATTTTTTGCAATCGAAACGCCGAGGCCAAGGAACTGTCACGCAAATTCAACGCTCTCGGATATCGAACGGTTGCGATTAGCGGTCAAGATCCCGATGAGGTCCGCGATGCCGCGATCAGCCGACTTGAAGCCGGCGAGCTCGAGTACATTTTCTCGGTCGATATCATGAACGAAGGCGTCGACATCCCCTCGCTCAATCAAATCATCATGCTTCGACGCACCGACTCCGCAATCATCTTTATTCAGCAGCTCGGACGAGGTTTGCGCTTGAATGATGGTAAGGAATACGCACTGGTGCTCGACTTTATTGGCAACTACCAGAGCAACTTCCTGGTGCCCATCGCGCTTTCGGGTGACAAGACATATAACAAAGACCGCCTGCGCCGTCTTGTTCAAGAGGGCGATTCGGCGATCCCCGGATGCTCGACCGTGAGCTTCGATCGTATTTCCGAGGCACGCATTTACAAGGCCATCGACGGCGGCGATTTCACCTCCGTCAGGTTTTTGAAAAACGAATATCTCGACTTGCGCCAAAAACTCGGCAAGATTCCCTCGCTGCTCGAATTTGATCGTAACGGCTCCATCGATCCGCTGCTTATCTTCAAGAATAGCAGCCTGGGCTCCTACCACGTATTTCTTTCCAAATACGAGCCGGACTACACGGTTCAATTTTCCTCTGATCAAACCAAGATTCTCAAATTTATTTCTCAAAAACTTGCCGCGGGCAAGCGATTCGAAGACCTCTATTTGCTTCAAACGCTCGTCGAAGCCGGACACGAGGGCTACCGGCATATGCGCGAGGCTGCGCTTAGGAACTACCGCGCACAGCTTAAGGACAGCGCCGTTAGGTCGGCAATCGCAGTCCTTAAGGGCGACTTTGCCACTCCTAAGGATTTCGTTTCCCTGCTCATTGACGATGGAACCGGACCTCGTCTGACCGAAGTGTTTGCGACCGCCCTGCGCAACGCAGAGTTCAAACGTCAGATTCTTGAGGTGCTGGATTTTGGTATCGCGCGCAACCGACTCGACTATGCCGAGACGTACGAAAACACAAATTTCGTTCTCAACGCCAAGTACACGTACGAAGAGGTTTGCCGCTTGATGAACTGGGAAAAGAACATCAACGGCCAAAATCTTGGCGGCTATTTTTACGACGAAAAGACCAATACATTCCCTGTGTTTATTAACTATGACAAGGCGCCCGACATTAGTGAGTCAATTCAGTATGAAGATCGCTTTGTTTCGCCGAGCAAGCTTATCGCAATCTCCAAGGGCAACCGTACGCTCAACTCTCCCGAGATTCTGCGACTGCAGGTATGGCCGGAAAACGGCCTGAAAACGTATTTGTTTATGCGAAAGAATAAGGACGATAAGGGTGGCAAGGAGTTCTATTTCTTAGGCGAAATGCATCCGACCGGTGAGTTCGAAGCTATTAAAACTAAGAGCGGCGACAACGCCGTTGAAATCGAATATGAGCTCAATGTGCCTGTACGACAGGACATCTACGAGTTTATGCTCAGCGATTTGAGCGAGGCCGAGTAAAAAAGAGCGGGCCGCCATGTGGCGCCCGCCCCTTTCTTACATAAGCCCGAGTTTCTTTTCGAGCTCCTTAACGACTTTAACGTCTGCCGGAAGCCAATCGACATCCCACAGGTTATTGGTATCAAGCCATTTCATATCCTCGTGAGCATGCTCTTTGAACTCCCCCGAAAGAATGGTAGCTAGGTAGCACTGCATCGACAGGTGGAACGTCTCGTAATCGTGTTCGACCGTGCAAAGATAGTCGAGGTTACCGATCGTGACCTCGAGCTCTTCTTGAATCTCGCGCACAATTGCCTGCTCGCCGGTCTCGCCCGGCTCGAGCTTGCCGCCCGGAAATTCCCAGCCGTCTTTAAACTCGCCATAGCCGCGCTGGCAGCTCAGAATTTTTCCGTCCTTCTGAATAACCGCTGCTGCAACATTGATTGATTTCATAACTAGTTATCACCTCTCCAGTTGAGCCCAACCAGTATAGGTGATCAACCGCCCGCCATGTCCCAGTCGCCTGAAAACCACCTGCTCGACCAACCCTTAACGCCGTTTTGCACCGGCACCCCATCCCCCGCTATCGAGGTCTAATACTTTTCCGCGAAGTGAACGTCTGTTTTTGGACCCCTGAAGCATCCACATTTTTCGTCGGCAAAATCGCAGGATTCCAGCACCGAAACCCCAGGAAACGGCACCTCTAAAGTGTCGATGCTTCGGGGGTCCGATTTAGCTCGTTCACTTCTCGGAAAAGTATTGGACCTCGTCGGCAGCAGTCCAAAAGGCGAGTCGTTTCTCCCCCGCGCAACCCAATGGACACATTCCGCTCCTCCCTCACACCACCCAAAAACTCATCCAACATTAATCTTGGCTCAAGAATCGCTTAATCTATAACCTGCACTATAAAGTTCGACCAAGGGCGGGGCGGCGCCGCGCAACGCAGATCGCCGAACGCAACGCTCGCGCCCGGGCAGATCGCCTGGCGTCGTGCCCATCGAACGAAAGGACAGGTCATGGACGACCTCGAAAAAGTTGAAACCATCCGCACCAAGTGCAACGTGAGCTACACCGATGCCAAGGCCGCGCTCGACGCCACCGACGGCAACGTTCTGGATGCCATCATTTGGCTCGAGTCGCAAGGCAAGACCCAGACCACATCGGCGCACGCCGCCACCGAATCCGAGCCGGTCGATGAACCCTCGGCCGAGATGGTCGCCGCGCAGGCAGCCTACGAGAAGTCGAGCGAAAAGACTGACTTTTCCAAGAAGATGGACAGCGTGTGGGAGTACCTCAAAAAGCTCTTCCGCCTGAGCCTGGACACCAAGTTTATCGCCACGCGCCGCGACGCCATCATCCTCAACATCCCCATCCTGATCCCCATCGTCGCCCTGTTTGCCTGGGGCGCCACGATATGGCTCATGCTGATTGGCCTATTCTTTGGCATGCGCTACCGCATCGATAGCGACGGCGACGTGCCCGGCAGCATCAACAACCTTATGAATCACGCCGCCAACGCCGCGGACGACATCAAGCAAAACCTGAACGACGACAAGTAATCGCAGACGGGGGCACGCATGGCACGGATCCTGATCGTAGAGGACGAGGAGAAAATCGCCCGCTTTGTGACGCTCGAGCTGGAGCACGAGGGCTACCAGGTGGAGCACGCCGCCGACGGCCGCACCGCCGTGGACCTGGCGCTGGAGCGCGACTACGATCTGATTCTGCTCGATGTGCTGTTGCCGCAGCTCAACGGCATGGAGGTCTTGCGGCGTGTCCGCAAGCACAAGGATGTGCCGGTGATTATGGTCACCGCGCGCGATGCCGTGATGGACAAGGTGGCCGGCCTCGATGCCGGTGCCGACGATTACCTGACCAAGCCGTTTGCGATTGAGGAGCTGTTCGCACGGATTCGCGTGGCGCTGAAGCGCGCGGAGGCCGTGCGGGCGGCTTCGGGCGTTGGCGGCGCCGGCGCTGGGGCGGGCATGGCGGGCGGCGACGCCGCTGCGGTGCCCCCGGTCAGTGAGTCGACCAAGGCTTCCGTCGCGCCCTCCCCCGCCGCGCTCACCGTGGGCTCGGTCGTGCTCGACCCCGACCGCCGCGAAGTCACGGTCGGCGGCTCGCCCATCGCGCTCACGGCCCGCGAGTTCGACGTCCTCGCACTGCTTATGGCGCATGCCGAAACCGTACTCACGCGTGAGCGCATCGCGCACGAGGCACTGGGCTACGAATACGTGGGCGACACCAACAACGTCGACGTACACATCGCGCACCTGCGCGCCAAAATCGAAGACGCTGGCGGCGCCCGCATCATCCAAACCGTGCGCGGGGTGGGCTATGTCTGTCGCGCGTAACACCGAGACCAAGCGCGTCACCTCCATCGCCCGCGCCATCAACTGGAGCTATATATGGCGCCGCCTGATGAGCTACGTCTGGCTCGATCTGCTGCTGATGGTGATTGCGGCGGCGATCCTCGTCTATGGATACAACCAGACGCTACCCGAAGGCGCGTTTACCGCAGGATGGATCCCCAGCGCCGCCGTTCACGGCATGTCGCTGAAGCCCGCGCGCGACTGGGACCTGACAACGCTCACCTATACCGTCGAACTTGCGCGTACCACCAAGACCTTCCCCCTCGCGCAGGACCTCGTCGCGCTATGGCCTCTCTACTTTGTCGTTGTGGGTTGGCAGGTCATCAGCGTGCTCAACATGCTCGGCGGCGCGAGGCACGTGCGTCGCACCATGGCACCGCTCAACGACTTGGCCCTGCGCGTGGACGAACTCGGCCGCATGCAACTCTCCGGCGGCAAGATGGAAACACTGGAGCAGGCCATCGAGCGCGCGAGTGTCGACTCGCCGAGCGTCACCACCGGCGACGCCGACCTGGCAAGCATCGAGGTCGCGCTCAACCGGCTGCTGCGCCAGATGCAAGAGGCCAAGCTGCAGCAGATGCGCTTTGTCAACGATGCAAGCCACGAGCTGCGCACGCCCATCGCGGTGATTCAGGGCTACGTAAACATGCTCGACCGCTGGGGCAAAGACGACCCGGACGTGCTGGCGGAATCCATCGCGTCCCTCAAGGCCGAAAGCGAGCATATGCAGGAGCTCGTGGAGCAGCTGCTGTTTTTGGCACGCGGCGATGCCGGGCGCACGGTCCTGCGGCGTGCGCATACCAACCTGGCCGCACTGGTCGGCGAGGTGTGCGAGGAATCGCAGATGATCGACGCCGCGCACACGTATCGGCTGGCTTTTGACGCTGCATTTGCCAACGATCCGCGCTGCGACGCACCTGTCGACGTGGCGCTTGTGAAGCAGGCTCTGCGCGTGATCGTGCAGAACGCCGCCAAGTATTCGAACGCGGGAACGACCGTCACGTTTGCCATAACTCCCGATACGGGCACGGGCGCGATCGACATAAGTGTTGAGGACGAGGGTATCGGTATGAACCAGGAGTCCGCAGCTCACGCGTTTGAACGGTTCTACCGCGCCGACAACGCACGCGATGCCGGCGCGCAGGGCTCGGGCCTGGGGCTTGCCATTGCTAAGTGGATTGTCGATAGCCATGGCGGCGCCATTGGCGTGACCTCGGTCGAGGGCGTCGGTAGCCGCTTTACGATTCGCCTGCCACGGTAGGAAGCCCCCTCGTGAATCGAGGTCTAATACTTTTCCAGAGAAGTGAACGAGCGTATTTGGACCCCTGAAGCATCCACATTTTTCGACGGGAAAGTCGCAGGATTCCAGCATCAAAACCGCAGGAAACGGTACCCTCAAAGTGTCGATGCTTCGGGGGTCCAATTCTGCTCGTTCACTTCTCGGGAAAAGTATTAGACCCCGATTTCATGTCCCCTCAAAAGGTCGATCCCTCGGCATAAAAAAGGGATAGGGCCATGCGGCCCTATCCCTTTTTTCGTTATAGCAGCTTGCGCGCTACTCGCGACACAGGTGCACGGCGAAGCCGGCGAACTCGCGCTTAAAGTACACAAGCTTGGTGCCGCCGTCGGGCAGCAGCACGCGCGACTCCTCGTTGACCTCGAGCCCGTGCTCGGCAAACCACTTCTCGGCAGCATCGATGTCGTTGACGGCAAAGCCTATGTGGCCCTTGGCGCCACGACCGTTCTGCTTCATGATCTCGACCAGCGAGTCGTTAAAGTACGAAATCGGGGTCTCGCTGACGGGCAGGCCCATCATCGTCGAGAACAGCTCCGCGATCTCCAGGGCGTCTGCCGGGTCGGTGGCGTTAATGCCCACATGGGCAACGCGCATGCCAAAGAGCTCGACCGGGTTGGCGTTCTGCTCGTTCATACAGGCAGCGTCTACTGAGCCATGACGTCGAGAACGGCCTTCTCGGCAGCGACGCGGTTCATGCCGGTCATAAAGGGCACGCCGCTCACGTACGGGCAGGTGAGGCCCTCGGGGGCAACGGTGGTGGCGATCAGCAGGTCGGCGCCCTCGTCGCAAGCGTCCTTGGCCTCGGAAATGGCGCACTGCACGATCTCATACTTGCCGGCGTAACCGTTGGCGTCGAGCATGGTGGCGACCTTCTGGGCAACGAGCGTGGAAGTAGCAGCGCCAGCACCGCAAGCCAAAACGATCTTCTTCATAGGTAATGTCTCCCTTCATGGTTTACTTTAGGTAAGTGTACCGCAGCGAGCGATGGCGCTCGGCCTCGATGCACTTTTGTGCCAGTTTGCTTGCACGCTGCGTATAATACATCTAGTACGTTTTGTCATACCGCTTGTTTTACGAGCGACCGAGGAGCTCAATATGCCCGATTCCCGCACACTCTGGACCGTCGTCGTTGTCATCTGTATCGCCGTGTCGCTGCTCTTTAGCATCAAAAAACGCACCACGTTTAAACGCCTGCAGCGGCTCATGGCCGCCAAACAGTGGGACGAGTTCGATCGTTTGCTCGACGGCAAACTCACCAGCATGCTGTACCCGCGCTACAACCGCGACTACCTGCGCCTGAACTCCTATCTGCTGCGCGAGGACCACGAGCGCGCCGACGAGATGTTTGACCTGCTGCTGGGGCTCAACCTGCCCAAGATGCAGCGCGTCGATCTGGTGATCAAGGCCTTTAACTACTACGTTGGCCAGGAGGACCGCAAAAAGTCCAAGGAGCTGCTGCACGAGATCAAGGGCTTTGAGGGTGGCCAAGCCGAGGCAGTCGCGCACGAATGCCAGCTGATGTACGACACGATGATCCTCAAGCGCCACAACGACATTCCCGAGCTGGAGCGCATGCTCGAGGATGTCGGCAACGACCCGGTCAAGCGCTGCCGACTGGAGTACCTGCTGGCCCTGCAGTACCAAAACAAGGGCGACGAGGCAAAGTTCCAAGAGTTCCTCGAGAAGTCGGACCAACACTCGATGGCCGTCAACGCGTAACGGACGGCTTGTGCTAGACTTCTAGTCTTACGGGGGCGTGGCGGAATTGGCATACGCAGGAGACTTAAAATCTCTCGCCGCAAGGATTGTGGGTTCGAGTCCCACCGCCCCTACCACGTATTGTTTACGAGCCCGTGTCCCTTTGGAATGCGGGCTCGTTTCTTTTGGACACCGTCAAGCCTCTAAGTTGCGGTGGAATAGTTCCTGTTTTGGCAGTTTATCAGCCCATTTAGGAACTATTTCACCGCAACTTATGAGGGGATGGTTAAAGGACGCTGAGGCTGGGGGTCCAGGCGATGGTGGGGGTCGCGCCGTCGAGAACCTCGTTGATGGTGGCGGCCATTCCGGCGAGCAGGCTGTTCTCGCTTACAGTGAGCGCGTCGTAGCCGCCGGCTCGCATGAGCTCGCGAATCACCACAGCACCAGCCAAGATCACGCCCGCACGCTTGGGTTGCACGCCTGGCAACGCGGCGATGCCCGCGACATCCAGCGAGGACATGCGCTCGATAGCGGCCGAAACCTGGTCCAGCGAAAGCTCACGAAGGTGCACAAAACTCGAATCATACGGCTCCAGCTCGTGAACGAGCGCAACGAGCGTGGTGACGGTGCCACCCACCGCGACCAGGCGCTCGGCTCGCTCAAAGTCGACAGGCAAGCTCTTAAAGTAGCCTGCAAACTGCTCGTTTGCCCACGCGCCAGCGGCGGCAAGCTCGCTGCCCGTTGGCGGCAGCGCCGAGAAAAACCGCTCCGTCACGCGGCGACAACCGATGTCCAGCGAGCGCGTTCCCTCCAGCGCAAAGACCCCACGCTCCGGTGCATAGACGCCCGTCGCGAGCTCCGTGGATCCGCCACCCGAATCGGTAACAATGATGCGCTCGCCGGCAAAGTCGTGCGCCACGCCAAAAAACGTCAGGCGCGCCTCGACCTCGCCCGGAATCACCTGCGGCTCGAGCCCCAGCTCGCGCAGGCCGTCCAGCAGCAGTACGGCATTGGACGCATCGCGCGCGGCGCTCGTGCACGTGGTGCAGATGCACGCGGCCCCAAAGGCACGGGCCTCGTCCACAAACATTCGGCACGCAGCGAGCACGCGCCCAACGGCCGCCTCGCAAAAGCGCCCCGTTGCGTCCACGCCCTCGCCCAAGTCGGTAATCTCGGTATGCTTGGACGATTCCACGATCGCCCCGTCCTCGACCTGGGCCAGCACCAGTCGCGACGACACCGTTCCCAGGTCAATCGCCGCCACCTTATATCGTTTGCAATTCGTCATTGCGGCCCCCCTCCGGGCGCTACTCGCCATTGGACACGACTGCCTGGCCCTCGACGCCGTTAAATCCAAACAGCATGTCGAGCGTCTGGATGTACCACGGCGCGTCCTTGCCGACCTCTTCGATTTCCTTGGCAACTTCGCTGGCCTTCTTGGCGTTCGACGACTTCTGGCTCGACGAGGTATCGGAATCGTCGTCCAGGCCCTGCACTTCAATCCTCTTCTCGCCGGGCATCACCAGACCCAGGTCCTCGGTCGCCGCGTCCTTAATGCCCTCCTCCGAGAGCAGCTTGTCGACGCTTTTGTGCAGGTCGTCATTATATTGCTCGCGAATCTCGACCTGCTTGGCCAAGATGTCGCTCGAGCGTTTTGCCACATACAGGTCGCGCACGGGGAAGTACAGGCTCATAAGCGCCAGGGCGACGACAATGCCAACAAACAGTCCTCGCTGGGGACCGTGGGTAAAATCATAGATTGCCTTGACCACCGCGTTATCGTTGGCGTAGTGCATAAAGTCCGAACCCGAAAGACGGCTTGAGGGACGGCGCGGCTTGTCGGACGCCTGGGTCGAAGGGCGCGACGTATGCTTGGAACGCGATGGGCGCACCGGACTGTCCGAGGAACTATTTGGCTGAGCATTGGGATGCGAAGTCGCCGGCGAGCTATACCTGGAGCGATCAGCGCCAGCATAACCAGACCCGCCAAGCTGTACCGAATGCGCACGGCGAGGTGACGGTTCGCGCGAACCGGCGGAATAGTGCCTGTTGTCGTAAATCTGATCCATGTGCGCCTTGTGCGGTTGAGGTTTGTTTGCGCTAAGTCCTTTAGTTATAGCACGCGGGCGGACCAGCCGGACGAGCCGTAGGACAAATCCATTACTCGAGCGCGCGTGGTCGCCAACGGGCAAGTCGACGGGGCGCCGCCCTTACGCCCCGCCGACCAACACCGTGTCCTACTCCCCTGCCTTTGCGGCATCCCACAGGTCGTTGAGCCCGTGGGTCGAAAGCTCGGCAAGATCAACATGGGCATCGGCCGCCATCTGCTCCATCGCGGCCCAACGGCGGCGGAACTTGGCCGTGCTGGCACGAAGGGCGCTCTCGGCGTCGATGCCCTCCTTGCGCGCAACGTTGACCAGGGCAAAGAGCAGGTCGCCAAACTCCATCTCGCGCTCGGGCGAGCCGGGTTCCTCGGCCTCAAACTCGGCACGTTCCTCGGCGACCTCGTCCCACACGTCCTGGACCGTATCCCACTCAAAGCCCACGGCAGCCGCCTTGCGCGACACCTTCTGAGCCTGCATCAGCGCCGGCAGATGCATGGGCACACCGTCGAGCAGGCCCTCGGGCGCAGCATCGCCCGCCGCCACGGCCTGGTCCTTGGCGGCCTTCTCGGCAAGTTTGACCTCGTCCCAAATCTTGAGCACCTCGTCGGAGCTGCCGGCATCCACATCGCCAAACACGTGCGGATGGCGGCGAATGAGCTTGGCGTCGATATCGCGCGCCACGTCGGCCAGCGTAAACTCGCCGGCGTCCGCCGCAATCTGTGCATGCAGCACGACTTGCATGAGCACATCGCCCAGCTCCTCGCGAAGATGGGCCGCGTCATCCGCCTCGATGCAGTCGAGCGCCTCGTAGGCCTCCTCGATCATGTTCTTGCCAATGCTCTGGTGCGTCTGCTCGCGGTCCCACGGGCAGCCGTCGGGCTGACGCAGGCGCCAGATAGTCTGTACCAGATGTTGTAACTCGGCCGATGCATCGACCAGCGTGGACAGGTCGCGCGAACCTTCGGCATTTTGCTGAGCCATGTGCTCGGCCATGGTTAGTCCTCCTCCATGATCACATGGCGGAACGCGCCGCCCTCGTAGATACCATAGCTGTGCGTGCCGTCCTTGGGGATGCTCACGCTGCCGGGATTGAAGAGCCACAGACCCGGGTGCGCGGTGCTTTCCTCGTTGACCTTGACGTGCGTGTGGCCGTAGACGAGCGCGGAGCCCTCGGGCAGCGCGGGCGCGTGGTCGACGCTGTTGTGCATGCCGGCGCCAAAGACGTGGCCGTGCGTCAGGAACAGCTCGCGGCCGACCTCGTCGAACAGTGTGGCGTAGTCGGCCATGACGGGAAAGCCGAGAACCATCTGGTCGACCTCGGCGTCGCAGTTGCCGCGCACCGCGATAATGCGGTCGGCCAGGGCGTTGAGCAACGGAATCACGCGCTTGGGAGCGTAGTCGCGCGGCAGGTCGTTGCGCGGACCGTGATAAAGCAGGTCGCCCAGCAGGACGATGCGGTCGGGCTGCTCGGCTTCGATGGCGGCGCAGAGGCGCTCGGTCCAATATGCCGAGCCGTGGATGTCAGAAGCGATGAGGTATTTCATGGAGGTCCTTTCGGGGTGGGGTTGACGTGGCCGGGCGCGGAATGTCGCCACCAGCCGCGTTATTCAAATCGCAGTGCCGCGCTCTGGGCCGCCTGCATCACGCGTTGGAGCGGCACATTGTGCTCACGGGCAAGGCGGGCGCAGTCTTCGTACTCGGGCGCCGCGCGCTCACTGCCGTCCGTCAAGGTGGCTACCTTGACGGACACTTCGCCCCATGGCGTCGTTACGCGCTCAAAGTAGCGCGGCAGGCAAACGCGCTCCATAACCTGGCGGCGGATGCCATTGGTCGTGGTTTCCAAAAAGATGATCGTCTGCAGGCGCTCGATATCCTCGTGGGTGCAGATTACCTGCAACTGCCAGCCAGGGCGGCCTTTCTTGCAATAGAGGGGCAGCCAGTGCACCTCGCGCGCGCCGGCCTCGCGCAGGCGGTCGGCGGCGTAGGCGAGCACCTCGGGCGACGCGTCGTCGATGTCGCACTCCAGCTTGACGATGGTTTCGGGCGCATCGGTCTCGCGGGACAGCGGAGATGTAGTTCCACGTTGCATACGGTCCGGCTCCTTTCCGCACGGGCTCGTTTTATTCACCCAAACGCTAGCACATCGCGAGCGGCGCAAGTGTGGCGGCGCGCGATGAGCGCGATTTTCCTTGTCTGCAAGAACCGACACTCCACCGCCTCGGCCAAACATGTACATCAGCCTCCAAACATGTCATTTTTTGTCGGTTTTGGAGGCTGAGGTACATGATTCGAAGCAAGGCCGATGTCGCGAGCCCGCCCTTATGCGCCGCCCGTCCTTTCCAGTCGATTTCGGCCCCCGGCGCGCACATCGCACTGGGGGCCGCGCCGTTACAATGGAGCAGATTCGCTTGACGCAAAGGAGCCGCCATGCCTGCTTGCCCGCTAGTCGATTGCCATACTCACACCTCGTTCTCGGACGGACACGCCTCGTTTGAAGACAACGTCCGCGCCGCTGCTGCGGCCGGTTGCCGCACCATGGTCTCGGCCGATCACCTTACCCTGCCTGCCAGCATGGATGCCACCTGCGAGGTGCAGGTTGTCGAGGGCGACCTGCCGGCGCATCGTCTGGCTTTTGAGGATGCCCGCAAGCTTGCCGCGCAGATTGCGCCGGAGCTCGAGCTTGTCTATGGCTTTGAGTGCGATTGGTACGAAGGCTGCGAGCCTTTGGTTGAGCGCTGGTCCCGGGGCGCCGTCGTACGCCTGGGCAGCGTGCATTGGATTGGTAACCCGGGCAATATCATGGCAGGCGCTGCGGGCGCGACGGGGACAGAGGGCGTCGCACGCCCCGATACGCCTGACTCACGCTGCGGCTGGATCGACGACGACACCAACCTGCACGTTTGGGAAAACTTAGGCGTGCGCGGCGTGTGGGAGCGCTATGTCGATGACTGGTGCCGCGCCTGCGAAAGCTCGCTCAACTTTGATGTGATGGCTCACCCCGACCTGGTCATGCGCTTTTCGAAGGAAGGCTTTGCGCCCGACTTTGACCCCGCGCCGTTTTGGCGGCAGATGGCCGAGTGTGCGCACGATACGGGCCGCCGCGTTGAGGTCTCGACCGCCGCACCGCGCAAGGGGCTCGACGACTACTATCCCGCGACCGGCCTTTTGCGCTGCTTTGCCCATGCTGAGGCGCCCATTACCTTTGGCTCGGATGCGCACCGCGCCTGTGATATTTGCTGGAATATCCGCGAGGCCCAAGCCCATGCCTACGACTGCGGCTACCGAACCTTCGACATCCCCCACCCCACCGGCGAATGGGAGTCCACACCCCTCGCCTAGCCATCCCTTCATAAGTTGCGGTGAAATAGCTCCTATTTATAGCCCTAAGACCGTCTAACAAGAACTATTCCACCGCAACTTCTATGGTCATCGGGGACGTTCTTTAACGACTAGTGGCGGCGGGCGTTGAGTTCGCCGGCCAGCTCGTCGAGGGTAATGCCGTAGCGCTCAAGCGTCACGAGCAGGTGGTAGACCAGGTCGCCAGCCTCGTAGCGAATGTGATCATGGTCGTTATCCTTGCAGGCCATGATCACCTCGCTCGCCTCCTCGGCAAGCTTCTTGAGCAGCTCGTCCTCCACATCGGTCAGCAGTCGAGCGGTATAGCTTTCCTGCGGCGACGCATCGCGACGACCGTGAATCACCTCGGCCAGCCCCGTTAGCGTCTCGCCGATATTTCCATCCTGAACATTTGCGGTACGCACACCCATGGTTCAATCCTTTCTGGTCGGCCAAGCGCCTGGTCGAGCGCCCGCCCTACGCGAGTTTCTTAAAGAAGCAGGTACGGTTGCCGGTATGGCAGGCCGGACCCGGCGAGTCAACCTTGACCAGCAGCGTGTCGCTATCAAACCCTCGACCAGGGCACGCAGCTCGCGTGTCGGCGGCGCGGCGATACCGGCGGCCTCCAGCAGCGCGTCCACGCGGTCGAGCACCTCGGCACCACCGTGCAGGCGCGGCAGCTCGCTAATGGCGGCCTTGACGGCATCAGACTCGGTGCTGGCAGCCACGCGGGCATCGAGGCCCACAAAGTCGTTGGCATGCACGCAGCGCAGGGCCTCGGCTGCCAGCTCGCGATCCTCGCACGCCGCGAGCAGCTCCTTAAAAGGACGCACGCTACCTGCGATAATACGAGCATCGGGAAGCGCCAGCTTACGCACGGCCTCGGCCACCAGCGAAACAATCTCTACATCGCCCGCGGTATCGCCCGCACCGATAAGCTCAAAGCCCAGCTGCGTAAACTGACGCGAGCCACCGGCATTGCGCTGGCACTCGCGAACCACCGGCGCCTCGTAGCGAAGGCGCAGGGGCAGATCGGCCGCACGCATGCGGGTCGAAACCAGGCGCACGATCGGCAGCGTGTTGTCGGGACGGACCACCAGCAGGCGGCCGTCGTCATCAAAGAGCTTAAACGGCGTGTCCGCAATGCGGCCGCCCTCCTCGAGCGAACCCTTGTCCTCGAGCAGCGGCGTCTCGACCGGAAGGTAATGATGCTCCCTGAAGCAGCCCTTCACCGTATACGCGATCTCCTCGCGTGCCTGAGCCTCCTCGGGCAATATGTCCCGGAATCCCCACGGTGTGGCCGTCATCTGGTGAGCCTCCTCATACTGCGTTTCATATAGAACGAAAGACCGGCATAGCTCCGCCGGTCTTCTGGGTACTTTAGCATACTAGAGTGCTTGCGGGGAGAACCGTCCCCCTCGGCTCACAGCGTATTCATTTGGAAACATAGGGCAAGCGATTAGCAGCGGTCTCTTGTTACAACGCAAAAAGGGCGCCCGTGCAATTGCGGACGCCCTTGTGCAGGGTTGAGATATCAACCAGCCAAGATATCGGACCCGTGACCAGCTCTTAGTAGTCGAACTGGTGGTAGTAGCGGCGGTACTTGAGGTTGTGCTTGGTGACCAGCTCGTAGTTGCGCGAGAGGCGGTCGGTGGTCAGCACGGACAGGATCCACGGCGACACGATGACGCGGAAGTCGTCGTCCAGGCCCGGGATCGCGTACTCGGCGGTGTCGATGATGACGTAGTCCTC
>NZ_JBQHTZ010000007.1:0-116679 GCF_052065455.1 Collinsella sp. HCP28S3_E9
GGAGTATGATGTCCAGCATCCCGTCCCCGTCTCTTCGATGTTGATGTTTGGCGACATTCATCTTAGGGCGGGGACGGGACATTATTACGTCAACGCTGGTCTAACGGAGAGAAGTATGACAAGAGAAAGAAAAGTCCGTAGATTATGCATCTTTAGACTCGTGAAAAAGCGCATCGTGCCCGTCAGCGGCGACGCACCGGCCTTCGGGACGCCTGAAGGCTACTGGGCACGGCGGCAATGTTCATAGCGAATGATGCGGACGCTGCAACTGGTATTATATGACGTACTATTGAAGGGAAAGCAGTATGGCTTACAGCAAAAGGATCAGTTAGAAAGTAACTGGACAGCTGTAATGGCTTCAATTTATGCAGAGGCAGACGATGCCGCATATAACGAAGCCATGGGTAAGATTCTGAAACATTATGAGGAGGATGATCCATCTGTATTTAATTTCTTGTCGGGAGTAGCTGAGGGGGCAGGAGTCTCAAAGGAAGATGCAGTAGTTGCAGTTATGGGCTCATCTGTTCTTAACTATGACCTCATGATGCATTTTGATCCAGAGAGCTCAAATGATCCAGAGCGTTCAAAAACATGTATGAATGTATCTGCTTGGGGAAATATGACTCAGGATGGTCATCATCTTGGAGCCGCTAATCTTGATGCAGTCAGCACAACACCCGCCGCAATGTTCTCGAGCATGGTTTCTTATCCGAAACATGGCAATGCAGTCATTGCATCAGGTGGATTGCAGGGAAATGCATTCATGAACTCTAAGGGCCTTATTATTACCTATGCCGGAGGGCCTACGGCATCGCCAAGCGATGATGCTAAGACAATCGATAGGGAAGGCACCTTCCTCGATACTTTGTTTGCTTATTGGTACACAGCCACAAAGTGCGATACGGCAGACGAAGCAGTCAAAATGCTTACGAAAACTGAGTGGATTCACACGGGTAACATCAACGTTTCCGACAACAAGGGAAATGCGTATCTCATCGAGCAAAAAGATAATGCATATGTAGTGCGCAAAGCCGGTGACTACGGTGAGACGGACTATCTAATTGCAGCGAATCATTTCAAGGATGAGCTCTGGATGAATGATTCATATGAGGCATATCCGGATAGCGTGCCAAGAGCCAATACTCTAGAAAAGGTTATGCAAGACGAGAGCGGCAGCGTTACCCCACTCACGCTCGCGAACGGACTCGGAAGCATTCGTTACTATGACGAGGGCAAATGGAGTGAGGAAAATTGGGACTTCGGTGGTTTCTATCAGTTCCACTCTCCAGAAGGCGATGACATAGAATTCAAGACAATTTTCAGGACAATTTTTGATGCAACTGATCAGGAAATGTATGTCTTGAGAGGTCATGACGAGAAATTCCGTTCAGACGTTCCCTATGGTACAGCTAATTACTACAGGCTTACTCTCGGAAAGAACATGCAGGCCACTAATAAGAGCGCAGAAGTCGACGCGCGTATTGCGGTAAGAAATGCAGGAGCTGAATTGTATAAGAATGGCTCAGTGGATGACGAGTCCATGGAGTATTACAATAAGGCTGCTGAGGCGGTGCACACGGGATGCAATTACACCACTATGGCTGATTGCGCCAATGCGAAAGGCGATAAGGAGCAGGCTGCGATTATGTATGGCCTTGCTACTTCGCAGTTTGCCAATGCTCAGCGATACGCACAGGCATCTTATACTACTGAAAATGTAATTATTCAATAATCTTGCGTAACGCTCAGCTCGTCATTTAAAGAAAGCGGAAGTGATCTCGAACCCTCCCTAAAGATAACGCTCGAGATCACTTCCAAGATGTACCATCATGCCGATCATCTCGGCATGATGGTATTTTTCGTTTATTCGCGCTGCCAGGCTTTCCTGCGCCTGACCCGGAGTTTTAATCGCGGAGGCCGGATTCGAACCAACGACCTCCAAGGCGCAGAGATTGACACGGGGGATCAAAATGCCCGCGCAGCAACTAGCTCGCCGTGCTATTTATCCAAAGAAAAACAGCTCAGAGAACAATGCCTCTGAGCTGCTAAAAGTCTTGGTCGCGGGGGCAGGATTTGAACCTACGACCTCCGGGTTATGAGCCCGTTGGAGGCTGTCGCTTATATTATACATGGGTGTTTACCTGCGGTTTTATTTGCAGATGTTTGGCGCCATTGCTCGTATTTTTCTACTCTATTTCTTCGTTAGGCACTTTTCTTCTTCGAATCTTCGCTCGATGCGCACGGCAGAGCCGCATGAAACGCCTCACCATCCAATTGAGCTATCGGGCCGAGGCTTCCGGCAGGATTAGGCGTTTTTGCAAATCACTCCTATGGCATCTTCAAGCCTCTTCTTTGTAAGGACCTCGTCGTGGCGCCATTCAAGCAACTTGACCCCCCTATCTGCGCATTTCGCTCTCTTTCTTTGGTCGAGTTCTTTTCTGCTGCGAAGTCCATCCTCGCCGCCAAAGAATTCAACTGGCTCATAGTGCTGAATTCCCTGATATTCAATTCCAAGGTTAAGCCGGGGAATGTAAACATCCAAGCTTTGGCGACCAAGCCAGTCCTCGTGATACTGAAACACAGCATCGCGATACAGGCTCTTCGCGATCCTGAACATCTGGTATTCGCCCTTCCACTTGATATTGAGCCGACCAGATTCCGCCATCTTTGTTTTCTGGGCATTGTATAGCGAACGCACTCGTTTTTGTTGCTCGCTGAGAAAGGACAGATCTGGTTTTCCGTTGGCGAGTTTAGGACAAACAAACTCACCCCTTGCGTTTAATTTACTGCCAGGAACGAGCCGGTCGAACAACTTGCCAAGGGCCATTCCCTGAACAAGCCTC
Source organism: Collinsella sp. HCP28S3_E9 (assembly GCF_052065455.1). NCBI lineage: Bacteria > Bacillati > Actinomycetota > Coriobacteriia > Coriobacteriales > Coriobacteriaceae > Collinsella > Collinsella sp. HCP28S3_E9. The sequence goes on from NZ_JBQHTZ010000007.1 coordinate 2,844, forward strand.
GATCTATTCCGAAGACCTTCGAGCGCCCACTGAAGGTCGGCAATTGTGGAAAACTCCGATACAGCGAGAGCGTTTTCGAGCACCGCTTGATGGAACGCCATGGCAGAACTACCAAGAAAGAAGTACTCGGTCTCCTCTTTCCCCGGCGCATAGAGAAGGTATTCATCAATGGGAATATCGTAAATCGAATAGGGCCTTGCCATGCCTTTAAGATGCATGAATGAGATGAGATCAACGTCGTCAATATCAACATCGATTGAATAGTTTTCCGTCTCGTCGTCCTTAAAGGTGTTTTCCACCGGAACGGGATCGTAATGCTCCTTCAAATATTCGACCGCGACTCTCGACGGCATATCGTTTCCCTTGCTGAAATAGAGACGAATGCGCCCATCTTCAATTGCCTCGGCGGTCATTTTGTCTCTTAGATCAAATAGGGTTTCGTTTCTTCTCATTTCGCATTCCCAAAAAGCCCCATGGCTTACACCGACCAGATCTAGCGTCCCGTCTGTATTGCGGACATAATGTGACCATAGTTCTCCGTCAACGATCGAAAAACCGACCGCGCCGTCAGCGGCGTTCCTAATCGGGCCCTCGACGCCCTCGATGGTCTCAGTAAGCTCCGCCCCATCGAAGCAAAGCAATTTCGAGGCTCCATCCGATTGATATTGAGAGCATGGTCGGACTTGCACATAAAAGTGAAGCGACGGCATCTCGTCGATATCGGGGGCAACGTCGCAGTCTTGCGATCCGAGGAAGGCAAATTGGCGATTGAAGCCTTTTTTGCTCTTGTCCCAAGTTATAACAACGCGTTCCGTATTTGCGACCGAAATGACCCTGCCATCCGGAAACGGCAGCTCAAGGGTCCCCACCCCATTGAACGCCCCAACACCACGCCTGATTCCATAGGCGGTATATGCACCATCACGGCCTTTGACGAACAGTCGACCATCCGTACCACAGTATCCATTCAACGCAGCCTGGGATACCGATTGGTCACTCCACTGGCCGTACCGAAAAAACTCCACTGACATTCACCCCACGTCGACAACCGCTGCAACAGATAGTCGATGTTCATTATCAGACGTTGATGATCTTTATCGCCCAGTGATCGGCCAACGGCACCGCGGCGGCCCACAATCGACAAGTCGCATGAACGCCCGTCGCTGCAAAGATCAGCAAAGGGCCGCGATATCGATTCATGACCCATAGAACCGATACCTATAAACCCCGCCGTCATCTTAGGCCCCGCTCGCCGAGATCTTTAGTGCGGCGTCCGCGCCCAACATCGATGCCATTTAAGGCCCTATTTACTTTTTGAAAGGAGTCACATGGGACTCGAAGACATCATTTACGAGCTCGCCTGCCTTCATGAGTCGATGCTCTTTTGCTGCGAGGACCAATCAGGCAAGGAGGACCCGGTCTTCGCGCATTACTGCATGGCGCTGGGAAGGGTTGTCGGAGACCTCGAAGAGGCCGAACGGCGCCTTCCTGGCCTCGATGTCGTGCTTCATCCTCAAGTCGACACGCATAAAAAGCCTCCCATTTCTCGTGTCCAAGAAATGGGAGGCAGTTCAGCAATTACTGCCGGGGCGTTTTTAGAGCTCGATCTCCGCGATTACCTTTTTCATCTCGATGGCCCATCCGAGCTGTTCCTCGATGTACCCCGGCCATGCGTCCTGGTGGCCCTTGATGGGATGGCCCGCCTTGTAGAAGCGTAGTCCCGAGGCCTTTTTCGCATCGAAGGGTGCCGCCGTCAGCCCGAGGCGCTCCTCGAAGATCCCGCTGTTGGCGATGGCGCGGTGCCCGATCTCCTTGTCGTCGTCCACGTACAGCTCGATGCCCGTGCGGCCTTTGTGCGTATCGATGAGCAGGGCGAGATGGTATGCCGAGACCCCCAGGCGAAGCGTCGACCAATGGTCCTTGCTGGGCTTCTGCGGGCTGAACTCCTTGAGGAACTCCGGATGGGCGTCCGCCACCTCGCGGTAGGCCGTCCAGTACGCCAGCTTGACCTTCTCGGTCTCGCTGAACCCCTCGGAGAGCCTCACGGTCTTGGTCCACTCGTTCGGCTGCTCGACCACGTTGAAGCGCGGGGCGGGCAGGGAGTCCCCGATCCTCCAGAGCTCGACCTCGACCAGGAAGAACCCGAAGTCGCTGTCGGTGTGCTGGTTGAGCCACTCGATTGCCTGGCGGTGCTCGTCGCGGGCGCGCGCCACGACCCAGATGACGACCTCGGCGTCCTTGCCGGCGGCATATGTAATCACCTTGCCGAGGTGGTCGTGGTTGGTGTCCTCGAGCTGGTTCTCGATAATCACCTTGCGGCCCGTACCGGACTCCTGCGCGTAGATGTCCACGTTGAAGGATCCGACCGAGGACTCCGTCTCTATGAGCTCGAGCTCGATTCCGACCGCCATCCCGAGGGTTGCGAGGTTCTGTTCATCGGCCAGCCACTTGGTGAAGTCGTGGGCCTCATGCGGCCACACCTCGCGCAAGGGGACCTTCTGGATGGTGTCCAGGTTATAGGTCTTCATCCGCCACCCTCTCGACCGATAATCCAGTGCCGTTGTAGAGCCTCTCGCCGTCAAACGAACGCAGCAGGAGCCCACGACGTTCGTCGACGTCCTTCAGCTCGCACGGATACACGAATAGCAAAATGTTTTGCCGGTACTTGTAGTCAGCGTAGACATCCGGATCGCCCAATCGCGTAGGTATGGACGCGATATCGTCCGCCATACGCTCACTTGACCCCACGTATATTCCGAGATAGTCGCTGAAGTTCTTATCGTGGTCATGCTTGCGGTATGTCGCGATGAGATAGCAGCCGGGCATATCGTAGCCGTTGAACGCAGCCTCGGAGGCTTTGCCCTGCCGGCAGATGAACTCGTGCAGGGGCATCACCGTCGACGCGCCTTCAAATATTGATTGCCTCGCGGCATCGATCTTCTTGCGAGCCTCCGCTGCGGCTCTTGAGTCCTGAAACGCCTTCGTGGCATCCCCCAACGCGCCGGCTGCCGCGCCGACGCCTTCCGCCGCCGCGCCAAATCCCTTGCCGATGCCGTCGGCAACAACGCGTGCGCCGTTGGTTGCCCCGTCGGCAGCGCTTTTCACGGCTCCATCGACATCGAAACCGAGCTGCTTTGCCCCATCGACAACCCCGGCGGCAGCGGCCAAAACCCCTGCCGCAAGATTCACCGTGTCTTTTACGGTTTTCAAATTGACGGCCATATCGAGCCTTCCCCTCTATTCCGCCTTGCCAAATCGGTTCATAACCTCAAGCAACTCGCCCGTCGTGACGATTTTCGCCTGCGTGTTGCCGTTGAAAACCGCGTCGAGCTTGCTTCGTCCCGCGTTGTCGCCTATTGCGAGGTACTTCGTGCTCTGCGCGGGCTTGCCATCGGTCGCCTTCATCCCGCATTCCTTAAGTGCGGCAAGGATCTCATCGCGATTGTAGCCCGGAGTGACGCCGGATACCTTCACCTTGAGTCCGACCGGATCAGTGATTTCGCCCGGATCGCCCCTGTGGCCCGCATCCTCGGCTTTCGCCAAAACCTCTTCGATGGTTTCCTGCGACCCGTTCACCAGTCCCAAGCCCGTGAAAACACGCTTGCGGCCATGATGGGAGGAAGCATTCGGAGCCCAAACGGCAGGCTCGAGCGCACCGAACTCGCCGACCAGCCCATGGAAGATCCCAAGGCACGCCTCGGCATCGCTCGCCGCATCGTGGTGGTTATCAAGACGCACGCCGTAATGCTCGCAGAGGTCGATGAGCGCTCCCGGCAGACCCTTCTGCTTCGCCACCAGCATCGTATCGATCACTTCGACCTCGGGCATTTCGATGTCGTAGACAGCCAGACTCTTCTTGATGTGGTGGATGTCGGCGCCGTTGGCGTTATGCGCGACCAGGATGTAGTCTCGCAGTAAATCCGCCAGACCGGCATCCTCCCAGAAGCGGGCAAAGGTCGGCATGTCGTCCAGTGAGTCCCAATCGATTTCCAGATGGGACCTGCTCCACCAGCCAATCTCGCTCTCAGGATTGATCACCCGGCAAACCGGGTCGCCCACGCAGTTTCCCTCAAGATCCGTGAGGATGTAGGCGACCTGGCATATCCTCTGCTGGGGATTCGCCGTCTCGCTGTCCCAGAAGATATATCCCTTTTTCGCCATACGGCTTCCTTTCCCTTAAAACAAACTGTTATCCCATTCGAGTGCCCGGGCTATCGTCCCGACGCAGGAAAAGAACAGCGCGTTGAAGGAGTCGTTCTTGAGATAGTAAATGCAGGCCGCCTCGTACTTGTCGCCCTTCTCCTTGGTCGTTGCCGACCCATTGACGATAGAATCAAGGGCATCGTAGACGGTCTTCATATAGCGACTCCCTTGTTGTTATTCAGACGTCACTATTTTAGCTAAGGACCGCCGGAACTCCTCCCAATTGGAGTTTATCGGTCGATAAATCAAGCCGACCGGCCCGCGATTATCAATGGTTTATCTGTTTCACATAATAAATTGACTCAGGATTCACCCGCAATTCACCCGCAAGGTAACCCGATAAAGAAAAAGCTCGGAAGCAATTTTGCTTCCGAGCTGCAAGTTCTTGGTCGCGGGGGCAGGATTTGAACCTACGACCTCCGGGTTATGAGCCCGGCGAGCTACCAGACTGCTCCACCCCGCAATGTCTGGGCGCCTCATGTGCGCAAGAAAGAATATTACTCGGGAGTTCGGTGGACGGCAAGGAAACTCTCGTAGAGCATAATTCCTTCATATTTAAAACCCCTCAGCCCATATCACCGTAAACGAATCGCAGCCGAGCGCCGTCGACAGCACGTATACAATGGTGCGCGTCCTTTTATGCCGAAACCGGGAGTAGACATGCTGCTCGCTATCGATATGGGAAACACGCAGACGGCCATGGGCCTGTTTGACGGAGACGAGCTGGTGCAGTCGTGGCGCATGCCCACCGACCGCTCCTATACCGCAGATGAGATCCATGTGCGCCTGATGGGTTTTTTTAAGATGTACGGCCTTTCGCTCGACGCGGTCGACGCTATCGCCTTTGCGGGCGTGGTGCCGCAGCTCTCGCGCGAATGGCATGCCGTGGCCGACCGCATTGCCGCAGACGTCATCGTCATTGGGCCGCAGACGGCCGCCGTAACCAAGCTGCGCGCGGCGCGTCCCCGGGCCGTAGGTGCCGATCGCGTCGCCAACGCCGTTGCGGCTGAGACTTTCTACGGCGCGCCGGCAATCGTGGTGGACTTTGGCACCGCAACCAATATCGACGTCATCGATGAGGACGGCTATTACATTGGCGGAGCGATCGCGCCGGGCATCCGCATCTCCATGGATGCACTTGCCGCCCGCGCCGCCAAGCTCGCCAGCGTGCCGCTCGAGGCGCCCGAGCACGCCATCGGCCGCGATACCGAGGAGTGCATCAAGGTCGGCGCCGTGGTGGGCACCGCCGCTATGGCCGAAGGCCTGGTCGCGCGCATGAAGCGCGAGCTGGGCCGCGAGGATGCCACCGTTATCGCCACGGGAGGCCTCGCCGGCATCGTCGCCGATTCGACCGATGCCTTCGACGTGGTCGATGGACAGCTCACCATTAAGGGTATCTGCGAAATCTACCGCCGCATGCAGGAGCTGGGGTAAGACAGGGACCGGAGCCAAGCGTGAGCACTGTCTTAACCCCTCGGTTTCTCTGACGCACGGACTAGGTGACTCTAGTTCTCCAACCCCTCCGTGAGCCAGATCAAGCGACTGCGTTTCATTAAAACAGAATAGTCAGCTGGAAAGAGTACGTTGGCAACCCTTGGCATAGCAGCCCCCCTTCGCAAACCTCAACCTCACCTTTCTTGCACGTCCACCGACGGCAGCGCGACGCTTGCCACAAAGAGCGGTACGCCGGTGCGAGACACGAGCGCTGCATAGAAAGGCCTGTCAAGCGTTATCTTGCGCGGCTCTGGCGGGTTCTCCGGCGGAAGGCCCGCGACAGCGACCATCACCGTGTACGCGCCGGCCTCTACGCCGTTCTCATCGACAGCGAACTTCGCGCCATGGACAATCTGCGTTGAAGTCCCCCCTACCCCCACCATAGGTGTAAGCTCCATCGCAGTTGCCGTAGAGACGCCGGCGGCCTTTAGCAGCGAGCAGACGTCCGAGAGCGTCGACTCGCATTCAAAGCGAGGAATCCCCAGGTCGACGGGCTCCCATTCTCCCTCGCCTTGGGACAGACGCTCGAATAGCCCAAGCGCGTCATCAATATGATCACCCTCGCCGCTCGGAAGAACAAAACACACGCCGGCATCGGAGCTGAGCGGCAACAAGAAGGCAACCCTGCCGTTCTCGACGATCACCGCACAATCACGCTTGCCACGCATAAACGCTGCTTGAACATCGCCGTTCTTTGCATGGAAGGTCTCAACTTTGGTCGATTCGCCGTCAAACGGATCCGCCCATGCATCCTTCATGTAAAGCGCGCTCACAAGACAGGCAAGAGCCACTGGTGATAACTCGATGCTTGGCGACAACAGGCCGTGAGTTTGTTCGGCTACCCAATCGGTCACCCGTTGGCTAACGCGCGGATCGGCCAAGTCATCGATTGACACATGCACGCTGCATTTGTCGCACTCGTGCAGAAACGCCTCCGATGGGCTCGCGGACCTGGAAAGCCAAGCTGCCGTTGCCGTGCTCGCATCATAACCGTCATAGCCCCAGTTCCGCTCCAGCTCGATGCCGAAGGGATCACGCTCGCTAAACATGTCGCCATCGCCCAGGAGCATGTCGAGCTCCCGACATGTGGCGCCCGAGGCACCCTTTCGTACAATCGTCAACAAGCTCGCGACGCACGCAGGCGACCAAACCCTGTTCTTGCCTTGAGCGAGTATTTTCTCGGATAGGGATTTTGCAACCCTCCATGCCTGTGGACACGCCGAATTTGCTTTGTCAGCCATAGTCTGCTCCCATCGTTAGGACATAAACTATTATTTCGCACGGCGCGGACACAAATCTCGCACCGGAAAGGCAGCCCAATGGCTTTCTAAGAGGCTCAAAGCCTTTCTATTCCTCAAAAACGAAAAATTTTCAGTTTTGAGGAATAGGCTCGATGCACGCTACGCCTCACCGCACAGCCACCTCGCCAGGTCCACGATCTGCACTCCGTCGCGGTCCGTGGCCTCGTGATGCGTGCGGGCGAGAATCATCTTGGGGTACGCGTCGCCAATGCTCAGCAGTGGTGAAATCTCGCGTTCAAATGTCTTATCCGAGCTGATGTCGTCGCTCACCTGAATGTAGAGCTTCTCGCTTCGCTTGATTGCTACAAAGTCAATTTCCTTTTTATAGAGTACGCCGACGTATACCTCATATCCGCGGCGCAGCAGCTCGATGGCCACCATGTTCTCGTACACGCGACCCCAGTCCATATCGCGTGTACCGAGCAGCGCGTATTTGAACGCGTGGTCTGCCAGGTAATACTTCTCGCCGCTCTTAAGGTATTTCTTGCCGCGAATGTCATATCGACGAACTTTATAGAAGGCAAACGCATCGCACAGGTACCCCATGTACGCACCGACCGTCTTGTTCGTAATCTTTAGTCCATCCGCATTTAATGCATCGGTAATGTTGCGTGCCGACGTAATGTTGGAAACGTTGTCCATCATGTAATCGGCAATGCGCAGCAGCGCCGATTCGTTTCTCACGTTATGCCGTTGCACGATATCTCTCACAATGAGCGTCTTAAAGACGTTGGAGAGATATTGATGGCGCTGCTCCTGCAGTGGATAAGGGTAAGAGCCAGACATACCGCCGGTTCTCGCATACTCATCGAAGCCACGGTCGACCTCGCCCTCGTCGCCATAGAGACGATACTCCTCAAACGAGAATGGGAAAACCTCGATCTCGAACGTGCGCCCCGTAAAGAGCGTCGACAGATCGCTCGACAGCAAAAAGGCATTCGATCCGGTAATGAAGATGTCATAATGCTCGGATGCGTGAAGGCTGTTGATCGCACGCTCAAAACCTTCGCACATCTGAACCTCATCGATAAGCAGAAAGTTTTGTTTGCCGGGCACCCGATGATCTTTTACATAAGCGAGCAACGCGTGATACTCGAGCAGGTTCTCGAACTCATCGAGGTTGTAGTTGATATGGATGACATTCGAATTAGGCAGATTTGCCTCCACGTAATCGCGGAGGGCCTCGAGCAATTTTGATTTACCGCTGCGGCGGATGCCCGTGATGACCTTGATATCCGGCACGCCAATAAGACTCGTCAACGTGTCCATATATGACGCTCTATTGATGAGTTTCATCGGGGCCTCCTCGCGGTCTTTTATCTCTATTCCTCAAAAACGAAAATTTTTCAGTTTTGAGGAATAGGCTCTATAGCGAATATACCTCGCGAAAGGCCGAGCTGCCTTAATCCTATTCCTCAAAAACGAAAAATTTTCAGTTTTGAGGAATAGGGCCGCGATGCCACCCTGTAGTCGCGCAAAGACCCTCCCCGGCAGAGGCAGTTCGCTCTGCCGGGGAGGGTCTTGTTGTCATCGTTGTCTTTGAGCGCGGGCATCTCGTGTTACAGCCCGCGAATCCGTACGGCCTCGGGCGGAAACTCCTGCTCGCCGGCATCGGTCTTGATGGTCGCGCGACCCCAGATGTCCAGGCCCGCAAACACACCGACCGCAAGCGGCAAGCCGTTGGGCGACACCGCCGCAACCTGGCGGCCCAGCAGCGGCACCATGTCGAAGTACTCGCCCAGCACGGGAGCCAGCGGGCCGGCGGCGCCCCGCGGCGTGTTGGCGACAACCGCCCAGGCGTCCACGCGGGCCAGCACGGCGGTAGTCAGCGCTTCGACCAGCGCTTCATCGGTCACATCCACGCCAAGTTCGCCCAGCGCCGCGCGCTCAATATCCACCGTCACGGCACCGAACATACCCGCGGCACCGGCACCGCCGTTCACGGTAACACGCGCGAGCGACGTCTCAAACGCAGGCGCACCGCACACGATATCGCTCGGCCACTGGATACCCACCTTGCCGGCAAGGCCCAGCCCCGGCGTCGATGCCGTTCCCGCGAGCGCGTCCATCATGCCCATCGCCGCCACAAACGGCAGACCATGGAAGGCGTGCATATTCACATCCGGGCGCACGACCAGCGAAAACGTCAACGACGCCTCGCCCACGCTCCAAGCGCACCAGCCCGCGGACACGCCCTCGCGGCCCGCGTCACGTGCCGCGTCAAGCTCGGCACCGGCGGCAACAGCATTCATCTCGATCATCTACATACGCCCCAATTCGCCCACGATATGGCCCACGCGATCCTCGGGCCCCTTGACCTCGACGCCGTTGTAGCGGAAGAACCGCGCCGGGTCGTGCATCAGGTCCTCGAGCGGCACCAGCACAAAGTCGCGTTCGCCAATGAGCGGATGCGGCAGGCGCAGCTTTTTGCCGCCATGGGTCTCGCCATCCATCCACAGCAGGTCCAGGTCGATGGTGCGCGGGCCGTTGACCTTGGCCTTCTTGGATCGGTCGCGCCCCAGCTCGGCCTCGATCTTCATAAGCTCGTCGAGCAGCACCAGCGGCGCCAGCTCGGTCTTGATCTCGATGACAGCGTTGGCAAACGCGTCCTGGCGTGTCTCGTAGGCCGGCTCGCTCTCGTAGATGCGCGAGCAGTTGGACACACAGGTGAGCGGAATCTCGGCGATCATGTCGCGCGCGGCGCGGATGTTGTCGCAACGATGCCCCAGGTTGGAGCCCACGGCCACAAACGCGCGACGCGGCTGCGGCTTGGCAACAGCCCAGTAGCCGTTCAGGAACTGCGCAAAGCCGGTGACATCGTGCACGCGCACGATGTTGGCACCGGCCTGGATAGCGCCCAGGCACACGCCAAATGTGGCGGCATCGCGCTCGGCGGCCTCGGTCACGCCCGAGACGGCGCCCACAAAGCGCTTGCGCGACACGGCGCACATGAGCGGATAGCCCAGTGACGCCATCTTGGCGGTCTCGCGCTGGATGACGATGTCTTCGTTGGCCGTCTTGCCAAAACCCGGACCCGGATCGATGCAGATACGGTCGCGTGACACGCCGGCGTGGATGAGCGCGCGGGCCTGATCGGACAGAAAGCCCATGACGCGGCGCATGATGGGCGCCGAATCGGGCAGGGTAAAGCGGCGGAGCTGCGAGGTGGGCACATAAGCCTCCTCGCGGCGGGCGCTGCGGCGCATCATGGCGGCCAAGTGATCGCTGGGCTCCGGCGCGGGCTCAGGGGTCGCGGCGGCCTCGGCGGCAGGGGTAGCCTGCTCGGCGGCCGGCGTCTCCTGCTTCTGCTCGCCCGTTGGCTCGGGCGCTGGCTCCGGATCGCCAAACGGCAGCGAGGGCTGCACCACGCCACCCGGCAGTTTGGCCTCCGTCTTGGGCTCGCCCAGCAGCTTGCCACGACGGCGGCGGGCGGGCTTCTCGGCCTCGCGCGCGGCCTCGGCAGCCGCCTCGCGCGCCTTCTCGGCAACAAACGCCGCGGCAGAGGTATCGAGCTGCACCGTTGCATGCGTGCGAGCGGGCGCGGCGACCTCGCCGGCGTGCATCACGATGACGCCGCAGGTGCTCGTCGCGACAAACTCTACCATCTTGGGGTCGGTGAAGCCCGTCACGTCGTTGACGATCGAGGCGCCGCAGCGCACGGCCGCCTTGGCAACCGCCACGTGACGTGTGTCGATCGAGACGATGGCGCCCTCTTTGGCCAACGCACGCACAACGGGCAGCACGCGGCGAGCCTCCTCATCGGGGTTGACCGGGGTAAAACCGGGGCGCGTGGACTCGCCGCCCACGTCGATGATGTCGGCGCCGGCGTCGAGCATCGCCAGGCCGTACTCGATGGCGGCATCCGGGTCGAAATGCTCCCCGCCGTCGCTAAACGAATCGGGCGTCACGTTGAGGACGCCCATGATGCGCGGACGGTCAAAGCTGAGCTCGTACTTTCCGCACCGCCATGTCTTGCTGTCGTTCGCCATGAACATCCTCCTAAAATGCCCGCGCCGCCGCGCTCGGGCGCAGGCGGCGGGGTCGCTTTGCAATCAGTCTTTCTATTGTATCCGCGCACACGGGCTAGAACGCAAACGCGGCCGCGATGTCGCAAGAAATCAGCAGGTCGGCATTTGCATCCTGATCGGTGGGAGCAAGATTGCAAATGGCCAGCGTGTCACCGGCAAAGTATCGCGTAAGGCCCGCCGCCGGATACACCACGAGCGAGGTCCCGCCCACAATGAGGGCATCGGCCGCGGCAATGGCGGCAACGGCGTCGGTCAGCACATGCTCGTCGAGCGGCTCCTCGTAGAGCACCACATCGGGCTTAATGCGCCCGCCGCACGCGGGGCACACGGGCACACCCGCGGCGTCCTCGTGCCCGCGGGCGCAAATCCACTCGGCGCTATAGACCGCGCCGCACGACTGGCAAATGTTGCGATGGACCGATCCGTGCAGCTCGAACACGCGCTGCGAGCCCGCCATCTGATGCAGGCCGTCGATGTTTTGCGTCACCACGGCACCAAGCTTGCCGGCACGCTCCAGCTCGGCCAGCTTGGTGTGGCAGCGGTTGGGCTTGGCGCCAAGCGAGATCATCTTGGTGCGGTAGAAGTCGAAGAACTCGGCCGGATGCGCCTCGTAAAAGCTATGCGAGAGCATGGTCTCGGGCGGGTAGGCAAACTGTTGGTGATATAGGCCGTCCACGCTGCGGAAATCGGGAATGCCACTCGCCGTGGAAACACCGGCGCCGCCAAAGAAGACCACACGCTTGTGAGTACCAAACAGCTCCGCCAGTGCGGCGGAGGCCCGCTTGGGATCCGATATCGCCTGCGTCATATGAGTCCTCCGTCCTTGTGGGTCGGGCAGCGTCGGGCGACATCCCAGCATGCAGCCTTTGAGTCAGCACGCGCGGAGCCCACCACCGCCCCTTTTGCGCTAATCTTAAGCCTGCAAACCCCGTCGAAAGGACACCATGCCTCAGACTTACACTTTCGCCTCGTGGAACGTCAACGGTCTGCGCGCCGTGCTCAAAAAGGACCCGAGCTTTATCCAGATCGCACAGGAGCTCAATGTCGATATCCTGGCGCTGCAAGAGACCAAGCTGCAGGAGGGCCAGGCCGATATCGACCTGCCCGGTTATCACCAAACCTGGAGCTACGCCGAGCGTAAAGGCTATTCGGGCACTGCGGTCTTTAGCCGCCAGGAACCGCTGCGCGTGCTGCGCGCCGATGCGCTACTGCCTTACGCCGGCGAGGGCGCGGCAGCCGAGCTCGTGGCGCAGGCCGCGACCGAGGGCCGCGTCTGCGCGCTCGAGTTCGACAAGTTTTGGTTTGTGGACGTCTATACGCCCAACGCCCAAAATGAGCTCGCGCGCATCGATGTGCGCATGGCCTGGGACGATGCCTATCGCGGCTTTTTGGCGGGACTCGAGCGCGAGACCGGCAAGCCCGTGGTGACCTGCGGCGACTTTAACGTCGCGCACGAGGAGATCGACCTTAAGAACCCCAAGTCCAACCGCGGCAACGCAGGCTTTTCGGACGAGGAGCGCGGCAAGTTTACCGAGCTGCTCGACGCCGGGTTTACCGATACCTGGCGCGCGGCAAATCCCGACGTCGAGGGCGTCTACAGCTGGTGGAGCTACCGCTTTAATGCCCGCAAGAACAACGCGGGCTGGCGCATCGATTACTTCCTGGTGAGCGACGCCATCGCCGGCAACGTGCGCGACACCGGCATCCGCGGCGACATCTTTGGCAGCGACCACTGCCCCGTCACCCTCACCCTAGAGCTCTAGCACCAGCCGACCCCTCGGGGACGAAGCAAAACGGATCATGTTCACCTCGCGAGGGAATCCACGCGGCACACCCGCCACGAAACTGCCCCATCTACTACGTTTAAGCCACTACCCTCAACCACGGCGAACAACGCAAAAAGAAAACCGCAGGTAGAAAGCCTGCGGTTTTTCATAAAGCGCGGTCATGGTCGGGGGTATCAAGCTAAACGTAGTAGATGGGCCAGTTTCGTGGCAAGCGCCGTCAACTGATTCCCTGGGGACGTCTGGGGGCGGAAGAAAACGGATCGATTTGGCTCTCTGAGGACCACGACGCCCATCATATCAGCCGGCCATTTTAAAACTATGCCGGTTTACGGGGCTGAATCGCAAATCCCCAACCAAACGCAATTCAAGCAAAATAAAACCGCAGGTAGACGGCTCGTCTATTTTCGAAAAAAGCCGGTATGGTCTGCCTGTGCCAATCTAGCCCCGTAAACCGGCATAGTTTTAAAATGGCACTTCGACAGTATTGATTCTCGCCCCGGCGCAACCGCCACTACAGCCCGTATTTCACGACGACACGGTTAATGCGACGACACCAAGGTTTGTAGAGAGCGGCCAAGAACACGCAGGTCGCAAGGCCGTGTGTGATATCGAACGGTACCGCCGTGGCAAGACGCGCCACGGCGCCCGCCCACGTGAGCGGTTGCACAAAACCGATGATGTCGTAGGCGTTAATCACGGCTCCATAGAGCAGGCCCGACGCAAAGCCGTACGCCATCAGCGCCGGCATGCGCACGGTTCCATCGGCACGGTCGAACGCACCCGCATGCGCCAGCGCGCCGCCAACATAGCCGACCAGACCCCAGGCATACATCTGCCACGGTGTCCACATGCCCTGCCCAAAAAAGAAATTACTGGTCAGCGTCGCCAGCGCACCAACCATAAAACCATTGCGGCGACCGAGCGTCGCCCCGGCGATAATGGCGATGGCGCTCACGGGTTTAAAGTCGGGAATGGGGCCAAACAAGATACGCCCCGCCGCGGCCAACGCCGCCAGAACCAGCGTGGGCATAATCTGGCGCAGGCCCGGTCGCGACGCCTCGTAGCCCGCAAAGAACAGCGCGAGCACCAGCGCCACCACGACAAGCATGGCAAGCGCCGCCTGCTCAACGCCTGCCAGCAACGCCGCGGCCATTACCGCTGGCACCGCCAGCAGCAGTGGGATCTCCAGTTTTGCGAGTATGCGCAAGACGCGATAATCCGCCATCCCATCACGCCCTATAAAACACATTGTCGGCAAAAAAGTCGGCGGGCGGCTCCATGCAGGCAATCTCACCGTCGAACATCATGGCAATGTCATCGGTAACCTGCTCGGCAAAATCCAGATCGTGCGTTGCCATGATGACGGTACCGCCGGCCTCCGCATGGTCGCGCAGGGCGCGGGCGATGATGCGACGGCTGGCCAGGTCCAGACCCTTGGTGGGCTCATCGAGCAATAGCAGCTCGGGGCCGATCAACAGCAGCTTTGCCAACGCAAGCAGCTGGCGCTGCCCGCCCGAAAGATCGTACGGATGGCGCCCATCCAAGCCGGACAATCCCAGACTCGTCGCGCGCTCTCGCGCCATAGCCTCGTCATATCCGCAGGTCGAAGCCCATTCCATCAGCTCCTCGCGCACCGTCTCGGCAACCAGCAGCGCCTTGGGATTCTGAGGCAGCAGTGCCGCCGAAGCCGCCCCGCGCTCCATATGCCCACGCTGCAACTTGACCGTCTTGGCCAGCACCGAAAGCATTGTCGACTTACCGCAGCCGTTACCGCCCACAACAGCATGCACCGCGCCTGCCGAAAACGACGCATCGAGCCCGCGCAGCACCCAGGCGGACGCTCGATCGTAGCGAAACCAGCCCCCTGCCAGGGTGGTAGCCGACCCAGCGTGCATTTTTGGGAGTATTCGGCATCCACCGGCGCACGACGGCGCCCCCGAGTCGTCTTGCGACAGGATTTGCGCCTCAAATTCAGCCGATTTGTCCGATTTCGGTCTTTTTTTTGCGCCCGGAGCGCCCACGCGCGGGTCCAAATAGCCCGGCCGGCCACTGGCGCTGCTGAAAACTCCGTTTTTTGCACGCCACGAGCCACCCCACCCTGGCACCTCGCCAGAAAACAGCTCTTCGCGATGCCCCAAGGAGGCGATATCGGCGACCTCGCATACGCGCCCGCCCTCAATCCGATACGCGCACGTCGCGTATTCAAGCATCGGGCGCGGCTGGTGCGTTGCCACAACAACCGTGCAGCCCAGCTCGCGATTCACGCGAAACAGCGCATGCAGAAAATTTTTCTCGGCAACGGGATCCAGTTGGGACGTGGGCTCGTCGAGCAGCAGCACGCGAGGGCGCAACGCCAGCACGGCTGCCAGCGACAGCAGCTGCTTGCGTCCGCCCGAAAGCGTATCGGTATCGCGGTGGAGCCAATCCTCCACACCAAAGAAATAACTGGTCTCGGCCACGCGACGGCGCATCTCGTCGCGCGACATGCCTAAGTTTTCCAGGCCAAACGCCATCTCGTGCCACACGGTTTCGCACACAATCTGGTTCTCGGGGTCCTGAAACACATAGCCCACGCGCTCCGCGGACGCGCGAACGTCCATGTCGGCAACGCTTTCGCCCAGCATGCGCAGCTCGCCGGAGCATTCGCCCGCCGGCGAAATCTCGGGCTTGAGCAACGAGAGTAATGTCGACTTGCCCGACCCGGTACCACCGACAAGCAACGCAAACGTCCCTTGGGGAACACGCCAATCGAGCCCCTCGAACACCGGCACTTCGGCCCCGGGGTAGGCAAAGCGCAGGCCCCGCACTTCAATCGCCGGCATATCCGAGCCGCACACCGCGTCCGCCATGATGCTCCCGTCCAACCGAGCCATCAGCCAAACCTCTTCTCGTCAATCGCATGCACCACGCAGGGCAGCGCCATCCAGGTCGCGTATACAACATAGCCAGGCCACGGCGCCGGCACCGAAAGCTGCGGGTAAAACGAATACTGCATCGTCGCGGTCCACGCCACTGCCGCCGTGGCCACGCCAAACAGCGCAAGCCCAACCAGCGCGGCAACGTCGCCGCGCGCCAGCCGATACCGCGCGTACGTCGTGCGACGCGCCGCGGCGCCCCACCCACGGGAGCGCATGGCGTCCGCACGCTCCAGCGAATCTTCCATGCCCCAGCCCATCAACACGCTCGATGCCCGTAGGCGCGAACGCACGGGGTCGGCCGGCGCGCGGCCCGGCACATCAATCGCATCCTGCACCGCCAGCACCGTGCGACCGCGACGCAAAAACTGCGGGATAAGCCGCATACACATCGAGATCATGAGCGCGATCACCGGCGCGGTGTTACCCAAAAGCGCAAGCACCCTGTCGTAGCTAAGCATGGACGCCGCGGCCTCAAACCACAGCACGCTCGCCACAAACAGCCCGCCCATGCACAGGCCGTATACCATGCTCTCCAGATACACCGCGCGCATGCCAATACGGAACAGTTCCGTCGAGCCCGAAGCGCTAAATAACGGGTTGAGCACCGCGATAATCAAAATCACCGGCAGCTGCCAGCGAAGCGCCCCCAACGTGCGTGCGACGCCGCGCGTCGCAAACCCATACGCCAGCCCGCCCGCAAGCGACAGCGCAAGCAGCACCGGTTGCATCGAGAACATGGTGAGCCCCAGCGTCAGCACCATGTAGAGCGCCGGCACCGCCGGATGCGACATCGAGAATGCCGCGACGGGTTCGTTGCCCGATTCCTCTCGCATAATATCCACGGACACCCCCATCCCCTCGCTCAAACGCCAACGCCGCAGTGCCGCCGCCATGCACAACCAGCGCAAAAGTCACGCCGGCGGCACCGACATCGGCCGCCATGCGCCAATCGTTACGCGCTCATCATATGCCTGCGGTATCATATTGCGCCGTGTATCGTTTCCAAACACACGTCTCTATAACGTAACAGGAGATCACATGGACGCAACCGCAATTATCCTCGCCGCCGGCGAGGGCACCCGCATGAAGTCGAACCACTGCAAGGTTTCGCACAAGATCCTGGGCAAGCCCATGGTCCAGTGGATCGTCGACGCCACCATCAAGGCCGGCTGCAGCCGCGTCGTGGTCGTCATCGGCAGCCACGCCGACGAGATGCGCGCCCTTATCGACGGCGCCTACGCCAACAGCGCCACCAAGGTCGAGTGCGTCGAACAGACCGAGCGCCTGGGCACCGGCCACGCCGTAAAGGTCGCGCTCGAGGCATGCGGCATCACGCAAGGCCCCGTCGTCGTGCTCAACGGCGACCTGCCGCTCATCACCGCCGACACCGTCGCCAAGTTCGCGCAGACCGTCGCCGGCGGCGAGCTCGCCTGCACCGTCATGACCATGACCCCGCCCGATCCCTTTGGCTACGGCCGCATCAAGCTGGGCGCCGACGGTCAGATCGAGCGCATCATCGAGCAGAAGGACTGCACGCCCGAGCAGGCCGCCACGTTGCTCGAGTGCAACGCCGGCTGCTACGCCTTCGACGGCGCGCAGCTCGCCGCCCACATCAGCGAGATCGGCAACGACAACGCGCAGTCCGAGTACTACCTGCCCGACATGCTCGAGATTCTCAAGGGCCACGGCCAGGCAGTCTCCATCTTCCACTGCGACGACTACCGCGACGGCCTGGGCGTCAACAGCCGGATCCAGCTCGCGCAACTCACCGCTATCGCGCGCGACCGCATCAACGAGCACTGGATGGCCGAGGGCGTTACCTTCATCGACCCCACGCAGGCCTGGATCGGCCCCGACGCCGTCATCGGCCGCGACACCGTCGTGTGGCCGCAGACGCACCTGATCGGCCACGTCACCGTGGGTGAGGAGTGCCAGCTCGGCCCCAACAGCCGCCTCACCGACACCACCGTTGGCAGCGGCTGCACCATCGATGAGACTATCGCCATCGAGGCTGTCATCGAGAACGGCGTCGACTGCGGCCCGCGCGCCTACCTGCGCCCGGGCACCCACATGCTCGATGGCTCCAAGGCCGGCACACACGTGGAGATCAAGAAGTCCACGATCGGCGAGGGCTCCAAGGTGCCGCACCTGTCCTACATCGGCGACACCACCATGGGTTCCGGCGTCAACGTGGGCGCGGGCTCCATCACCTGCAACTACGACGGCGTGCACAAGCACAAGACCGTCATCGGCAAGGATGCCTTCATCGGTTCCGATACCATGATGGTCGCGCCTGCCCAGATCGGCGACGGCGCACTCGTGGCCGCCGGCTCCGTCATCACCGAGCCGGTCCCGGCTGACGCACTCGGCCTGGGCCGCGCCCGTCAGGTAAATATTGAGGGCTGGGCCGCCGATTATCGCCGCCGTCTGCACGAGGACGACGAGGTATAACGTTTTACCAAGCATCTAAGGAGCTGTTCCCATGGGGATGGCTCCTTTTTCTATGCTGACCTGCGCGACCGGATGAGTGGTCGGTTCGTGTCCGTTGACGGTAAAGACGTTATCAAGACCCGATAAACCCCGCCACGCGGTTACAATGCAACAAGGCATCTATATGGCATTCGATATATAAAGGAGAAGGGTAATGCCGATTAATGATCCCGAGAAGTCGGAGAATATGCGCAAGTCCATCCGCGTGTATTCCGGTTCCTCCAACCGTCCCCTCGCTCAGAAGATCGCTGAGTACCTTGGGGTCGAGCTTTCGGGCCTTACGCTAAAGCAGTTCGCCAACGGTGAGATTTACGCCCGCTACGACGAGACCGTCCGCGGCGCCGACGTCTTCCTGATTCAGTCCGTGGCCGGCGGCAACGTCAACGACATGCTCATGGAGCTGCTCATCGCCACCGACGCTGCCAAGCGCGCATCCGCCCGCTCCATCACCGCCGTCATCACCCACTACGGCTATGCCCGCCAGGACCGCAAGGCCGGCCCGCGCGAGCCCATCACCGCCCGCCTCGTCGCCAACCTGCTCGAGCGCGCTGGCGTCAACCGCATCATCACCCTCGACCTGCATCAGGGCCAGATTCAGGGTTTCTTCGATATCCCGGTTAACCACCTGTCTGCACTGCCGCTGTTTGGCCAGTACTACAACGACATGCACTTCGACACCGACAACCTGGTTGTCGTCTCCCCCGACGTGGGTCGCGCCAAAGCTGCCAAGAAGCTCTCCGACATGCTCGGCTGCAGCCTCGCCATCGCCCACAAGGGCCGTCCGCGCCACAACGCCGCCGAGGTCATGGGCATCATCGGTGACATCAAGGGCAAGACCTGCATCATCAATGACGACATGATCGACACCGCTGGCACCCTGTGCGCCAACGTCAAGGAGCTCAAGGCCATGGGTGCCGGCGACATCTACGTGTGCGCCACCCACGGCATCTTCTCGGGCCCGGCCATCGAGCGCCTGAACGACGCCCCCATCGTCGAGTGCCTCGTCACCGATGCCATCCCCGTCGAGGTTGGCGGCAAGATCAAGACCATCTCGGTCGCCGAGGAGTTCGCCGAGGCCATCTCTGCCGTTTACCACGAGGAGCCCGTCTCCACGCTCGTCGGCGGCGACTTCGCGCTGTAATCCAGCGCGCATCGCATCATCTTTGGTGTTTTTGAAGGGTCGGAAGCTCACTTCCGACCCTTTTTTCTGCCCCTCGACAACCCGCCTTGGACAGTTAGTTCAGATTTGTATTAATTTGGCATTCGTTTGGGCCATTTAATGTGTCGAAAGCTCTCTTGCCGGCATAATTCCACTCGATTCCTCCACCTATGGATCTCTTCACCATGCCATTGGCCCCATTTTGCCCACCGAGTCCTTCAACAACGGCAATACACCCCGGTCACCTTGTACAAATCTGAACTATCTGTCCAGCACCCATCTCAGTAGATGCCTCCAAGGCCAACCCATCACTCCATTCTCCACTTTTCCAAGGCATTCCGTATGATGTCGTTACCGCCCGCGGCGCGCGACGCCCCTTTGAGCGAAAAGAACGGCACGGCCATATCATTTCGCCAACGGCTTAGTACCTTATAGCTATGACAACCGTAATTTCACACCTCTCCGCCCTCCGCGCAATTCGCCGCGCTCGACGGGCGTACTCCGCCCTTCCCTGGGACGACATCGATGACGAGCAACAGACACAAGCCCTCGTAGGTTGCGTTCCCAACAAGGACGCCATAGACTTTGCGGCCCTTGCAATACTTGACGCCTGGAGCGAAGACGACTCCGAGCGTCTAGACCTCTTTGTTGCGAGCGGCAGCAACAGACGGCCCGACGGACGGCTCCTCCAGCACACCATCACCGCCCCTCTCCCCCAGGGCGCGATCATGCACATCGAAGCCGACATCTACGCAACGTCTCCCGCCATGACGGCCATGCTTTGTTCCAAAAATGAATCGGTTGCCAAAACCTTGATGCTTCTCATGGAACTGCTCGGGACCTACTCACTTCCGCCCGAAGCAACTTACCCCATCGCCTACGACGACACGTGGCCCGAGGCCAACAGCTTCGAAACGATGGACGATCTCGATTGCCAGGGCGACCAACCGACACCCGAAAAGCAAGCCGAAACCCGCTACGAACAGGCGCACTACAAATGCGAGCCCGCCACAACCATCGAAGAGCTCGAGGCGGTCGCACGGTTTGCCAAAAGTAGTTCCTACGCCTCGTTTCGCACAGCTATCAAACTCGCCCGGGCCGGATCCGCATCCCCAGCGGAATCATTGATGTTCGCCGTCCTGGGCGCACCCATGCGCTTTGGCGGATTCGGGTGTTGCAGCCTGCCCATGGGAGGCCTGCTGCTCAACTATCGAGTCGATTTCGACACCCTTGCGGTCAACATGTCCTCGGGCATCCCCTACGCCATCTGCGACTTATATTGCCCAGCCGCCGGAGTCGACAACGAATACAACGGAATTGGACATGAGCTTCAAAACGCTCGCATCCACGATGGCAATCGCAACAATGGCCTTAAGGCCATGGGTATCCACGTCCTGGTTATCAATCGTGACCAAATGAAGGACCTTGTTGCACTCGAAGCCTTCGCCCAGACGATGCATCGACTTGCGGGAGTTCGATTCCGCTACCGCATCAAGGGTTATCGCAAGCGTCAGGCCGCCTGGCTCAACGCCCTGCGGGCCGGAATCGGCCTCGCGCCGGTCTAAAAGACTTTTACCCAGTGTTACCGAGCATGGCTGGACAGTTAGTTCAGATTTGTATAAACAGACGGCTCATTTCGAGGTAGTTTGCCGCCATCCCGGCGCCAATCACCTCATTTGAAGACTCAAAAGATCTGAAATAGCACAAATTGTGCTCCCCAAAGCGCCGTGACAGTTCCGTGGCCCCGATTTTGGCAGTCAAAGATCTCTTGGTTTATACAAATCTGAACTAACTGTCCATCCCGGCTTCTGACGACTGTCCAAACGCCCTCATGCGGCCTCAATCACCCTCCATTTGACAGCAGCAACGGGGTCGCTCACCATAGCAGGCGACAAATCGATGAAAGGAAGCACATGGCAGCTGCACAGCCGCTTAAGATTCGCATGGTTGCCGGACTTGGCAACCCTGGCGATGAGTATGCCGAGACCCGCCACAACGCAGGCTTTAAGGCGATCGACGAGCTGGCGCGTCAGGCCGGCGTCACGTACTGGAAAAACCAGGCCGGCGCCGAGGTCGCGCTCATCAACATCAACGATCCAGAGGAAGAGGACGGCAAGCGCCAGATTGTGCTGGTCAAGCCGCAGTCGTACATGAACACCTCGGGCGGCCCCATCTCCAAGCTTTGCCGCGAGTACAAAATCAAGGCCGAGGAGCTGCTCGTAATCCACGATGAGCTCGACATTCCCGCCGGCGACGTGCGCGTCAAGGTGGGCGGCGGCCACGCCGGCCACAACGGCCTGCGTTCCATCATCGACAAGATGGGCAGCCGCGACTTTAGCCGCATCCGCACTGGCATCGGCAACCCTCCCGGCAAGATGGCTGTCGCCGACTACGTGCTCAAGCAGCTGCGCGCCCGCGAGGCCGAGGACTTCCAGGACACCTGCGCCCGCGCCGCCGACGCCGCCGGCCTGGCGATTGTGCACGGCGTAATCTATGCCCGCGACCACGTCAACGGCTCCGCCTCTGCCAACGGCAAGCACTAAAACCTACCAAAAAGGGATGTTTATTTTGGCAGGTTTTATATGCGAAAACGCCGCAGCGGCCGCATCGCAATAAACCCTGTGCCGACATACATACCCAACACCCCAAAAGGGGCCGGCCTCACCGATGTGCAAGGCCGGCCCCTTTTGTCGTTTTATCTGATAAAACCCGCCAAAATAAACCTGCCTCTTTGTGCTAGATCACTTTTCCCGCCTGCCAAAGATACACGTAAGCAACATGCCCATGAGGGTATAATTTACACCGTATGTCTGCACAACGCCTGTGCGCGTACGGTTATATTCGGGCTGCCGTCCATTTCCGTGGAGGCACGGTTCGGTTGCCCTAACAAGAGAGGGGTTCTATGTATAAGATCCTGGAGAAGACGCAGTTCTCGGAGAAGGTGTTCAAGTTCCGCATCGAGGCGCCTGCAATCGCCAAGCATGCGCACGCTGGACAGTTCCTCATGGTTCGCGCCAACGAGACGGGCGAGCGTGTCCCGTTTACCCTGGCCGGCTGGAACGGTGACGAGGGCTGGGTCGAGTTCATCTTCATGGTGATCGGCAAGACCACCGAGATGCTTTCCACCTACGAGGCCGGCGAGTCGCTGCGCGACGTCGTGGGCCCGCTGGGCGTTCCCACCGAGATGGCCGAGGGCCCCTGCGCCGTCATTGGCGGCGGCGTCGGCCTGGCAATTGCCTTCCCGGTCGCCAAGCACCTGGTCGAGACCGGCCACGAGGTGCACGCCATCATGGGCGCTCGCACCAAGGACCTCCTGCTCATGGAGGACCAGTTCCGCGAGCTCCTCGACGAGGACCACATCCACATCACCACCGACGACGGTTCCTACGGCGAGCAGGGCGTTGTCACCGCTCCGCTGGAGCGCCTGCTGCAGGACAAGGCCGTGAGCCAGGTCTTCTGCGTCGGCCCCGTTCCGATGATGAAGTTCTCGACCCTCACCGCCCAGAAGTACGACACCCCCATCACCGCGTCGCTCAACCCCATCATGGTTGACGGCACCGGTATGTGCGGCTGCTGCCGCGTCGAGGTGGGTGGCGTGACCAAGTTTGCTTGCGTCGACGGCCCCGACTTCGATGCCACCCTGGTCGACTGGGATGACCTTCGTGCCCGCCAGGCCGCTTACCGTTCCGAAGAGGGCGAGTCCCTCAAGGCCTATGAGGAAAAGAGCTGCGCATGCCACTAGTTAACGGTCGTTTCGTTGCCGATATGAAGTCGCCCCGCACCCCCGATAACGAGGAGCCGGCCGCCGAGCGCGCCTGCGACTTCCGCCCCGTCGACAAGGGCTTCACCGAGGAGATGGCGCTGGCCGAGGCCGAGCGCTGCCTCAACTGCAAGAAGCCGTTCTGTGTTGAGGGCTGCCCCGTCAACATCAACATCCCCCGCTTTATCGAGCAGATCCGCGAGAAGGACTTTGGCGGCGCCCTCGATACCATCCGCGAGGACTCCATGCTTCCCGCCATCTGCGGTCGCGTCTGCCCGCAGGAGAACCAGTGCGAGGGCAAGTGCATCCGTGGTAAGAAGTCCGAGCCCGTGGCCATCGGCCAGCTCGAGCGCTTCCTGGGTGACCGCCCCGAGCTCGCCTCCACGCCCAAGATGGCTCCCAAGAACGGCAAGAAGGTCGCCGTCGTCGGCTCCGGCCCGTCCGGCATCACCTGCGCCGGTGAGCTCGCCCGCAACGGCTTTGACGTTACCGTCTTTGAGGCCTTCTTCACCGGCGGCGGCGTGCTGGTCTACGGCATCCCCGAGTTCCGTCTGCCCAAGGCGGTCGTCAAGCGCGAGATTGACGGCCTTGAGAACATGGGCGTCAAGTTTGAGTACAACTCCGTCGTGGGCAACATGGCCACGGCCGATGAGCTGTTCGAGCAGGGCTTCGACGCCATCTACGTGGCGACCGGCGCTGGCCTGCCCAAGTTCCTCAACGTCCCCGGCGAGAACCTGCCCAACGTCTTCTTCGCTAACGAGTACCTCACCCGCGTGAACCTGATGAAGGCCAACAAGTTCCCCGAGTACGACACCCCCACCAAGCATGGCAAGAACGTCGTCGTCTTTGGCGGCGGCAACGTGGCTATGGACGCCGTCCGTACCGCCAAGCGCCTGGGCGCCGAGCACGCCATCATCGCCTACCGTCGTACCGAGGACGAGATGCCCTGCCGCCGCGCCGAGCTGCACCATGCCAAGGCCGAGGGCGTCGAGGTTCTGCCGCTCGTCTCCCCGCTCGAGTTTGTCGCTGGCGAGGACGGCTCCGTGTGCGCCGTCAAGGTCCAGAAGATGGAGCTCGGCGAGCCTGACGAGTCCGGCCGTCGTCGCCCGGTGCCTATCGAGGGCGCCATCGAGGAGATTCCCTGCGACGTCGCGATCTCGGCTATCGGCACCAACGCCAACCCCTTCGCTGCCAAGATCGGCGGCAAGATGGAGCTCAACAAGTGGGGCTACATCGTTGCCGATGAGGAGACCGGCCAGACCACCGATCCCCGCATCTGGGCCGGCGGCGACATCGTCACCGGTGCCGCTACGGTCATTCTGGCGATGGGCGCCGGCAAGAAGGCCGCCGCTTCGATCACCAAGAGCCTGCTGGGTGAGTAGTCACCTACAGCGCTAACCACCAAACGGCAAAGTCCCCGTCGGGCACACGCCCGGCGGGGACTTTTTTCTATGCCAGCCGCCCGATCACCACAAAGGTGCCTGTCCCTTTGTGATGGCTTTTGGTCGGCTAGCCTTCGAGCTGAGCCACCTTGTAGCGGTAGGCAGCGGCTATGACGTCTTTGCAGCCCTCGCGGCCCAGCTTGGCGCGGTTGACGACGATATCCTTGCCGCTCGTCATCTTCCACTTTCCGGCGCTGTAGCGCTTATAGAACGCCTCGCGTGCCTTCTGCTGCTGCTTGACCAGCTTGGCGCCCTTCTTTTTGTTGAGCCCACGCTTCTTGCGCACGATCTCGACGCGGTCCTCAAAGGGTGCGGTCACCAACACGGCAATGTGATTAGGGTTGTTACGCAGCAGGTAATCGGACAGGCGACCCTCGATAATGCAGCTCTCGGTCTCGCCCAGATCCAAAATCACCTGACTCATCTTTTGGAACAACTTGTCCGAGTACGAACGCGCGTCGTAGCGGTCGGGCAGAAACGCCATGTTCTCCACGGCCAGACGCTCGTCGTAGGCGGCCATCTTATCGAGCGACTCACCCGCGCGTATCGACGCACGCACCAGCAGCTCGTTATCGTACAGCGGAATTCCCAACTCGTTGGCAAGCATGCGGCCAATCTCGTGGCCCTCGGCGCCAAAGTCGCGCGCGATGGTAATGACCACAGGATTCTTCTTGTTCTCCAGATCGCTCATCTCGATTCCTTTCTCTATGTGACAAAGGGACAGTCCCTTTGTCACATTCATTTTGCCCCCACCTTCGTCCTGGTTTCCCAAGTGCGGCAGATTGCCCCGAAAGAGGAGCGCCGCGTACTAAATGTACGCAAGCGACGATTGAGGGGCAAGGTGCCGTGCTTGGGGAAGCAGGACTATGCGGCCACAATGCGACGCTGATATGCCCTCA
Source organism: Collinsella sp. HCP28S3_E9 (assembly GCF_052065455.1). NCBI lineage: Bacteria > Bacillati > Actinomycetota > Coriobacteriia > Coriobacteriales > Coriobacteriaceae > Collinsella > Collinsella sp. HCP28S3_E9. The sequence continues at coordinate 28,325 of NZ_JBQHTZ010000007.1, forward strand.
CCAGCAGCGAGATACCAAAGTTGAGCACAAAGTACATCGCAAACACCAGGCCGTAGAGCATAAGCACCTGCGACAGGTCGATCGCGTGGGCCATCACGACGTTTGCCGTGTACATGAGCTCGGCCACGTTAATGCCCGAAAGATACGAGCTGTCCTTGATGACGGTCGTGCACTGACTAAACAGCGCCGGAATGATCGTCTTAAACGTCTGCGGCAGAATGATATAGCGCATGGTGGCAAAGAAGCCAAAGCCCTGGCTCTGCGCCGCCTCAAACTGGCCGCGCGGAATCGAGTTGAGGCCGCCACGCACAATCTCGGCCATAACAGCGCTGGTAAACAGCGTAAAGGCGATGGTCGAAATCACAATGTCCAAACCCTGCACCGTAAAGTAGATGAACAGGATCCACAGCAAGTTTGGCGTGCAACGGAACAGCTCGATATAGGCGCTCACCAAAATACGGAATGGACGGGGCGCGTAGCTTTTAACGAGCGCCAGCACCGTGCCAAAGATGAGCGAGGAAAAGATCGACAGCGCCGAGATCTCGATTGTCTTAACAAAGCCGCCCCAAATGTAGAGCAGGTTGGTCGCGTTGAAGATTTCCATGCGCTAGGCCTCCTCTACGTTGTCGAGCCCCAGCTCGGCCAGGCTCACGCCGCGCGGGCGCTCCTTGGAGCGGCGCTCGAGCCACTGCACCAGCATGGCGAGCGGAAAGCAGATGATGAAATACATAAGGCAGCAGACGATGTATCCCTGCAGGTAACCGTACAGACTCACAAAGTTGTCGGAACGGTACATAAGGTCGCCGCCGGCCACAAGCGCCAGCACCGACGTGTTTTTGACCAGGTTGAGTGCCTGGTTACACAGCGGCGGCAGAATGATCTTGAACGTCTGGGGCAGCACGATGTACCAGTATGCCTGCGCACGGGTGAAGCCCTGGCTCTGGGCCGCCTCCATCTGGCCACGCGGAACGGCCTCGATACCGGTACGGATGACCTCCGAAATGTAGGCAGCGTGATACAGGCCCACGCCCAAGAAGCCCAGTACAAACGGCGCGATACGCACCGGCTGGTCGGCACCGGTTATGGCCTGCAAAAACTGCGGACCGGCCATGTACATAAAGAGCACCTGCACGGGCAGCGGGGTGTTCTGGTAAAACTCCACGTACACGCGGCTTATGGCGCGCAGAACGCGAGAACGAGTGGTAGAGAACACGCCAAGCAGCGTGCCCAACACCAGCGACAGCAGCAGGCCGGCAACGACCACCTGCATCGTCACGCCAAAGCCCTCCCAGAAGGGCCCCATGTTTTGGAATGTCGTCGACCAGCGGTCGGCGTCAAACAATCCTTCGAGCATTTGATTCCTTCCTTGGACGATGCGCCTATACAAGACCCCAGGTCTTAACCTCTTGGTCGAGCCAGCCGTCGGCCAGGCGATCGCATATCACCTGATCGACCACGGCCGAAAGATCACAGCCCTTCTTGGTCGCCACGCCGTAGCCCTGCTCGCCAAACTTGACCTCGGGTTGCAGCAGCTCGACGGTCTCGTTCATGTATCCAGCCAGCGTGGAGCGGTCCATGGCAAAGACGTCGATATTGCCGGCATCGAGCGAACTCTTAATGATGGGGTAGCCGCTAAAGGCCCTAAACTCGGGCTCGCAGCTAAAGCCGTTGTCCTTGATCATCTGCTCGATCAGGCCCTGCGTGGTTGCACCCTGGCTCACGCCAATGACTTTGCCGTCCAGGTCCTCAATCGAGGTAAAGCCCGAACGCTTCTTGACCATGAGTCCCACGTAGTCGGTGCGGTACGGCGTCGAGAAATCCCAGCTCTTCTTGCGCTCGTCGGTGATGGTGTAGGTCGCCGCGACCACGTCGAGCTGGCCGTTATCGATCAGCGGGCCGCGCGTCTTGGGCGTTACGTCAGTAAACTCGACAAGCTCCTGGGCACGGGCCTCCTTGTAGCTCACGCCAAAGACGGCAGCGGCGATCTGGTAGCACAAATCGACCTCCATGCCCTCAAAGCGGCCCTTGGCGGTGTCGTAATAGCCGTAGCCGGGAACGTCCTTCTTAACGCCGGCATTCAGATGGCCACGCGACTTGATGGCCGCAAGCTTAGACCCCTTGTCGGAGTCCTCGCCGCCGGTGGAGTTGCCGCAACCGGTAAGCGCGGTCCCCGTCAGCGCGAGCATACCGGCGCTCGCCAGCTGCAAAAAGTGGCGGCGCGACACGGCCGCCCTCGTCATATCCGTCATGTCCATCACCGCGCCTAGTGCAGAATCTTGGACAGAAACTCGCGGCAGCGCGGGTTCTCGGGGTTATCGAAGAAGTGCTCGGGTGTGCCCTCCTCCAGGATGCGGCCGTCCTCCATAAAGATGACGCGGTCGGCCACCTGGCGCGCAAAGCCCATCTCGTGCGTCACGCAGATCATGGTGATATCCTCCTGCGCGAGCTCAATCATAACGTCCAGGACTTCCTGGACCATCTCGGGGTCGAGTGCCGAGGTCGGCTCGTCAAACAGGATGATGGGCTGCTTGGTGCACAGGGCACGGGCAATGGCGATGCGCTGCTGCTGACCGCCCGAGAGGTTCTGCGGATACTCGCCGGCCTTATGCGCCATGCCGACGCGCTTGAGCGCGGCGATGGCGATCTCGGTCGCCTCCTCCTTACTCTTCTTTTGCAGCTTGATGGGCGCGAGCGTCAGGTTGCCCAGCACCGTCATGTTGGGATATAGGTTGAACTGCTGAAACACCATGGAGCTGTACTTGCGAGCCATCTCCAGGTGATTCTTTTTGGTGAGCGGCGTGCCGTCGATGATGACCTCGCCCGACGTGGGCTCCTCCAGATAATCGACGCAACGGATGAGCGTGGACTTGCCCGAGCCGGAAGGCCCGATCATTACGAGCTTCTCGCCGCGCTTGACGGTGAGGTTGATATCTTTGAGCACATGCAGGTCGCCAAAGTACTTGTTGAGATGCTTGATCTCGATCATGTCTGCCATGAATATCCCTTCCCTGCGCTTACACGAATTGCTCTATTTTACGGAAAGAACCACGTTTCCGCAGCCCACACTACATTCCCGTAAAGAACCCGCAACCTTTAACCCACTCATTGGGGACAGACTTAAATGAGTACCCAGCCCACCAAAAAGGGGCGCGACCATGACGGCCATACCCCTCAAGACCCGAAAATAATACAACCGCCCTTGTTGAGCATAAGTCAGCGAAAACCCGTACACGCGAGCAAGGTGACGTGAAATGAAAGGGCGCAGACCTCATGGTCGCGCCCTTGAAATTGAACGTCAGATTGCCGCGTGTACGGGTTTGCAGCGTCGAGCCGTTACGCGGTTTGGTAAAACCGCGTAACAAATTACACGAGTTTGCCGCCGACGATCTTTGCCGCGGCCGGTTTATCGAAGTTGCCGCCGGTGGCCTTGCCGAGCGCCCCCATAACCTGGCCCATCTGCTTCTTGGACGTGGCGCCCAGCTCGGCGATGACCTGCTCAATCAGCGCCTCGAGCTCCTCGCCTGAAACCTGGGCGGGCAGCAGGCTCTCCAGAATCTTGACCTGCTCGGTTAGGTTGTCGGTACGATCTTGATCGGTACCGGCCTTGATGGACATCTCCAACGTCTCGTTTGTCTGCTTAATCAGACGCTTGATCATGCTGTTGACGTCTTCCTCGGTCACGTCGCGGCGCTCGTTGACCTCGATGTTCTTAACCTCGGCCTTGACCTGGCGAATGATAGACAGGCGAACCTTGTCCTTGGCCTTCATGGCGGCAATCATTTCCTGCTGCAGCTCTTCGTTGGTCATCTGCAAATCCTCCTCAATAACATGGGCGGCACTCGCACGAGCACCGCCCCTTGATTACTCAGTCGTCGACGAATCGTCGGTCGAGCTCTTGGTGACGCCCTTCAGGCTCACGTTATAGGGCACGTCCTTGGGCATGGGGTTGACGGTAATGTCGGCATCCTTCGTGTACTTCTCCAGCCACTCGTTGTATGCCGTGCCCGATGCCTGGGTCTTCACCACATTGGAAACGTACTTCTTAATAGCCTTGGGCACCTGATTGATGTCATCGACCTGGCCATCGACATGGAAGTAGTCGGTGCACTTGATGATGTGGTAGCCATACGTCGACTCGACCACGTCGCTCACATCGCCCTTGTTAAGGCCCTCGAGCGCCGTCTGGTAGCTGTCGACAAAGGTGGTGAGCTTATCCCAGCCCACGTCACCCTTCTTCTCCTTGGAACCGGTGTCGTCGGAATACTGCTTCACGGCATCCTCAAAGCTCAGCTCGCCGGAGTTGATCTTATCCAGGCACTCCTGCGCCTTGGCCTTGGCGGCGGCCTTGTCCTCGTCGGAAGCGTCGGAATCAACCTTGATCAGGATGTTCGACGAGCGGCGGACATCGTTGTAGTTAGACAGGTTCTCGTTAATGTAATCGACAATCTCGCTGTCCTTGGGCTTGCTGGTGGGAGCAACGGCATCCTTAAGCTTCTGCTGCGCCAGGCTCTCCTTGAGCGAGTCCTTGTAGGTGTCCTCGGTATAGCCGTAGGTCTTAAGGGTCTCCTTAAAGGTCTTGGCGCCGCCCGCGCTCTTGCAGGCGTCCTCCCAAGCCTTCTCTACTTCCTCGTCCGAAACCGTCACGCCGTTCTCCTTCTGCGCCTGCTGGAGCAGAATCTGCTGCGTATAGGAATCGATGAGCTGTTTGCGGTACTTCTTGGGCGTCAGGTCGTTATTGACCAGGTACTGCGCCCAATCCTTGTCCTTGGTATAGCCGTAGGACGTGCGCATGCTCATGATCTGCTTGGTTACGGTGTCCTCGGTGAGGTTGGTGCCGTTGATAGTAGCAGCCACGCCGCCGGTCAGTTTGTAACCCGAGTTATTGTTCTCGGTCTGCGACATCAAACCGGAGCACGCCATCGCCGAGACGGAAAGCAGCATCGCCAGCACGCCGATAACCACCAGGACGATCTTGACGGTCTTGGACACATAGGTCTTGCGCTGCTTCCTGCGAGAGCTGGAGGCGGCGCGGGACCGTTGCTCGGACGTCGGCGCGACCCCGGGGTTCTTTTTCTTGTTTGCCATAGTTGGCCTTTCGCATCACGAATCGAACAAACGTCATTGTGTCACAACGCAACCCCGCGGCACACCTGGTGCATGGGAGACAGGTCAATCTGCACCATTTTGGTGCAAAGGGGACAGCTCCGACAGCTAGGGACGTTCCTTTTCTGCCGGCAGTTAGGGACAGTCCCCAAATGCCGGCCCTAGAAGTGGCGGCGGATGGCGTCGACCATGCCCTGGGACGAAGTCTGGCCGAGCACGTCGGCTGCGGCGTCAGCATCCATAAAGATATTCATAAGCGCTTGCAGAGCCTCGACCTGGCCGCCCGGCTCGGCAATACCCAGATTGATGATGATCTGCGCCGGCACGGGGGCACCCATGCCCGCCATAGCATTGAACGTCACGGGCGCGGAGGGCTTCATCACCGCGATATAGGGCTTAGCCACAAACCCCGGATCGGTATGCGGAATGGCAATATTGGCCGCCGGCATGGCGAGGCCCGTGGGATAGATGTCCTCGCGCGTACGGACGGCATCGAGCCAACCGGACGCAATGTAGCCGCGCGGAGCAAGCTCGCCCTCGAGTCGCGCAAACACCTCATCCGGCGTCGCGCACTCCCAATCAAAAAACACCAGCTCAGGCGCGAATAGCATCTCGGCGTTATCCGCCATACCGTCCTCCAAAGCTGCATGAGGTTCACAATGCCCCATATGATAGCGAAACCAGACAGGCAAGGTTAGCCGAGGATCCCAATCATCTCGAGTGCGCGGGCAGGCGTCAAGCACACCTCGGGCATCGCCTCCAGCATGCGCCGGTCGCTCGTGACCACGTAGTCAACATCTGCCGTCTCGCCCGAAGCGATGATGAGGTTGTCTTCAAGATCCGGCATGCGTTTGCCAAGCATGCGCGCCATCTCGCACTCTGCCAACGAAAGCGGAGAGGCGGGTGCCACCTGCATCATGTGCTCAATGCAGGCCCATGACGCCGAGGTAAACGACACGTTAATCCCATTCGCATTCCGCCGGGCTAGTCGCCGGGGCAAAATATAGAACACATCCTTTGCCGTCGTTGGGGCATACAGAAGGTCAATCATTCCTGCCTCGGCCAGTTCAACCAATCTCTTCGCTTCGTCGAACGCCCCCTCTTGCAGGTAATAATCGAGCCAAACGTTCGTATCCACCAAGAGATGCTTTGCCTCAATCATCGGCAATTCGCCTCAATGTCGGCAATCATCGCGTCATACATATCATCTCGTACGGCATCCCAGTCTTCCGCAGATGATCCAACTGGCGCAAAATCCGAAGCATTTAGCCCCAGCGATGAAAAAGCTAGGCCACACCCCTGCTCAGCCAGGCTCTCCGCGCGGGGCGCCTCGCGCTTATCCGTCACCATAAATCCCGGCAACGCTTGATGCTCGACAAGATAGGCCCAAAGCGCACGAACGGCATCGCTCGGCCCCAATCCATTGCGTGTCAGGACCGCATCGCCACCAGCCTTGAGCATAGGATCGATTCGTGTGTTGAGCTGCACCGTTGCTGCACCCATAGCGGCTCCTCTCTACTTGCTAGCAGTATAGCAAACATAAAAGGCCGCGCAAAAGGGCCCCGCCCACACACGGACGAGGCCCTATCGGATTTCTTGGAATGGGAATGGTGCCCGTCACGTTATCCAGAGCCCAAAATCAAAGAGATATTAAGCTGATTGGGGCACATGTGATTCCATATGCCCCAATCAGCTTTTTGATAGTTTACGTCGCAATGAGGACCAAGCGAATCCTTTTACGCACGATGGCGCGCCGGGTCAATCGCCACCTTGCCGCTCTCCAACACGTGGACGCGGCCGTCAGCGAGCATCTGCACGACTTCGGGATACAGCACGTGCTCGATCGCGTGAATGTGCTCCTCGAGTGTGTCGACATCCCAGCCTTCCTCAACAGCCAGCGCGCGCTGGGCGATGATGGGACCGTTGTCGTAGATCTCGTTGGCAAAATGCACGGTCACACCGGTCACCTTGACGCCGCGCGTAAAGGCATCGTCGATCGCATGCGCACCGGTAAAGCTCGGCAGCAGCGCCGGATGCAGATTGACAACGCGGTTGGGGAACGCCGCCAGCAGCGGCGTATGCACCATTCGCATGTAGCCAGCCATGACCACATACTCGCAGCCGCGCTCGAGAAGCTCGTGCGCAATAATCTCGTCGGCGACGATAGGGTCGGCGTAGACATCCTTGGAGAGCGTCAGCGTCTGGATACCCGCACGCTCTGCACGCTGCAGGCCCTTGGCCGAAGGACGGCTCGACACCACGAGCTCGATCGAAGCATTGAGCTTGCCGGCGGCGATCAGGTCGATCAACGCCTGTAGGTTGGTGCCCGAACCGCTGATGAGCACGCCGATCTTGAGCGGCTCGGTGGTATCGGTGCCGGTCGGACGGGTGTAGGGCACAAAGTCCAAGCCCTCGGCGGCAGCCATCTGCTCGTTAGCGCTCATCGGAGTACACGACCTTACCGGAGCCCTCGACGCATTCGCCCACGCGGAACGGCTTCTCGCCCAGCGCGACCAGGGCATCGGTTACCGCGGCCTCATCTTCGGGAGCGACAATCAGGCACAGGCCGACGCCCATGTTGAAGGTCTTGCACGCCTCGTTGGGCGTAAGCTCGGCCTGGTGCGAAACATAGGTGATGACGGGCGGAATGTCCCAGCCCATCTCGGCACCATTGCGGGTGACCACGGCGTCGACGTCCTCGGCCAGCGCACGGTTAAGGTTCTCGGTGATGCCGCCGCCGGTGATATGGGCGATGGCGTGCACCGGAGCGCCGCCGCGGAGCAGCTCAAGAATCGGCTTGACGTAGATGCGCGTGGGGGCCAGCAGAGCGTCTGCCAGTGATGCGCCGCCGAGCTCCTCGAGCGGACGGCTCAGCTCCTCGGCCTTAGCGGCGGCCTCGGGCGTACCAGGCTTGATGCCGTCAACACCGATGACCTTACGCACGAGCGAGTAGCCGTTGGAGTGCACGCCGGTGGAGGGAAGGCCCAGAATCACGTCGCCGGGGCGGACGTTGGCGGGGTCGAGCATCTTGGGACGGTCGACGACACCCACGGTAAAGCCGGCGAGGTCGTAGTCGGCGGGAGCCATGACGCCCGGGTGCTCGGCCATCTCGCCGCCCACGAGCGCGCAGCCCGCGAGCTTGCAGCCATCGGCCACGCCCTTGATGATCTTTGCCATGTGCTCGGCCTCGATGTGGCCGATGGCAACATAGTCCAAAAAGAACAGCGGCTCGGCGCCCGAAGCCAAAATGTCGTTGACGCACATGGCGACCAGGTCCTGGCCCACCGTCTCGTGGCGGTCCATGATCTGGGCGAGGACGAGCTTGGTGCCCACGCCGTCGGTACCGCTGATCAGGATCGGGTCTTCCATATCCTTAAGCGCGGCGGCCGAGAACAGGCCGCCAAAGCCACCGATGCCGCCGATAACCTCGGGACGGTTGGTATCCTTAACCATTTGCTTAATAGCGTCGACGGCGCGGCCGCCCTCGGCGGTATCGACGCCGGCATCCTCATACGTCACATGCTTGCTGTCGCTCATCTGAGCCTTCCTCTCCCACTACCGTTTGACACACAGACGCCAAACAGTGCTCATAGTTGCCCTCAAGTTGGCGCACACGGTAACAACACGCGCCGCCAAATCAACAAAACAGCAGGTAAAACCTACCAAAATGAACCTGTCCCTAAATGGCAGGTTTTAGGCCTCGCCGTGCTTCTCTTCCCAGCTGCGGTCATCGTATTTCTCGACCACGGCGTCGTCGCCAAAGTGCAGCGGCTTATCCAGGTTGCGGGGCTTAAAGCCCTCCATAAACTTGTCGCGGCCAAAACTCTCGGGAATCGCCACGGGATAACGGCCGGTAAAGCACGCATCGCAGTAGCCGCCCTTGGGCATGACCTTCAGCAGGCCCTCGACCGAAAGGAAGGCCAGCGAATCGGCGCCAATGTACTCGCAGATCTCATCGACCGTCTTGTTAGCGCTGATGAGCTGCGACTGCACGTCGGTATCGATGCCGTAGAAGCACGGCCAGATGACCTCGGGCGAGTTGATGCGGATGTGAATCTCCTTGGCGCCGGCGTTGCGCAGCATCTTGACGAGCTGCACCATGGTGGTGCCGCGAACGATGGAGTCGTCGATGACGACCAGGCGCTTGCCCTCGATATTGTCGCGCAGTGGATTGAGCTTCATGCGCACGCCCATGGCACGCAGCTCCTGCGTGGGCTCGATAAACGTACGGCCCACATAGCGATTCTTGATGAGGCCCTCGCCAAAGGGAATGCCGCTCTCGCGCGAATAACCCTCCGCAGGCGGCAGACCGGAGTCGGGCACGCCGATGACCAGGTCGGCATCGACGGGCTCCTCGTGTGCCAGCTGACGACCCATGTCGTAACGGCAGGCGTAGACGCTCTTGCCATTCATGATGGAGTCGGGGCGGGCAAAGTAGACCTGCTCAAAGATGCAGTTAGCGGGCTCTTTGGCAGCGGGCACACCCTGCTCGGATACCAGGCCCTCGGCACTGATGCGCAAGATCTCGCCGGGACGGACATCACGGACATACTCGGCGCCCACGATATCGAGTGCACATGTCTCGGAGGCAACGACCCAGCCGCCAGCGCGCGTGACATGAGCGGCAGCGTCGACCCTCGCGGCGTCGTCTTGCGACGGTAGCTGCGAAACGGATGCGGCGTCGGCCTGGTCCAGGCCCTCGTCCACGAGCTTGCCCAGCACCAGCGGACGAATGCCATGCGGGTCGCGGAAAGCGTAGAGTGCCTGCTCGTTGATGAGCGTCATGGCGTAGCCGCCGCGCACGAGCTCCATGGTCTTGCGAATGCCCTCGCGCAGGTGGCCCGTACACTGGGTAAAGTAGCCAATGAGCTTGGTCGCGACCTCGGAATCCGAATTGGAGAGGAACGGCACGCCGAGCTCGATCAGCTGGCGGCGCAGCTCGTCAGTGTTAACCAGGGTGCCGTTGTGCGCAAGCGCGATGATGACGCTGTTGATGGTGGAAAGATGCGGCTGCGAGGCTTCCCAGCTCTTGGCGCCGGCGGTGCCATAGCGCACGTGGCCCACAGCCAACTGGCCGGAGAGCGTCGACAGGTCGGCGTTGGAGAACACGCGATCGAGCAGTCCCAGGTCTTTGCGAACCATAACCGTGCCGCCATCGCCCACGGCGATTCCCGCCGATTCCTGGCCGCGATGCTGCAGCGCACGCAGACCAAAGTACGTCAGTCGAGCCACGTCGCGATCGGGTGCCCACACACCAAAGATGCCGCATTCCTCATGCAGCTGGTCGGAGTCCGGATCATACGTCGACATGGTCGTCAGCCGTCCCGTAGCACGCTCGGCCGCGCGGATGGTTTCTTGAGACATGGCATCCCCTCAGAGCCTCGTTATTTGGCGTTACCTGCCCTATTATACGCACGGCAAGACAAGCACTCCCGCGCATGAACAGCGGTTTTTAAAAGCCCACCGAGCTTATAATCCGTTTTGCGGCCAAACATTTTATCGGGCAACCCGCCCTCGGGGCCAACGGTCCCGTATGTTTCCGTCGCGACGCGTCTCGCCCACCGTTAGGGCTTACATTGCTGCAATTGGGCCATTCGTCCTGTCTTTTAGCAGGTCGGCGGCGTATCCTTGTAACCTACAACAAAACGAGAAAGGTTCCGTATGGATCGAAACGAACTCGACCCCAGCGTCCCCAGCGCCACGGAGGTCAAGAAGATTCCCCTCATCATTAAGGTGTACGCCGTCCTGTGCATCCTGTCCGGCGTAGGCACGCTCCCTTCGGTCGGCGCCTTTATGTGGCGGGTCATCACCGCGCTCATCAACGGCAACGCCGCCGCCAAGCTCGGCGACAACACGCTCGTCGCGGTCGGCCTTATCGTCGCCGGCATCATGCTCTCGGCGGCGAGCGCGGTCATCTTGATCATCTTTGGCCTGGACCTCATCAAGAACCAGCGCCGCAACGCCGCGCGCCTGTCCTATATCCTTATCGCACTTACCGTCGTTGAGCTTTTGGTCGACGTGATGCTCCAGGGTATCGGGCCGTTCTTGCTGCGCCCCGCCATCCAGCTCGGCATCCTCGTCGCGCTTTCGGCCACTGTTGACCCAACACTTCGTCAGGAGCGCGAACTGCAGCGCCGCTTGCAGGAGATGCTCGATCGCGACGCCGCCGCCGAGGGTATGCTCGGCCGCGATGAGACCGGCGAGGGCTACATCAAGCTCAACTACTTCAACCTGTTCTGGGTATTCTTTGTCTGCTGCGTGCTCGGTCTGATCCTGGAGGACATCTGGCACATGACGGTCGACGATCCAGGCGTCTACCAGAACCGCGCCGGCATGCTATTTGGCCCCTTCAGCCCCATCTACGGATTTGGCGCCGTACTCATGACCATGGTGCTCAACCGCTTCTACAAAAAGAACCCCATCATTATCTTTTTGGTGAGCGCCCTGCTTGGCGCAAGCTTTGAGGTCTTTGTGGGCTGGTTTATGCAGACCTCGTTCGGTGTGGTCTCGTGGAACTACTCGCACATGAAGCTCTTTGGCATGCCCGATCCGCTCGCCGTGCTTACGGGCGGTCGCACCTGCACGGGCTTCGCCTGCCTGTGGGGTCTGGGCGGACTCATCTGGATCAAGCTGCTGCTGCCCAGATTGCTCAAGCTCATTAACATGATTCCCTGGAAGAATCGCTACTCAGCCACCGTCATCTTTACCATCATCATGCTGGTCGACGGCGTCATGACGCTGCAATCGCTCGACTACTGGTACCAGCGTGTCAACGGCACGGCCAGCGATATTCCCGTTGCGCAGTTCTACGGAAAGTACTTCGATAACGAGTATATGGAAAATCGCTTCCAGAGCATGACCATGAGCCCCAAGGACGCCACACGCGTGTAGCGAGCGCCGGCACAAAACAGCCCCAACACACCAAAGCCCGCTGGCAGATTTACCTGAACTGCCAGCGGGCTTTTGCTATAGACGTACACGGGTTGCCGGCTAGGCGTTACGCTTCGCGCTCGACCTCGCTCACGCACTCGTTCTTGATAGTGCCGACGAGCGCCTGCAGGGCATCGACCACATGCGGGCGAATGTCTCCGCCAATGAGCACGAGCATGATATCGTCGCCCACGGCAAGCTCGCCGCTCGCCAGCCATACGCGCACATAGCCGATACCCGGCATCGTGCGCGTTGACTCGATAGCGGCCTGCACCTTTTCGGCATCGAAGCCAAACACCATGCCGCCCACCTTGTGGCCCGGCGCCACGCCATCGGTCTCGACACCGCGCGCCTCGGACTTGGGTGTCGCACGCACCACGCCATTGTGCGTCAGGTACATGCCACACGCCGGCGCCGAAGCGTCGGCCTTGGCTTCGCGCAGCCACACATCGACCGAAGGCATCAATTTGCCACTTTCAAGCATCGCTTCCCCTTTTTCCGTCGTCGAGTAGCTAATTTGGGACGGGGCTCTTTTAGCTACCCCAGTCACCTAACCCAGCAAAATCATTCTGCATACCCGGGGTAGCTAAAAGAGCCCCGTCCCAAATTAGCTACTCTCGAACCGCTTATTCCTCGACCGGCGTGAGTACCATGACGGCGCGCGTATTGCTAAATGACAGTGAGCGGCAGGTCACAAGTGTTACGACCTTAGTTGCCGAAGCGGCACGATCGGTGGCATCGCTCGCCACGGCAGAGGCACCGTCAAGCATCTCGGACAGATAATTCGTCAGCCCGTCGTCGCCCTCAAAGTTGGTCGCGCGCGCCTTGGAGTACGTATCCTCAACCACCTTGGTCGCCAGCGGTCTCAGCTTATACGTGTCATCGCGCGTGATGTAGTACACGTACTCGATGCTGTCGAACGTCGCCTGGTCGGTGGTGTCCGAGATCACATTAAACATCGATCCGTCGTTCATATGGTGGCCGTAGATTGTCGTCTGCTGGTCCACCATGCCCGGCGCGACATCTTCGAAGTCCAAGAAAATCGCACCCGATGCATTGGACGTACCGTCAAACAGCGTGTTGAGGTATTTAGAGTTGTCCTTGGCCTGCACCACGGGATAGTTGATGTTGGTATCCGGCACATAAATCCATCCCACGATCTCGGGATTTGCCTTAGCAAGAGCGTCAAAATCGACAATCGGCACGCCGCTCGCATCCTTATCGCTCACGTACTGCTTCTCGATCTTTTGGTACGAATCGCTCGCCTGCTTGTAGCCAATCTGTGCATTGATAAAGATGGCGGCAGCGGCAACGATCAGACCGATGCCCACGATGATGAGCAGAATGGGGATGATGGAGCGGCGCTTCTTACGCGGCGGCTCGGTGTAGCTGGACGGAGCGCCGCTCGGTTGCCTCGTCGACCGGGCCTGCTTCTTTGCCGTGCCATATGACGAGGGGCGAAACGCAGCCGGCGTATCCTGACGGCGATGGGACGTCGGCGTTACGGGGCGCGGCGCACGAGCCTGTTGAGGAGAGGATGCCCGACCCTGCTGCATGGAGCGGGCCGATCCCGACTTGGATGGATCGGGGATCTGAGAAGCCGAGAAACGTTTTCCCTGATAGTCGGACATGACTCTCCCTATGATTACAACGGAACGGCAAGCCGCTTAAGCGTCAGCCATCTCCTGCTTCATCTTCTCGATAATTGCGCGATACTCGGGATCGCAAGCACCCAGAATCTGCGTGGCGTAGATGGCGGCGTTCTTGGCGCCGTTGATGGCAACGCATGCCACAGGCACGCCCGAAGGCATCTGCACCATCGACAGGAGCGAATCCATGCCGCCCAGATCACTCGTCTTCATAGGCACGCCGATAACCGGCAGCGGCGTAAAGGCAGCCACGACACCGCCCAGATGCGCGGCCTTGCCGGCTGCGGCGATAATCACCTTGATGCCACGGCCGGCGGCAGTCGAAGCCCACTCGTGGACCTTCGCCGGCGTACGATGCGCGCTGGCAATCACGAGCTCATAGGGCACACCGAGCGCCTCGAGCTCGGCGGTGCAGCCTTCCATAACGCCCAGATCGGACTTGGAACCCATGATGATCCCGACAACCGGCTTTTGATCTGCCATAAACAAAGACCTCCTGTTGAGAGCGGTGACGCGGCCAATCCGCGACCCTTAACTACTGAGAGTAGTATAGCTGCTCCCGTCCCTGCGGTCTGTTGGTGCTCTGCGGCGGCCCGGTGTTTTCATCTGAACGACTTTGCGTAGCAACCGGAGCGAAGATGAAAACACCGGGCCGCCGCAGAGCAGCTTCGACCTACCGGGGATTGCCATGACGTACGTTGGCTGATTTGGGTTGGAATGAAAGGGTTGCGGAGGGTTGTGGACAGTTAGTTCAGATACGTATTTTTTGGCCGTGCTTCTTAGCGCTAATAGAGTGGTTTGAAGTCACTTTGAGCCCCATGACAACCTTTCTCCCCCTTATATGAGCGTCTCCACCGGTTCAGAAAGTCAAATTCAGCCCAATCGGGCTCAGGTCGGCCTTTACACACCCTCTGAAAAATACGTATCTGAACTAACTGTCCAGCGACATTCTCGATCAACAGCAAAAGGCCTCCTGGCGAATGAAAATTCGCCAGGAGGCCCCTTACAAAACGTGGGCTCCTTCGTTCGAATGAACGAAGGAGCCCATACTCTTTTTTTAGGACAGGAGGCCGCGAGTCGGGCCCCCAGCCGCCAATCAATCGCACTCGCCAAGCGAGCGGCGCAGCGTGCGCACAGCGCCAAGCAAATTGGCATCGTTGCCGTTCTGTGCTGGCTTGATGCAGGGCCTCGGTATGATGGGAAGAACGTGAGCCTGATCCATCATGCGCTCAAATGCCTCAAACAGCTCGGGACGGGCGCTGATTCCGCCGCCGACCACGATGACCTCAGGGTCGATGACCGACTGCAACCCCATCAGCATGTTGTCGAAGACCAACGCGTATGCATCCAGACCGCGACGAGCGTCCTCATCCCCCTCTTCAATCCAGGAGAAAATCCGATATCCGTCGATATCATCGGTCGGATCAATCCCCTTCGCCGCACACACCTGGTCTCGGAGCGCCCGCCAGCTGGTGACATCACCGTACACCGACCCAAAGGTCACGGGCTTGCGCACATCGTTGCTCACAAAGCACACGGTGCCGGCGAGATTGTGCGCGCCTCGCAAGATGTGACCGTCAACAACGATGGCACCGCCGAGACCCGTACCGATCACCACCATCAACCCCAGGGAGACCCCCTTCAGCGCGCCGACGGCATATTCTCCCAGTGCCGCGCACATCGCATCGTTCTCGATGGTTACGGGAAGCCCCGTGCTCTCGCGCAAGATGCGACCGAGCGGATATCCGTCCAAACAGTGAAGGGCGCCGCCTCCCCCAACCACGCCATCGGAATCGCCTTCGGAAAAGACTCCGGGCATACTTATTCCCACACCCCTCACCCGGGCGCGATGGGGCTCGATCACCGAGCGGAACGTTTCGATAACCTGGTCGGCGGGCGAGGTGCATGTTGGGATACTTCCGTGCTCCTCAATGTGGTAGTCGGCGTTCACCACCGCCCATTTCACCTGAGTGCCGCCCGCATCTATACCGAAATAGCAGTCCATAATCTTATCCCCTGTCCCATAGGGTTAGTCTAGGTCCTCGCCGTTGCTCTCGATGACCTTCTTGTACCAATAGAAGCTGTCCTTGCGGCTGCGCGCGAGCGTGCCCTTGCCCTCGTCGTCGCGGTCGACGTAGACGAAGCCGTAGCGCTTGCGCATCTCGCCCGTGCCGGCGCTGACCAGGTCGATGCAGCCCCACATGGTGTAGCCCATGAGGTCCACGCCGTCGAGTTCCACGGCATCCTCCATGCTCTGGATGTTCTTGCGCAGGTAGTCGATGCGGTAGCCGTCATGGATGGAGCCGTCGGCCTTCACCTCGTCGCTCCAGCCGATACCGTTCTCCACGATCCAAAGCGGCTTGTGATAGCGGTCGTAGAGCTCGTTCAAGGCGATGCGCAGGCAGTACGGATCGGTCGCCCAGCCCCAGGCGTTGGTCTCGAGGTAGGGGTTTTTCACCATGCCGAAAGCGAGATTGCCGGACGCGACCTCGAGCTCCTTCTGGCGCAACGATACCGTCGAGCCTCCGTAGCACGAGAACGACAGGAAATCTGCCGGATAGGTTGCGAGAAGCTCGAGGTCGTTCTCGCCCATTTCCAGCTTGATGCCCGCGCGCTCCATCTCCCTCAAGCGATAGGCGGGATAGTGGCCGCCCACCTGCACGTCGGCATACCACAGCGCGTCACGCTCGCGTTCCATGGCGAGCAGATGATCGGCGGGGTCGGCGGAATAGGAGTAGATGGGGTTGTACGCGAGCATCTGACCCACCATGATCTTAGGGGAGATTTGGTGCGCCGACCGAACCGTAAGGGCAGACGCCACGAACTGGTTGTGCGCCGCCTGGGCCTTCGCATGGGGGCTCCCATCCGTAAGCCCGCCCGCCATGAAGCTCCCCATGCTCATCATGTTGATCTCGTTGAAGGTGAGCCAGTACTTCACCTTGCCCTGATAGTGCTTCATGACGCAGGTGGCGTAGCGCACGAACAGGTCGATGAGCTCGCGGCTCTTCCAACCGCCGTACTTGTTCACGAGCGCGAGCGGGGTCTCGTAGTGCGAGAGCGTCACGAGCGGTTCGATGCCGTACTTAGCGCACTCGTCAAACACGGCGTCGTAGAACGCTAGACCCTCGGTGTTGGGCTCAGCCTCCTCGCCCGTGGGGAAGATGCGCGCCCAGTTCATGGACAGGCGGAAGCACTTGAAGCCCATCTCGCCCATGAGGGCGATGTCCTCGGCGTAGTGGTGGTAGAAGTCGGTGGCCGTGTGGCTGGGATAGTAGTAGCCATCAACCACCGCCACCTCCAGCCCTTCAGGAAGTCCCTTCTCGCAAACCGCATACACGGGAAGCGCGCCGGTTTCCCCTGTCGCGGTATTACGCCACGTTATCTGCCGTGACACCGTATGGCTACCGCTGGTCATGGCGTCCGAGGTGTTCGGTCCTTTGCCGCCCTCTTCCCAGCCGCCCTCATACTGGTTGGCGGCGGTGGCGCCACCCCACAGGAAACCTTCCGGAAATGCCATTGGGTACCTCCTCGATCGTGAAAACATCTTCATGAAACGGGAAGACGGGCTGCATGGCAGTCCCGGCTTCCCGTCAGATAATCAGTTAGGCGCTTGCACCCATGCGTTGATAGACCGTGATGAAGCGCTCGGCAAGGATACGGAAGCCCTCAGCGCTCATGAGCTGATCCTCCGCATGCAGCAAGATGATGCGAAACGGCAGCTCCTCGCCGCTGGCCTCTTGCTGAAGCAGTTTCATGTGAGCGTCGTGGCCTGCGTTGAACACCACGTTGCCCTCGTCGATAAGTTTCCGGGCGGCCTCAAAATCACCATTCTCGGCACAGGTTATCGCTTCGAGGTAGCAGCTGCGCGCGCTCCCCACCTGAGCGACGATAGAGAAGCACGTCATTTCAAACTGATCGATCGCTTCTTGTTTGATCTCTGACATGGCTATGCCCCCAGCAACTTTCGAGCCTGTTTGAGCACGGCCTCGCCGTTCATTGTCCCATACGCTGTCATATCAATCGGCTCCACCGGACAGTTCACTTGATTCTTCACCTTGTTGAGTTCAAAGCGAACCTGCGGTCCCAGCAGGATAACGTCGCTATCCGCATATTCCGCCGCTTGGTTGACAGGGTGCGCCTCGATGGTGCACACGAAACCGTCTTTTTCAGCCGCCTGTTGCATGCGCTGTACCAGCATGCTCGTCGAAGCGCCCGCGGCGCACATAAGTACGATATGTTTCATCCTACGCTCCCAACCTCATGGAAAATGATGGTGTGAATATGAAAATCCCTATGCGGCCGATTCCTCGAGAGCGGCCTGCTCCTCTCGCAACGCCTGGCGATCAGCCATAAGGGTGAAGGGGGTATACATGAGCACCGACACCGCCAAAACCGCAACCGAGATCACCAGGCACCCGATGCCGCCCTGCATGAATGCGATGACCGGCTGGGGAAGCACCCAGGGAAGCTGAATCGTGGGATTGAACGCAGCCCCAAGACCGAAGGCGTAAAGCGCCTGGACCACGATGGCGCAGACCGGGATGTTCAGCACGAACGGGATGAAGTACGTGGGATTCAGCACGACCGGCAGACCGAACATGAGCGGCTCGGAGATATTGAAAAGCGACGGAACAAGCGCGATGCCGCGAATCGCCTTGAAGCGCTCGGACTTGGTGAAGAGCAGCGAGATGCTGATGCCCAGGGCGTTAGCCTGGCCACCGATGGCGGTGCCGAGCGCGACGACGGCCCAAGCGCCATAGGGCAGTGCCTCGCCCGCGATGATGGCCTCGGTGTTAGCAGCGCTGCAAGCCATGATTACCGGAGCGTAGAAGTTGAGCATCACGTTGGGGTGGACACCGAAGAACCAGAAGATCGACTGCAGCGAGCACACGATGATATAGGCCAAAGGAGAGGCACCGACCATCGTGACCGGCGTGCCGATCAAGGTGTTGATCATATCGAACAGGTTGCCCCACGGGGTGAAAGAAAGACCCCACTTGGCGAACCACACCGCAGTGAATAGCACGATGGCGGCAAACATCGGCGACAGCGAGTCTGCAACCATGGGCGGAACCATATCGGGGAGCTTGATTTCAAGCTTGCTCATCAAAATGGCTGTCACCTTCGGCACGATCAGGCCAAGCAGAATGGCGACGAAGACGCCGTTCGATCCCATGTACGACGTGTTGATGAAACTCGCCATGGGAATATCCTCGAACGATTGCTGCGGCATGAATGCCAAAAACACCGCGCCGCTCACGATGCCACCGGTATAACCGCTAAGGCCGCATACCTTACCCCACCTCAAACCGATGAAGAAGGAGATGTATATACCCATCATGTTCATGGTAACGGTGAGGATGGAGTTGCCGGTCGCCATGAGACCGCTCGAAACCACCCAATCGGAGAACCCCGGAATGGGGAAGTTGATGAGAATCGCGATAACCGAGACGCCAAGGGTCATGGGCAGCGTGCACATCATGCCGCCCATGAGGGCGTCGAGCATCTTGCTGTCAGCAACCTTGCTTGCCACAGGTGCGATTGTCTTATCCATTATGTTTTGGATCTTGTCGAATACCGCCATGTTTCAGCTCCAATCTTTGCAGTGAACTCTATCGATGCCCGTGTGCGGCATCTTCCCCTCTAGATAGCGCATCCACCTCTCTTCAAAATCACAACGACGTGCTTCAGGCAGTACGCCATTCAACGTGAATTGGCGAGATTGCCCCAGCGGACGCTTACGTCAGGTCCGCGTACGTCACGAGCCCCACGTCCTGCTCTGCAAGCCATGCGGCGACATCAGGGTCGACAAGCATCGCGGCTTCCCGGATGCGGGCCTCGAGCATGGTCGAGTTATCTCGCAAGTACGCGTCGATATAACCTGGGTGAAACACCATGAGACGGCATATCCCTTCCGGTGTCGTTTCAAGCGCCTCTCGAAGCGCCGCAAAGGGATCCGCTTCATATGACGAGAAATCCTTGGGAACATAGGAAAGCACCGGCGTCGAGCGAAAGGTGACTGGCTCGCCCGGAGCACCCATCGCGAAATAGGGCAGGCCGTGACGCTCGGCAACGATCTCAAGGCCGCGGAAGAACATGGGGCTTGCGACCGCATGTCCCTCGAAGTAATCGGGCTCACGCCCGACGAGCTCAAGGAATCGCCGATACTGCGCCTCGATTTCGATAATGACCTCGTCAAGCACCACGAAGTCCTCCCCAGCCCGCGCGGCGGCGCGATATGCTGAGCTCCGCTTGAAATTGCCATCATCGTCAACGATGCTCGAGATGAGCGCGGAATCGCTGAGGGGCCTACCCGTGCAGATATTGGTGTGCTGACCCAAGCAGAGATCCTTGATTTGCAGGCGCGCCAAACCGCTTTCTGCAAGCGGCATGTTGGTCATGACGCCCACCGAGCGAATGAGCCCCGCTTGGACCGCGGCCGCTATCCCGCAATTAACACCGTCGCTGTAACCTAAATCGTCGGCGCGCAGCAATAACCGCTTCATCCGATCCTCCTCAACCGATATCTCGTCGAGCGGCAAAGCAACGAAGCGATGCCCTGTGTAGAGCCGATGCCGTGTTCCGGCGGGGCGGCAAGCTTCGTCGTCTCTTCTTGCATTAAGTATGACGCCGGCTATATCCAAAATCGGTTACATGCTGTGCCACAAGGTTGCGAGATGGCTACGCGAGTTTCATAACGTGAAACTCCGCAGGAATACCGGCATGTTTGAGCTATAGTTTGGTCAAATGAGGCCCTCTTATTCGGGCCACTGAACATAAAGGGGACAGCCATCATGGAAAAATCCATCTCGATGGGATCGGTTGCCGAACGGTTGCTTGACTACATCGACACTGCAATGCAGCACGACACCAACTACGAGATAGCGACCACGCTGGTGAAAAACTACAGCAAGCTGAGCGAGCTCTCGATTGGAGAAATCGCCGACATGTGCTTCGTCTCGAAGGCTTCAGTGTCGCGATTCTGCCGGTTTATGGGTTTCGCTGATTTCAAGGACCTGCGCAACCAGCTTGAACATGACGTCCTCAAAACCGGGTTGTTTCCACATGCCTTTGTAGAACAGCTGTCAAATGACACGGAAGGCGCTCTGGCATCCTACCGGGAGGCGATCCTGCTCAATATCGAAACGACCATCTCGGCGGCAAACATCGCGAAACTGCCCGCCATTGTCGATGATTTGCACGACAGCGGGCATGTCGCGTTCTTCTCCCACCACTTCCTCTGGGACGTGGGCCGCTACTTCCAAAGCAGGCTCACCATCATGAACCGCCCCATCGAGCTTTACCTCGATTATTCATCGCAGCTCGCCTGCGCGCAATCGCTCACCAAATCCAGCCTCGCCATCATTTGCAGCATAGGGGGAACATACCCCATTCGTTATCCAGAAATCGTCAACGCACTCGCCGCCTCCGGCTGTCGTCTTCTCGCCATCACACAAAACACCTCAAGCGCCTACTGGAACCATGCCTCCTGCATACTGAACTGCGGAGTGACCAACAACATCGACACGGGCAAGTTCGGTGCGCTTGCCGCCATCGACTTGATAGTCATGGAATACCTGAGGCGTTATGGAGCCGATTCCGGTACTGGCGAGTAATCTCGTCGGACCACCGACGCTCAGCAGGGCAAGCCGTTTTCTCTAATCACGTCCTGATACCAGAAGAAGCTGTCCTTCCTGAAACGAGCGCATTGCTTCGCATCGGTTTCCGTGCGATCGACATACAGAAGGCCGTAGCGCTTAGTGAACCCCTGATGACTTGAGCATAGATCCATGAGGCTCCAAACGCAGTAGCCGAAGACGGGATAGCCTTCGCGAATGAGCTCCTCGACCTCGCCCAAATGTCGTGAAAGGTATTCGATGCGCACGGCATCATGCACCCTGTTCTCCTCGTCAAGTGACTCGGAAAGCGCCATGCCGTTCTCCGTGACGATCATCGGAAGCTGGTAGCGATCGTAGAGCTTGCGCATGCCCACGCGAAGCCCAAGGGGGTCGATGCCGTTCGACATCCACTCGGTCGGCGCGATCGCAGGGTTATCGCAGAGTTCGAAATCCCCGCCCGACCACGGAGGGAACCGGTCGAAGCGGATGGGCTCCGTGCGCTCATGCGCACAATTGCTGAAATAGTAGTTCACCCCAAGAAAATCGGGCCTCGTCGCGACCAGGATGTCGTGGTCCCCGCACTCAACAACAGGGTAGAAACCTTCGCGCTCCAGGTAATAGCGCGCATAAGGCGAGATGTCGCCGCGCACACTCAGGTCGAGCAGGTAGTTCTGCATCATCTCCTCGGCGTTCATGGCCGCAAGCACATCCGCCGAAGCGCTCGTCCGCGGGTTGACCACCTGCATGGCGACAACGGGGCCGATCTGCGCATCGGGGTCGATCTGTCGCAGGCACGCGATGGCGCGATGCTCGGCAAGAGCGACATGATAGCTCATCTGGTAGGCGTTCTTCTGCCGTTGGCGCGGATCGGTTTCGGTGTCACCCGTGTTGCTGGGCGCGGAGGTCGCAATTAGCTGTTCATTCACGGTAACCCAGCGCTTGACGCGCCCCTTGAAGTGCGTGAAGCAGATTTCGGCATAGCGCACATAGAAGTCGATCATCTTACGGCTCTTCCAGCCGCCGAAGGCCTCGACCAACGCACTCGGACATTCGAAGTGATACAGGGTGACCAAGGGCTCGATCCCTCGCTCCAGCAGGTAGTCAATCAGCTGGTCATAAAACGCCAAGCCCTCAGGATTGGGATCCCCCGAGGCATCGGGCATGATGCGGCTCCAAGCGAAACCCATCCGGTAGACCTTGATGCCGAGCTCGGCCATGAGGTCGACATCCTCACGCCAGTGATGATAGTGGTCCGAGGCGATCTTGTTATCGGCGATGCCGGGACGCCCCGGGCCGCGATCGGTGGTTGCCGGACCTTTGCCTCCTTCATCATACCCACCCTCAACCTGAAAAGCGCTGGTGGAAGCACCCCAGAGGAAACCTTCGGGAAACCGGTGCTGAGTCATGAGTTCAACCTCTCGTCACGGATGTCACTTCTTGCAACTCCCGTTATAACGGATGTACGAACCAAAGCCTGTTACTCATTCCCGGGCAATGTTTCACGATTTGAAAACGGCCGTGCCATCATGCACCGCAAACTCTAAAGAACATGCCGTCGCGAAGGCCAAGCCTCATGCCCGCCACCGTCACGTGCCGGCGCCGCACACCGCCAAGCCGCTACTCCCCGTCGCGGAAGGTCAGGAGGTCGCGGTAGTCCGTGTCGCGCGCGCTGCCCGTCTTCGAGAACGGGTTCACCGAAGCAGGACACCTCATCCTCAAGATCTACCTCCTCGACGAAACCAAGGTCGATTTAGGAGACGCAACGTTACTACAGCGCAGGGAAAACGGCCCGCCGAATAAAATCGGATCGATCCCCCGTCTTTCGGTCGATTGCCACCACCATGGATGCCGGAAAGCGCACGGTAACTGCAACAAGCGGCTCATCAGCAACAACGCCAGGCCTGACATGGATGCGCTCAAGACGACCCGTCCAAGTCTCTTGCTCAAACTCTACGCTCTCGCGCTCGATGTCTTCGTCTGTCAGGACCGATCCATCAGCTAGTTTGTACTCAGTCATTATCTAGAACCTCCCTCTCAGACAAACCATGCTTGAGAGCATTGCGGTGGACAATTGCCATGGAAGTATCCTCTCCTCCAGGCAGAGTTTGTCATACTCATTGCATGACAAACTCTTCCTTGATACGTTCCCCACCCCATGCTCATCGGCAAAGCTCAAGGCCATAAGCGAAATAAGCTTCTAACACCGAACAATTCCTACCGCTACCCATCAGACCTCTCCAGCAACATCCGTAAGTCATCGATGGGCGGCAGAGCATCGAGCAACTTTCGTGGCATATCCTTCGACGTCTTATAGGTGGCCACACCCATGGGTTTTGTGAAGTCTTGGATCACATAGTCAACAAATCCCTTGTCCATGTCTTTGCAAAGCACAAGGCCTATGGAGGGATTCTCGTGCTCGCGACGCTCAAAGTCGTCCAGGATGCGTAGATAGCCAGAGAGCTGGCCGAGATAGGCCGGCTTGAAGGGGCCGCTCTTGAGCTCGACTGCAACTAAACAGTTGAGGTCGCGGTTGAAGAACAGGAGGTCGACGTACTGATCGATGCCAAAGGCGTCGAGATGGTACTGGTTTCCCACAAACGCGAAGGCTCGACCGAACGTCATGATGAACTGCTTGATATTCTGCACGATGCCTTGCTCTAACACGCGCTCGTCGACATCCTCCGCATCGCGCACCCCGAGTTCCTCAACATTGATAAAGTCGAGCAGATACTCGTCCTTGAACGTGGCGATAGCGCGCAGCGCCTGCTGACCCTTTGGCAGCGTTGAGAGGAAGTTGTTGGAGACCTCTCCTTGATGATGAAAGTCGTCCGCCTTCAGCGAGCGTTTGAGCGCCTCCACACTTAAGTGCTCAAATGCGCACTTGTGAATGTAGAAGAGCCGCTCGTCAAGGGTCTTAGCACCTGCAAGGATATACCGATGATGGGTAAACCCAATCGCTAAAAAATCATCGAGAGAACATGTGTTTGAATTCGGCACTTGCAAGTGACGAATTTGCAGAAGGCCACCGTCTGAAGATTCGTCACTCACGAGTGACGAATCGAGAAACGCCTGTTCATCGCCCGGAGCAGACCAAGCTTCAAAGAAGATTCGCATATATTTGAGACTTGTTGTGGAGAAACCCCTGAGTCCTGGCAGCTCCTTCCGCAATTGTTCGCTGATGGTTTTGAGCGCGTTGGTTCCCCACGTGCCATTGCGCGTGTTGGCGGAGACGTAGCCTCCCACGGCGAAATAGAGCTGCAGCTGCTGAGCGTTGGCGCTCTTCGCCGCAGCATACTGCGCACGCAATATCGCCGTCTTGATGGTCTGAACTTCCTCACGATAGCCCGTAATCTCTGACATCATGGCGTCCTCCTCTTCTTACGAACTTGTGTTCCATGACGCGTTCTATGCTATCAACGCGTGCGGACACAAAATTGCGCGTACCATAGAGGCGTTTTCTGCTTCGCCTCGTTTGGGAGATGTATGTCCAAACCCTCATCCGCACTCGACGCCAGCTCTTGCGATGTTTACGCCGACTCCGCGCGCCACCCTCTCACGCGCACATGGTGCGTAGCTGCGCTCGCCCTCATCTGCTGCGCGCTCTGGGGCAGTGCGATCCCCTGCATCAAGATCGGCTACGAGCTTCTCGGCATCCAAAACGGCGACGTACCATCGGAGTTTCTCTTCGCTGGCGTGCGCTTTATGCTTGCCGGCGCTATCGCACTTGCCGCTGCAGTCATAACAAGACGTCGCTTGCCTCGCGTCTCACGCACGGGATGGCCACTCGTTATCAGACTCTCGCTTGCCCAAACTATCGTGCAGTACGCCTTCTTTTATATCGGCGTTTCAAACGCTTCGGGTGTGCGCGGCTCAATCGTCAACGCTATGAACACGTTTCTCTGCGTGTTGATGGCAGCGCTCGTGTTCCGGCAAGAACGGCTCACTGCGCGCAAAGTCCTCGGCTGCGCTATAGGTTTTGCCGGAGTCGTTATCGTCAACCTCACCGGTGGCGATAGCGGCGGCGCCGTCACGCTCACAGGCGAGGGCTTCATCCTTATTGCCGCTGTCTCCTACGCTGTCTCGTCTGCCCTCATCCACACCTACTCCCAGCGCGAGGACCCCGTGGCGCTCAGCGGCTACCAGTTTATCAACCCTAGTCATCGCGCAAAGCCCCTTCTGCAGCACACGGTGCAACCGAGTCACCGCAGGCCGGGGCGGGAGGCGGACCTTTCTCTCGGAAAACTTCGCGAAGCCCAGTTTCCGAGAGAAAGTGTCCGGCTGCCGCCCCGGCCGACCAGGTCACATTACACCGTGTACTGCGGCAGGTCCTGCAGGGCGATGACGTCCATGCCCATGTCGTTGGCGCTGCCGTGGCCCTGCTGGTCCTCGCGCACCGCTTCGATAGCACTCACGTAGGTGTTGGCGGCAGACATCGCCGTCACGCAGGTCACGCCGCGGCGCACCGCCTCGGTGCGCAACAGATAGCCGTCGCCGCGCGAGCCCGGGCCGTACGGCGTATTGATGATCACCGCGATCTTGCCATCGGCGATAAGGTCACCGATGTTGGGGCGCTCGCCGTCGTGCGGGCCGCTGATCTTTTCCACGACCTCGCACGTCACGTTGCCTCCACGCAGCACGCGCGCCGTACCCTCGGTAGAGCAGATGTCAAAGCCCAGATAGCGCAGGATACGGGCGACCGAAAGGATATGGCGCTTGTCGCGATCGCACACGCTAATGAACACCTTGCCGGCGCTCGGATCAGGCAGTTTGTAGTCAATCGCCAGCTGTGTCTTGGCGTATGCCTCGGGATAGCTCTTGGCGACACCCATGACCTCGCCCGTCGACTTCATCTCGGGCCCCAGGATAACGTCGGCTCCCGGGAAACGACCCCAGGGCATAACGGCTTCCTTCATACAGAAGCAGTCCAGCTGGCGCTCGTCGCTCGGCAGGCCCAGGCTCGCGATGGAATCGCCCGCCATGATGCGCGCCGCGCACTTGGCCAGCGGCACGCCGGTGGCCTTGGAGATAAACGGCACGGTACGACTGGCACGCGGGTTGGCCTCGATCACGTAGACGGTCTCGCCCTTGATGGCATACTGCACATTGACCAGGCCGCGGACTCCCAGCGCCATCGCGATGCGGCGCGTGGTCTCGCGAAGCTTCGCCTGCAGACTCTCGCTAAAGCTAAACGGCGGAATGCAAGTCGCGGAGTCACCGGAGTGGATACCGGCCTCCTCGATATGCTCCAGAATACCGCCGATGTAGACCTCCTCGCCGTCGCACAGGGCATCGACATCGGACTCGATCGCGCCCTCCAGGAAGCGGTCGAGGTACACCGGATAGTCGGGGCTAATGCGGGCAGCCTCGGCCATGTAATCGTGCAGATGCTCGGCATCGTAGGCGATCATCATGCCGCGGCCGCCCAACACATAGCTCGGACGAACCAGCAGCGGGTAGCCGATATGCGCGGCCACGGCCTCGGCCTCCTCAAACGAGGTGGCCTGACCCGCCGGCGGGTACATAATGCCCAGCTTGTCGAGCAGGGCGGCAAAGCGCTCGCGGTCCTCGGCAAAATCGATGGCATCGGGCTTGGTACCCATGATGTTCACGCCGCTCTCCTCGAGCATGCGCGCCAGCTTAAGCGGGGTCTGGCCGCCGAGCGTCACCACGACGCCGTCGGGGCGCTCAACATCGATAACGTCCATGACGTCCTCGTAGGTGAGCGGCTCAAAGTACAGACGACCGGACGTGTCGTAGTCGGTCGAGACGGTCTCGGGGTTGCAGTTGACCATGATGGTCTCGAAGCCACGGGCCGCCAGCGCGTAGCTCGCGTGCACGCAGCAGTAGTCAAACTCGATACCCTGGCCGATACGGTTGGGGCCGGCACCCAGAATCATCGCCTTGGGCTTATCTGCCGGCGTGGTCTCGTCGGGGGCAACGCACTTCTTGGCGACCGGGCTCGTGCGGTAGATGTTTTCGTAGGTCTTGTAGTGATACTCCGTGGCACTCGAGAACTCAGCAGCGCAGGTGTCGACCGTCTTCATGCTGGGAACCACGCCCAGACCCTTACGGTAAGCGCGAACAAAGCGCTCGTCCGAGCCGGTCAGCGCGGCAATCTCGGCATCGCTCGTGCCATACTGCTTGAGCAGGCGCATCGCGTCGGCGTCGATGTCCTCCACGCGCAGGCCGCGAATGCTCTCCTGGACCTGCACCATATCGTTGATACGGTTGAGATACCACGGATCGATGCCGCAGATGGCATGGATGCGCGCGACATCCCAGCCACGACGCAGGGCCTCGACCACAAAGAAGATGCGGTGCTCAGTCGGGGTGCCCACGGCCTGAGCGAGCTCGTCGTCGCTCAGCTTATCGGCACCTTCCTTGCCACCAGCGCAAATGCCCTGATGCCCGTCCTCCAGCGAGCGCATGGCCTTACCAAAGGCCTCCTCAAAGGTGCGGCCGATCGCCATGATCTCGCCCACGGCTTTCATGCGCGTTGTGAGCGTGGGGTCGGTACCCTTGAACTTCTCAAAGGCAAAGCGCGGCACCTTGACCACACAGTAGTCGATCGTGGGCTCAAAGCAGGCAGGCGTGGCTTTGGTGATGTCGTTGACGATCTCGTCGAGCGTGTAGCCCACGGCCAGGCGAGCGGCGGCCTTGGCGATGGGGAAGCCCGTGGCCTTGGAGGCCAGTGCGGACGAACGGCTCACGCGCGGGTTCATCTCGATGACGATCAGGCGACCGGTCTGCGGGTTCACGGCAAACTGCACGTTGGAGCCACCGGTCTCGACGCCGATCTTCTCCAGAATGGCGAGCGAGGCGACACGCATGCGCTGATACTCAAGGTCGGAGAGGGTCTGCGCCGGCGCCACGGTGATGGAGTCGCCGGTATGCACGCCCATGGGGTCGAGGTTCTCGATGGAGCACACGATGATGCCGTTGCCGGCGTGGTCGCGCATGACCTCCATCTCGTACTCTTTCCAACCCTCGATGGACTCCTCGACCAGCACCTCGTGGGCGGGCGAGAGCTCAAGGCCCTGGTTCACGATGGAGACGAGCTCCTCGTGGGTGTGCGCGATGCCGCCGCCGGCGCCGCCCAGGGTAAAGCTCGGGCGCAGCACGCAGGGATATCCCACGCGCTCGGCGATGGCCTCGGCGTCGGCCACGCTGTAGGCATAGCCCGAGCGCGCGACCTCCAGGCCGATCTCGGCCATGGCCTCGTTAAAGAGCTTGCGGTCCTCGCCGCGCTCGATGGCGGCAAGGTCGCAGCCGATCATCTCGACGCCGTACTGGTCGAGCGTGCCGTCCTTTGCCAGCTCGACGGCGGCGTTCAGACCGGTCTGGCCGCCCAGCGTGGGCAGCAGCGCGTCCGGGCGCTCCTTCTTGATCACGCGCTCGATAAATTCGGCGGTGATGGGCTCGACATAGGTGCGGTCGGCCAGGCCCGGGTCGGTCATGATGGTCGCCGGGTTGGAGTTGACCAGGATGACCTCAAAGCCATCCTCCTTGAGCACCTTGCAGGCCTGGGCGCCGGAGTAATCGAACTCGCAGGCCTGGCCAATGACGATGGGACCCGAGCCAATGACGAGGATACGCTTGATGTCAGTACGCTTAGGCATGTTAGTTCTCCTCGGTCTCGGTCGTGGCGGAACCATTGTCGGCAAAGTTCCAGCCCTGCAGGCGGTCCTTCGCGGTGTCGATGTCCAGGTAGTTCTCCTCGCCGTCCATGAGTCGCGTAAAGGCGGTAAAGAGATAGTGGGCATCGGTGGGGCCGGGCGAGGCCTCGGGGTGGTACTGGACCGAGAAGCACGGGGCGTCGAGCAGCTGAATGCCCTCGGCGGTGCCGTCGTTGAGGTTCACGTGTGTCAGTCGAATGCGGCCAAAGCGCTCGTTCATCACGACGGGCGCGATACCACGGCGCACCCAGACGCGCAGATCGCCGTCGGCCGCATGCTCGGTCTCGCCGCCCGAAAGTTCGGGGACAAGCTTGCCCAAGCTGGGGAACAGCAAGCCAAAGCCATGGTTTTGCGCGGTAATTTCCACGCGGCGGCTGACCAGGTTCATAACCGGCTGGTTACCGCCACGGTGACCGAATTTGAGTTTTTCCATCTGGGCGCCGCATGCCAAGCTGATCATCTGGTGACCCAGGCAAATGCCAAAGACGGGCACCTTGCCGATCAGCTGCTGCACCTGCTCGTAGGTCTCTACCACGGCATCGGGGTCGCCGGGACCGTTGGACAAAAAGACGCCATCGGGATTCATGTCGAGTACCTGACGCGCGGGTGTATCCCACGGCACGACGGTGAGGTCGCAGCCAGCACGGACCAGACCCTCCAGGATGCCACGCTTGACACCGCAGTCGTACGCGACCACGTTGTGGCGGGCGGGAGCGGGGGCCGCAAGCGCAAAGCCATGCTCGGCAGGCAGATCGCTTCCGGCGAACGGATGGGGTGCAGGGCAGCTCACGGTCTTGACCAGGTTCTCCCCCACCAACGTGGGAGCAGAGGCCAAGCGCTCGGCAAGCTCGTCGATGTCGAGGACCTCGGTCGAGATAATGCCCATCTTGGAGCCATTGTCGCGCAGGTGGCGCACCAGGGCTCGGGTGTCGACGCCCTCGATAGCGACGATGCCGTGTGCGCGCAGGTACTCCGGCACGCTGACGGCCGAGCGCCAGTTAGAAGGCGTGGCACACATGTCGCGCACGATCATGCCGCGCATGGCGGGAGCACTCGCAGGGCGTACGTCATCGCCGGGGAAGGCGGACTGGACATCGGTCTCGTCGATGCCATAATTGCCAATCTGCGGATAGGTCATGGTAACGATCTGGCCAGCATAGCTCGGGTCGGTCATAACCTCAAAGTAACCCTCGAGTGAGGTATTGAAGCAGACTTCGCCGGTCGCGGTGCCCTCGGCACCACATGCACGGCCATAAAAAATGGTCCCATCCTCAAGGTACAGGATGCAGGGACCGCAAGCACCCTTGCTGGTTTTGGCCAGCATGCGCTGGCACAGTTCGCTGGGCGCGATGGTGCGGGCGGCAGCGCCCGCAATATGGTTGTTCGCCATAGTTCTCCTTCCCGGTCTCTCGGGACCGGCTTAAAGGTGTGTAGTTAGGCCTCGCGGTATTCTAACCGTAAGTATGACTTATGGCGTTAATTACATAGAATTGTTTACAAAATGATAATTATGACTTCTTATGCATAATGATTTTTCTGGGACGGGGATTAAAAAATCATTCTGAAAGCAGAGCTTTGTCGCTGAGTAGTCAATTTGGGACGGGGCTATTTTAGCTGCCCCGTCCGTCAATCAACCTAACCGTCGTGCCACCAGCCGGGGTAGCTAAAATAGCCCCGTCCCAAATTGACTACTCGCCAACCGCATACATGACAGAATAATTTTTTAATCCCCGTCCCAGAAAAATCATCCCGCGTGGACTTGCGGCTCACGCGGGATGTCATCGTTCTATATGGCTGGGGACTACTTTTGCTTGTCCTGCTCAAGTAATTCGGACGGGGTGCGGCCAAGCTTGCCGCCACGGAAAATCTCGCGGCCGTGCAGGCGGTGCTCCAGGTCACGTTCGGCCTTTTCCTCGTCAATCTCAGTCTGGCTCACCGCCGGGTCCTCGATGAGCGACGATACCGAGTTCACCTGTTTCTGAATACGCTCGGCAATGGTGTCATCCATGCTCACGATACGCATCTTCCAGTCGATATTGGTGGCGTTGGAAGAGCTCTTGGTCCAGACGAACGTCAGGATGGCGCTCTGGTGGCCCTGGGCGGGAAACATGCCAAAGAAGGAATCATGCTGAATCCTGCTGTCCTCGTCGATATAGGCGTGGACGTTATACACCACACGGTCAATCTTGTCGTTGAGCAGGGCATTGGTTGCGAGCGCCGCCGCCTGAATCTGACCGTTGGACAGCAACTCGAGCTCATTGGCAGAAGACGTGTCCAGCACCGTCACCTCAACCGTGCCCGCACTCTCGTCGGCCTCGTCGACGGTAAAATCGAGCGGGAACTGCGTAAAGCCGTTGCCCCATTCAAGTCCACCTTTGAGCGCGGTCGAGACGGTATCCACCGAAACGCTCTCGGAGAGGTTCGCGGTGTTCAGGCGTCGCATCACGCCGTAGCCGATCTGCATGCCCACAATCAGCACCAGGATGCCGATAACCACGGCCATGGCAGTTTTCGTAATGGTATGGCTCACCTGCGAACCCGAAGGATCGTCCTCGGACAGCGGGTCGATATGTTTTGCCTGGCTCGCGCGATCCTCGCTGCGCAGCCGCGCCAGTGTCGCCTTGTCACCGCGTTTGACGGCAGACTCTTTCTCGCGCATGCGCTCGGTACGCTTTTTGGCGAGTGTAGGATCCAAGACGCCGGATGCATCGATTTCGGAGAATAACTCCGTCACTTCTTCCGGAGTCAGATGGTTCTTATCAGCCATAACCTTCCTGCCATATCAATCAGTCGAGCTCGTGCGCACGCGCACCTTCGAACTGCATTCGATAGTAACGGGCATAAGTGCCGCCACGGGCGAGAAGCTCCTCGTGCGTGCCACGTTCCACAACGCGACCATGCTCAACGGTCGCAATCTCGTCGGCATGCTTAATGGTCGAGAGACGGTGAGCGATGATGATCGTGGTGCGGCCGCGCGCCAAGCGCTCGAGCGACTCCTGCACCGCCTCCTCGCTCTCGTTATCCAGAGCACTGGTCGCCTCATCCAAAATAAGGATCTTGGGATTTTTGAGAAACACGCGCGCGATGGCGACGCGCTGCTTTTGACCACCAGAAAGACGGCTGCCGCGCTCGCCCACCACGGTGTCATAGCCCTGCGGAAGCGACTCGATAAAAGCATCGATGTTGGCGCGATGGGCCGCCTCGGCGATTTCTTCTGCCGTGGCGCCCGGCTTGCCATAGGCGATGTTCTCGCCAATCGTTCCGTCGAACAGATAGACATCTTGCTGCACCAGGCCGATGGATCGGCGCAGGCTACGCTGCGTCACGTCGCGCACATCCTGGCCGTCAATGCTAATGGAGCCGGCGGAAACGTCGTAAAAGCGCGGCAACAGCGAACAAGTCGTTGATTTGCCGCCGCCCGAGGGACCAACCAAAGCGATGGTTTGACCGGGCTTAATGGACAGATCCATATGGTCGATAACGGGACGCGTCCCGTCGCCCGCGCCCAGCTCGACATCCTCGTAGCTAAAGCACACGTCGCGATACTCAACAGAGCCGGCCGTCACCTGCAGATCCGCAGCACCCGGCTTATCCTGAATATCGGGGACAGTCGAGAGCACCTCGTCCATGCGCTTAAAGCCGGCGATGGCTTTCTGATACGTCTCGGCCGAATTGACGAGCGTCTCAAGCGGCGTGCAGAACAGCGAAATGTAGAGCGCGAAGGTTGCCATATCGACCGCCTGCAGCTGGCCTTGGGCAACGAGCCAACCGCCCAGCAGCACCACGATCACATAGAGCACGCCCGAGAGCAGACCATACGTCGCGGTGTAGACGCCCATGGCGTGATACATGTTTTCCTTGGACGAAAGGTAGCGATCGTTAGAGGCACGGAACTTAGAGCGTTCGGTCTGCTCATTGGCAAAGCTTTTGACCACACGCATGCCCGCCAGCGAATCCTGCAGCTGCGCATTGATGCCGCTGATCTTTTTGCGGTTATCGCTAAAGACCTCGCGCATGCGCATATTCTGCCAAAACATAATGACCGCGAACACCGCCGTCACCACGGCCATGACGAGTGCGAGCACCGGCGCAATGGTAAACAGAATCACAAACGAGCCAATGATCTCGATACCGCAAATAATGATCCATTCGGGCACGTGGTGCGCCGCCTCGCAGATATCGAACAGGTCGTTGACCACGCGGCTCATCATGTCACCCGAGCTGTTGCGATCAAAGTACGCAAAGCTAAAACGCTCGTACTGATCGAACAAGTCCTCACGCATCTTGGACTCCATGCGCGCGCCCATCACGTGGCCCCAATAGCTCACAAAGTAGCGGCAGGCGCAGCGGGTGGCATACATCAGCACCAGTCCCACCGCGATCATACCGAGCGCCTGCATAATGGCAGTCTGGCCCTGGGTAAACAGCCCGCCGCACAGATTGCGCAGGATAATGGGAAACGCCAGGTCAATGGCGGCGAGCACCAGGGCGCAAATGGTATCGGCAACAAAAAGCCCCATCTGGGGCTTGTAGTAAGACAGAAAACGCTTCAGCATGTGATCCTCAAAGAAATATCAGCAACGTAAGACCCTGGGACAAAGCAATCAGTAGTACTTGTCCCAGGGCTATCCCCACTCGTTACAGTTCAGAACCACCAAGGCGGTGCGCGATGCTGTCGCAGGCGAGCGCGCCCACGACGGTCTTGGCATCCTCGATCTTGCCGTCGAGCACGGCATCGATCAGCTCGTGCAGCGGCACCAGGTCAACGTTGACAAACTCGTCATCGTCGGGGTTGGGCGCATCGAACTCGAGCTTGGTGGCCAGGTAGATGTGAATAATCTCGTCGCAAAAACCGCAGGTCGTGACAATAGACGTTAAAAAGCGAATGCGCCCGGCCTTAAAGCCCGTCTCCTCATGCAGCTCGCGCCTGGCACAATCGAGCGGGTCCTCGCCTGGGTCGAGCTTGCCGGCGGGAATCTCAACCGTCACGCGGTCGATGGCGGTGCGGTACTGACGCACCAGTACGATCTTGCCGCTCTCGGTCAGCGCCACAACGGCCGCCGCACCCGGATGGCGAACGATATCGCGGGCGCTGCGGTGACCGTTGGGCAGCTCAACCTCAAGACGGTGGACGTCGAGGATCTTGCCCTTCCAGGCGCACTCCTCCGAAAGAATCTTCTCGTGCAGCTCGGCATCGTGCGGGTCGTCGTCGCCCAGCACCAGCGCCGGCTCGTCAGCGACCTCGCCACCAGGCTCGCCCTCGGCGTGCCCATACATGCGGCTGTCCTCTTCGACGATTTGCGCGTCCACGAGCTCTTCGTTCTTCTCGTCCATCCGTCTCATTCCTCTCGGATTTTAGGCATCCCAGGCGTCGCGGCCGCGCAGCGCGCGCAGGCCAATGTCGTGACGCAGGGTCTTGCCCTCAAAATCGATCTTCTCGCAAGCCTCGTAGGCAAGGTTGCGAGCGTTCTCGAACGTGTCGCCCAGCGCGGTCACGGCGAGCACGCGGCCGCCGTTGGTCACGAGCTGGCCGTCCACCACGGCGGTGCCGGCGTGATACACGGTCACGTTCTCCATGGCCTCGGCGTCCTCGATGCCGGTGATGACCTTGCCCTTCTCGTAGCTGCCGGGATAACCCGCGCTCGTCAGGACAACGGCCACCGCCCACTCGTCACGCCAATCGAGCTCAATCTGGTCGAGCTCGCAGTTGGCGCAGGCAAGCATGACCTCGACCAGGTCGTTCTTAAGGCGCGGCAGCACGACCTGCGTCTCGGGGTCGCCAAAGCGGGCGTTAAACTCCAGCACCTTGGGGCCGGCGGGGGTAAGCATAAAGCCGCCGTACAGGCAGCCACGGTAATCGATGCCCTCGGCGGCGAGCTCGGCCACGGTCTGCTCCATGACCTTCACCATGGTGGCGTGCTCATCGTCGGTCACGATGGGCACCGGGCTGTAGACGCCCATGCCGCCCGTGTTGGGACCAAGGTCGCCCTCAAGCGCGCGCTTGTGGTCCTGCGAGGTGGCCATGGGGCGCACGGTCTTGCCGTCGGTAAAGGCCAGCAGCGAGCACTCGGGGCCAACGAGCATCTCCTCGATAACCACGGTGTTGCCGGCGTCGCCAAAGGTGCCGCCAAAGCACTCGCGCACGGCCTCTTCGGCCTGCGAAAGCTCAGTTGCCACAATAACGCCCTTGCCCGCGGCAAGACCGTCGGCCTTCACGACCAGCGGAGCGCCCTGCTCGCGCACATAGGCGAGAGCCGAAGCCTCGTCGGTAAACGAGCCGTAGGCGGCCGTCGGAATGCCCGCGCGCTCCATGAGCTGCTTGGAGAACAGCTTAGAGCCCTCCATCTGAGCACCCTCGGCACCCGGGCCAAAGCAGGGAATACCCGCCGCGCGCACGGCGTCGGCCACGCCCGCCACGAGCGGAGCCTCGGGGCCAATCACCACGAGTCCGCATCCGTGGCTCTGTGCAAACGCCGCCACGGCAGCAGGATCGCAATCGTCGAGAACCACGTTCTCGCCGCAGCTCGCGGTGCCGCCGTTGCCCGGGGCGATGTAGAGCTTGCCGGCGCGCGGTGATGCCGCGAGCTTGGCTGCCAAAGCATGCTCGCGGCCGCCGCTGCCCAACAACAGGATGTCGATGGTTTGAGTGTCCGCCTTCAAGGGTGCCTCCTCTATGGATTAACGGCCCGTCAACCATGCGGGCCCATTACAAGCAAATATACCCCTCGGCCGCCCGTCCGGGCTGCGAAGGGGTATATCGCAATGACCAAATAACGCCGATTACTTCCAGAATCGGTTGATGATCTGCTCGCGGCCGGCGCCAACACCGACAAACGTCACGCGCGTGTGCGCCAGATCCTCGACAAATGCCACGTAGTCCTGAGCCTCCTGCGGCAGCTCCTCAAAGCTGCGGCAGCCGGTGATATCGCACTTCCAGCCAGGAAGCTCCTCGTAGATGGGCTTGGCATGCTCAAAGCGCACCTGGTGCTCGGGCACGCTGGTGTAGCGCTCGCCGTCGACGTCATAGGCCACGCACACCTTAATGGTGTCGAAGACCGAAAGCACGTCGAGCTTGGTCAGGGCGATGTCGGTAAGACCGTTGACGCGCGAGGCGTAGTTGGCGATGGGACCGTCAAACCAGCCGCAGCGGCGACGGCGACCGGTGGTCACGCCGTACTCATAGCCCTCCTCGGTCAGCGTATGGCCGGCCTCGGACTCGTAGGAAAGCTCAGTGGGCATGGGGCCTGCACCGACGCGGGTGATGTAGGCCTTCATGACGCCCAGCACGCGATCGACGTTTTTCATGCCAACACCAGAACCGGTGATCGCGCCGCCGGCGGTGCAGTTAGAAGATGTGACAAACGGATAGGTGCCGTGGTCGATATCGAGCAATGTTGCCTGGGCGCCCTCAAAGAGCAGGGTCTTGCCCTCATCGATCATGTTGTTGAGCAGCAGGCTCGTCTCGGTGATGTACGGGCGCAGGCGCTCGGCCATGGGCAGGTACTCTTCACAGATCTGGTCCACGGTGTAGGTGGGCAGGCCGTAAAGCAGCTCGAGCTCGGGATTCACGCGGGCAAGAGCGGTTTCCAGCTTGTCGCGGAAGAGCTCCTCGTCCAGCATGTCCTGCATACGAAGACCAATACGAGCCATCTTGTCCTGATAGCACGGGCCAATGCCGCGCTTGGTGGTACCGATGCTCTTCTTGCCGAGCTTCTGCTCAAAGGCGCCGTCCAGGTCGACGTGATACGGCATGATCACGTGTGCGTTGCCGCTGATCTTGAGGTTCTTGGTGGTGATGCCATCGGCCTCGAACATGTCGATCTCCTCAAGGACAACCTTGGGGTTGACGACGCAGCCGTTGCCAATCACCGACACGTGGTCGGCGTACATGATGCCGGAGGGCACCTGGTGCAGGCCGTACTTCTTGCCGTTGACAACGATGGTGTGGCCGGCGTTGTTGCCGCCCGAATAGCGCACGACGGCATCGAAGTCGCCGGCGATCAGGTCGCAGATCTTACCCTTGCCCTCATCGCCCCACTGGGCACCGACCAAAACGGTTGACGGCATGTTTACTCCTTACATACATGGACTGTCTGCGCGCCACACGGCGGGCAGAAGCACAAAACATTCCCAGTATACCCGTGCAACGGGCGCCTGTCCTACTCCTCGGTATGCACCCCATCAAGCTCATAGAACTTGGTAGACGCCGGCAGGAACATCAGGTCGACGTCGCCGATCGGGCCCGAGCGGTTCTTGGCCACGACAATACGCGTGACGCCCTCGTCGGGTCGGTCGTCGCGCGAGGCCTCAGCCTCGTCGGCGGAACGGTCCAAGAACATGACGATATCGGCGTCCTGCTCGATGGAGCCCGATTCGCGCAGGTCGGAAAGCTGCGG
Organism: Collinsella sp. HCP28S3_E9; assembly: GCF_052065455.1. Lineage (NCBI taxonomy): Bacteria > Bacillati > Actinomycetota > Coriobacteriia > Coriobacteriales > Coriobacteriaceae > Collinsella > Collinsella sp. HCP28S3_E9. The sequence goes on from NZ_JBQHTZ010000007.1 coordinate 65,698, forward strand.
GCGCTTGCCGGTACGGGATTCGACCTGACGCGACAGCTGAGACAGCGCGATCAGCGGAATCTTGAGTTCCTTGGCCATAATCTTTAAGCCACGAGACATCTCGGAGACCTCGACGGTGCGACTCTCGGAACGACGTCCCGGCGGAGGACTCACCAGCTGCAGGTAGTCCAAGATAATGATGGCCTTCTCCTTGTTGTGGAGCATGCGGCGGCTCTTGGCGCGAATCTCGGTCACCGTGGTGCCGGGCGTATCGTCAATCAGAATATCGAGCTTGGACAAGGTCTGCGTGGCCTCGTTGATATTGGCCCACTGCTCGGGGCTAATGCGACCCATGCGAAAATCACTGATCGAAATCATGGCATAGGCGCAAATCAGGCGCTGGGCAATTTCCTTGCCCGACATCTCCAGCGAGAAAAAGCCGACGGTGTAGCCCGCAGCGGCGGCATTGAGCGCCAGGTTTAGAGCGAACGAGGTCTTACCCACGGCGGGGCGGGCGCCGATAATGATGAGCTGGCCCTCGCGGAAGCCCATAAGCATGCGGTCGAGTGACGGGAAGCCCGTGGGAACGCCCGCTGCCTGGCCACCGGCCTGGCACACTTCCTCGGCCTCGTTATAGGCCTCGACCATAAACTCGGTCAGTGTCTTGTAGCTCGACTTAACCTCGCGCGCCGTAACCTTGAGCAGCTTGCTCTCGGCCAGCTCCACGACCTCTTTGGTATCGGTGGGGGCGTTATAGGCCAGCGCGTTAATCTCGTTGGTGGCGCCGATCAGCTCACGCAGCATCGAGTCGCGACGAACGATGGCGGCATGGTGCTGCCAGTTGACGAGCGACAGGGTCTGACCCATCAGCTCCAAAATGTACGCCTCGCCGCCCACGGCATCGAGCTTGTTGATGCTTCGCAGGTAATCGATCAGCGAGATGGAGTCGATGGGGATGCGACTGTTGTACATATCGACCATCGCGGTATAGATGGTCTTATGAATGGGCCGGTAGAAATCATCGGGCTGCAGCTCGACCTGGGCTTCTTCGACCACTTCGGGCGATAGCAGCATGGCGGCCAGCACGTTGGCCTCTGCATCTTGGTTTTGGGGGAGACCCAACTTGGAGCCGCGGTCCTCGACCGTCAGCCATGTCTCCCTATCGTCATATGCCATGAGCATCCTCATTCATATCGCTTGCGAGCATCCATAGTATCAGCCACAGCTTTAAATCGAGGCGCGCCTTAACAATCATCACCGAACCAAACGGATGAACGGTCCCTTATGTGGGACTGCATCTCAATGTATGACGTGACACCCACTCAGCGCAAAAAAAATAAAAGGGCGCCCCGGTCTCCCAGAGCGCCCTTCTTAGAACAAGATTGTTGCGTTGCAGCAAATGCTACTCGGCAGCAGCCTCGGTCTCGACCTCGGCGGTCTCGGCCTCGGCGACCTCAGCGGCCTCCTCGGCCTCAGCCTCGGCAGCGAGCTCCTCGGCGGTAACGCCGACGAGAACGACAACCTCGGCCTTGATCTCGCGGTACAGCGAGATGGCAACGGTGTGGGCACCGGCAACCTTGATGGGCTTGCCGAGCTCGACGCGCTTGCGGTCGATGTCCATACCGAGCTGATCCTTGATGGCGTCAGCGATCATAGCGGCGGTGACGGAGCCAAAGAGGATGCCCTCGTCGCCGACCTTGACGTCGACGGTGACCTGCTTGCCCTCGAGGGCAGCCTTGGTCTCGTTGGCGGTAGCCAGACGGACGGCCTCGCGCTTGGCGATGTTGTTGCGACGCTCGTCAAGCTGCTTGAGGTTGCCCTTGGTGGCGGCAACAGCGAGCTTCTTGGGGAACAGGAAGTTCTCAGCGTAACCCTGAGCGACCTCTACGACGTCACCCTCGCCGCCCTTGCCCTTGATCTCATCGAGAAGAATAACCTTCATGATGCGTCTCCCTTCTTAGCCGCGGTCGCGGTTGCCACGAGAGGAAACCACGGGGACGGTGTACGGCAGGAGAGCCATCTCGCGGGCACGCTTGATGGCGTTGGCGATGTCATGCTGATGCTGCGTGCAAGCGCCAGTGACGCGACGGGGCTTGATCTTGCCACGGTCGGTCATGTACTTACGGAGAAGCTGAGTGTCCTTATAGTCGATGAACTCAGTGTTCTCCTTGCAGAACTGGCAGTACTTACGACGCGGCTGACGTGCAGAAAAATCATTAGCCATGTCAAAATACCTTTCATTTGGCAACTTCGGCGAACCGAAGCCGCCTCTCACTCAAAAATAGGTGAACAACCCTTAAAACGGGATGTCCTCATCGTAGACGTCGACCGCGGGCGGCGTAGCCACCGGTGCGGCAGGACGTGCTGCGGGCGCGGGAGCTGCGGGGGCGTAACCGCCCTGATCGTAGCCACCCTGGCCACCACGGGAGCTCATAAACTCGATCTCATCGACGATGACCTCAAGCTTGCTCCTGCGCTGACCGTCGCGCTCCCAAGAGCTGTAGCGCAGCTTGCCCTCGATCGCGACCTTGTTTCCCTTTGCCAGGAAACGGCTCACGGCCTCGGCGCGGGTGCCGAACATAGTGCAGTCGACAAAGTTGGGATAGTCCTCCCACTCGCCAGTCTGCGCATTGCGGCGGCGATCGTTCACGGCGACGCCAAAGGACAGAACCTGGGTTCCGCCGGCAGTGGCGCGCAGCTCGGGATCGCGGGTGAGGTTACCGGTGATGTTCACTCGATTGATGCTCATTACTCACTACTTCCTCTTGGGGCACAAGCCCAGTCCAAAACGACAGTCTTACTCCTGGTCGTCGCGACGGACGATCATGTGGCGGACCACAGCGTCGGTGATGCGCAGGACGCGATCAAGCTCGGCGATCTGGGTAGGATCTGCGTGGAAGTTGATGAGGGTGTAGTCACCATCGGTGAGGTCGTTGATCTCGTAGGCGAGCTTGCGCTTGCCCCACTCGTCAACGGAGTCGACCTTGCCAGCGCCCTCAGCGATCGTGGTATCGATACGCTTCATAACAGCGAGACGAGTCTCGGGGTCGAGCGACGGGTCAACAAAGAACAGCAGTTCATAAGCCTTCATATTGTCACCTCCTCTGGACAAATGTGGCTTCAGGTCGTGAAGGTGCGCCTGAAGCAGGAAAAGACTTGGTAATAGTATCTTTCAACCTCCCAGGCTGCAAGAATATGCAGCTACAACCTCATGACCTCCACATATGCCCATACTCGCACGGCCTTTCTTGCATATTCCAACCAAATGCTGTCCAAGAGCTTGACGGATTTGAGGACAAGGGCGGGTACATACCGACTTTCTGCCAGATAACCGCAAGTCGCTCGCAGCATGGCTGCGGTCGCAAAATGCATACCAGCGGTACAACGCGACATTTTGAATTATTAAACTTGATTCCCGACCGTCCGTAACTACCTCATTTGAACAGTTCGCCTGGGCCGATTACGCAGGTCATCGATTGGTTTCGGCACGGTTGGGCAAACGACGGAGCGATGCAATTTAAAAAATGCCAAGTTTTTGGTTTGCACTTTGCGATTCCTCGTGTATACTGACTTTCGCATTTAACGGAGAGTTGTCCGAGTGGCCGAAGGAGCACGATTGGAAATCGTGTAGGCGTCAAAAGCGTCTCCAGGGTTCAAATCCCTGACTCTCCGCCAGTTAATTCCAAAGCAGGCCTTTGTGCCTGCTTTGTTTTTACCCCACGCGGAGGGGTGGCAGAGTGGTTGAATGCGGCGGTCTCGAAAACCGTTTGGCCTGTATAAGGTCACGAGGGTTCGAATCCCTCCTCCTCCGCCATTTTGGTTGAGAAAGCTCCCAACAAAGGGAGCTTTTTTGTTTTGATTCCCTTACAGACAAATACGGCGGCGGAGGAGGGGTTCGAACCCGCCAGGGCGTTCAACACCAACCCAGATCTCCAAACATGTACATCACCCTCCAAAGATGTCAAAAAAATGTCGTTTTTGGATGCTGATGTACATGTTTGGAACCTGTGACCGCGCCCAGTTCCGACCGTTTACCGAGCAATGGGGTCACGACCTCCCACAACCATGTACTATGTACGGGCATTTTCCAATCCAACTACCCAAAGGAACCCACCTTGCCCGTCATCGCCACTGTAATCGTTACCGCACACGCCTCGGATGCCATGGTTGCCATCCCGTTTTGGCTCGAGATGTTCGCTGTCGTCGCGGCATCGATTTCGGGTGTACTGGTTGCGCGCGAGCACAAACTCGATCTGGTGGGCGCCGTCGCGCTCGCCGTGGTCTGCGGTCTGGGCGGCGGTCTTTTGCGCGATATGACGCTCCAGGTGGGCAACGTCTACATCCTTAACCAGCCCATGGCGCTGCCGCTGTCCATCGCCACGGCGGCCATCATCTACATCTTCCCTGCCATCGTCGACAAGCCCGACAAGCTCATCCCCCTGCTCGACATCATCTCGGTGGGTATTTATGCGGCAACCGGCGCAGATAAGGCGCTCGTGTACGGATTTGCACCGGTCGTGTGCATCATGATGGGCTTTTTTACCGCGGTAGGCGGCGGCATGCTGCGCGATGGTTTTATGGGCGTGGTGCCGGGTATTTTCCAGCGCACCAACTTCTATGCCATCGCGGCTATCGCTGGATCGGCAAGCTATGTTTGCCTTGTCATGAGCGGCTTGGTCAGCAATGTCGTCGCGCTGGTCGTTTGCGTCGCAGTGACCATGGGCCTGCGCTGGCTCTCGCTGCGCTTTGACATCAAAAGCCCCACCGAGGACGATATCGCGCGTTTCCTACATCGTAAAAAATAGATTGCACGGCCCGGCCCATCGCAAGGTGACAGCCTATCTACAACCGGCCGCAGGCCCGATATCCCGCGACGCCTTACGTAGGCAATTGCCCATGCAGAATACTGCAACCGCGAGTTTCTTTTAGAGCGAAGGCGCAATGGGTACCATATTGGTCGTATGCAAATCACCAAGCAAAGGATTCACCATGCCTCACAACCAACCCGCGGCGGCGCAACGTCACAACATGCGCGGACACCTCATTATGGCCTTCGCGCTTATCGCGCTGGCGTTTACCGCGCTGCCTTCCATGGCATTCGCCGGCACCGACACCGCGGGCAATGTTTTCGTGTCCGACGGGGATTCCAGTCCATCCGGCGTCGGGGGCGATCTGTACTGGGCCGGTCAAAGCCTTAGCCTGGACGACGCGTCCATCGACCGCGATATCATCGCCGCCGGCGAAAGCCTGTCGATTCGCGACTGCACCGTAGGCGGCGCCGTTCGCCTGGCGGCGCGCACCATCGATATCGCCAAGACCACCATTGATGGAAGCGTGACAGTTGCCGCTCAGCACGTCGTACTTAACTCCGGCAGTACCGCCAATTGCTTCTATGCCGCAGGTGAGACGGTTGCCCTGCGCGGCTCCGCCAAGTCGGCAGTGCTCGCGGGCAGTACGGTAACCATCGACGGCACTGTCGATGGCGATGTTGAGGTCTGGGCCGACAAGCTGGTGCTCGGCAAAAACGCCAACATCACCGGCACCGTAAACGCTCATGTCTCACAGGATCCCGAACGCGCCGACGGCGCCAAAGTGGGAGCCCTCAAGATCGACCGCACCGAGAACGAGGACACCTCCACCATCAACGACGTCATCGGCGGCATCGTTGCCGCAGCTCTTTCCACCTGCTTTGTCGCGATTCTCCTTGAGCTCGTCTTTCCGCGTGCAACAGCCAGCGCGGCCGGCATGCTTCACCAGCACCCCGTCCCGCTGTGGGTGAGCGGTCTTTTGGGCACGGTAGCCGCCGTTCCCGCCATCTTGCTGCTCATCATCTCTATTGCCGGCCTGTCGCTCGCCGGAGCCCTGATGTGCGGCGTCATCGGCATCGCCCTGGTCTCGGCGTCCTTTGCGGGCACCGCGGTCGCACGCATGGTCGGGCACAGCCAGAACCGCTACGCCATGGCCGCCGTGGGCGGCGCCATCGCCGGCGCCCTTACAGCACTTCCCCTTATGGGCAACTTTATCAGCGGCGTAGCCTTCGTCTTTATGCTGGGCTATCTCATTCAGATCATCTGGCGCAACGCCCACGTCAAGCCGCAACAGGCCCCCAACACCCCGGGCCTTCCCTCCGCCTAACCGCCAACCACCGCAAAGGTTTCCTTCCTCTTTGTGGTAGTACAAAAAGGGCGCCGGCCGCGACGGTCGACGCCCTTTCTTGTGAATGCTACAGAGCTCAGCGCTTATTTGTTGACCTGACCGGCGCGAACGGCAGCCTTCTTGCGATCGGTGGCGTTGAGCAGACGCTTGCGCAGACGGATGTTCTTGGGGGTGATCTCCACCAGTTCGTCATCGGCGATGTACTCCAGCGCCTCCTCCAGCGAGAAGGTGCGAGGCGGCACCAGCTGCACGGAGATATCGGAGGTCGAGGAACGCTGGTTGCCCAGGTTCTTGGTACGGGCGATGTTGACGACCATGTCGCCGGCCTTGCTGCGCTCGCCCACGATCATGCCCTCGTAGCACTCGACACCCGGCTCAACAAACAGCTGGCCGCGCTCCTGCAGCGTGCCCAGAGCGTAGGCAACGGCCTTCTCGGTGGTCATGGAGATCATGGCGCCGTTCTGACGGTTGCCGATCTCGCCGGCGTAAGGACCGTACTCCAGGAAGGTGTGATAGAACACGCCCTCGCCGTGAGTGACGTTCATGATGCGGTTCTTAAGGCCCATGATGCCGCGGGTCGGGATCTTAAACTCAAGGTGCGTCACGATGCCCGAGGTGTCCATGCTGGTCATAATGCCGCCAGAGGTGCCAAAGACCTCGACGACCTTGCCCGAGTACTCGTCCGGGCACTCGACGACAGCCTGCTCGACGGGCTCCATCTTGTTGCCGTTCTCATCCTTCTTAAACAGAACGCGGGGACGGCCGACCTGGAACTCAAAGCCCTCGCGACGCATGGACTCCATCAGGACGGACAGGTGCAGAATGCCGCGGCCCGAGACCTCGACGCCGCTCTTGTCCTCGAGCTCCTCAATCTTCATGGTCACATTGTTCTCGGCCTCATTGAACAGGCGCTCCTTGAGCTGACGAGCGCCCACAATGTCGCCATCGCGGCCGACGAGCGGAGAGGTCGAAGCCTCGAAGACGATGGACAGGGTCGGCGGATCGATCTCGATAGGCTCGAGCTCGACGGGGTTCTCGGGATCGGTGTAGACATCGCCGATGTCGGTGCGCTCGATACCCACGACGGCGGCAATGTCGCCGGCGCCGACTTCCTGGCACTCGGTGCGGCCCAGGTAGTCGAAGGTAAAGAGCTGCTTGACGGTAGCGGTGGCGCTGGAACCGTCGTTCTTGACGACCAGGATCTGATCGCCCTGGCGAATGGTGCCGGAGTACACACGGCCAATGCCGATGCGGCCGACAAAGTTGGAGTGGTCGATGGTCACGCACTGCATAGCGAGCGGCGCGGTCTCGTCAACCTCGGGCGCGGGCATGTCGTCGATGATCATGTCGAGCAGCGGGTACATGTCCATGTTGCCGTCGTTGGGGTCAAGGCGGGCAAAGCCATTCATGGCGCTGGCATAGACCACGTGCTCCATGGCAAACTCGAGCTGGTCGTCGGTGGCGCCCAGGTCGGCCATAAGGTCCAGACAGTCGTTATAGGCCTTCTCGGGGTTGGCGCCCGGACGGTCGATCTTGTTGATGACGATCATGATCTTAAGGCCGGTGTCGATGGCGTGACGTAGGACAAAGCGGGTCTGGGGCATGGGGCCCTCAAAGGCGTCGACCAGCAGCAGAGCGCCGTCGGCCATGCGCAGCACGCGCTCGACCTCACCGCCAAAGTCGGCGTGGCCCGGGGTGTCGATGACGTTGATCTTAACGTCCTTGTACTCGATAGAGATGTTCTTGGCGAGAATCGTGATGCCGCGCTCGCGCTCCTGGTCGTTGGAGTCCAGGACGCGATCCTCTACCTGCTGGTTGGCACGGAAGGCGTCCGTGGCACGCAGGAGCTTGTCGACCATCGTCGTCTTACCGTGGTCGACGTGGGCGATAATGGCGATGTTCCTCAGATTGTCTACGCGCATGTAGTTCCCCTATCTTCTATCTATATACAAACGGCACGCGTATGCGACCCGTCCAGCAACACAACGCTCGGCGGGAATATTGAGCCTTTTACCGAAAACTCGTTTATTTTAGCGATTCTAGATGAGAGGGGTTTCCTCACCTGCAGGTTCAGGGTCGCTCCACATAAAACCATCGCCGGCGCCCATGCCCTCGTACAGCACATATGCCGAAAAACCGCTCTCGAGCGTGGTCTCGAAGAAGCTAACGAGCAAAGCGTCGTGATATCCGCCCTCGATCTCTACACAGCCGGTGTAGCCGATGGCATAGCGGGCGATGCGGCCCAGGCCTTCGTCCTTGAGACCCATCTTGTGCTCGGAGATAAAGTTGGTGGCAGCCTCCAGGCATGCCTCCTCACCGTCCTCGTCGAGAGCCGCAAGATAGCGGTTGGAGGCGGCATCCTCGATCGCCACGACAACGCCCGGGTTTTCACCGGCGGCAAGGTCGTCCAAAAACGCACCGATCAGATCGCACACCATGGCGTCGAGCTCGGCGGAGACGTTACCGGCGTCCTGCATATCCTGTGCCATCTTTTGACCTTCCCATCGCATTCGGCGTCGTTATAACTCCTGTGCCTCGGCCGCGATTCTGGCGGCAGCGTCACGGGCGCGAACCATATCCGCCGCGCGCTTGTCGAGCACCTTGATCTGGTTGGTCAGCATTACCGCATCGACCACTCCCCAGATCACCAGGCCCGTCGAAATCGAAAACCCAAGCGCACCAACTGTACCACGAAGCCGCGACAAGATTACCGCGGCAAGCGCGGAGACAACAACCATCTTGATATAGGAGTCACGGCGCTCGCGAAGGGTGCGAGCCTGCGTCACATACGCAATGCGCGCGGCCTCAAATGCCTCGGCGCGCATATGGGCCTCACGCGCGATAGCGGCTGCTTCGGTCGACACACTGGTACCCATCAGCGCTCGCCGTGCATCGTGCTCAACCGACATTTAGAAATCATCGGGCGAGAGCGTGTGGACAAACTCGTCAAACTTCTCGAACTCACTCTCGTCGTCAACCTCGTCGGCAAGCGGAGAGACGGTGCCCAAGCGATTCATGATGTCGTCCTCCACAAACATGGGGGCATTGCTGCGCACGGCAAGGGCGATAGCGTCGCTCGGTCGTGCGTCAAGCATACGCTCGCCCCTATCGGTGTGCACGACGACCGTCGCGTAGAACACCGGCGGCTCGGCGCGCACGATCTCGATACGCTCGATCTTCGCTCCCACCACTTCGATGGTATCGAGCAAAAGATCGTGGGTGATGGGGCGATCGGTGCGGCCGGTATCGATACCGCGGCTGATGGCCGCTGCCTCGTAGGAACCGGTCTGGATGGAAAGAGAGCGCAGCGGCGCGGACGAATCCGACTTACGGCAACGCTCGCGCAAGACGATCAGCGATGGCACGGGACCGGCGGCCATGACGATGGTCTCTATGTCGACACGAACCATGGAACACCTCCGGTACGTTGTTATTGGCATGCGCGGCAGCTCCGCCGCATTGAATAGCTATACTACCCAAACTTTCGCACCGCACACAAAATCAAAGTAGTTAATTTGGGACGGGGCTATTTTGACTACTTTTGTTGGATTAGAAAAAAGCCCCGAGGCAATACCCCAGGGCTCTTAACGTTTTGATGGTGGACCTGACAAGATTCGAACTTGTGACCTCCCGGTTATCAGCCGGACGCTCTAACCAACTGAGCTACAGGTCCATCATGGTGGAGGTTAGGGGGATCGAACCCCTGACCTCAGGCTTGCAAAGCCCGCGCTCTCCCAGCTGAGCTAAACCCCCACGGAGACAGTAATAAACACCCCAGCGGCGACTCGGCTCTCGCTGGGGTGTTTATTGCGAAAGAAAGTGGTGGACCTGACAAGATTCGAACTTGTGACCTCCCGGTTATCAGCCGGACGCTCTAACCAACTGAGCTACAGGTCCATCGCGCAAGGGATATATTAGACGAGTCGTTACGCGCGCGTCAACAACTTTTTTGAAAATCTTTGGGAGGGGTGGTCGCTGGGCTGGCGAGATAGTGTTGGTTTGCTGCTCGGGCAGTCCTGCGCAAGACGAAGGCCACATTAAGTGGCCTTCTTTGCGTGCGGAACTCGCAACAAACCAACACTATCTCGCCAGCCCAGCGACCATGGGGTCCCAAGGTTTTCAAAAAAGCGGTCGGCGCGCAGGTGCGCCGACCGCCGATATATGGGGTCTGATGATTTTTACCAGCTAGGGCCTCTTACTCGTCTAGGAGATCCTCTGGTATGTCGTTGCCGTCGCCTGGGTCGACTGGGGCCTCTTCGGTGACGTCTGCGGTCTCGGCACTTTCGCCCTCGGGCTTCTCTTCGGCGGCCGTCATGCGGGCAACGGCGCACACACGGTCGTCATCGCTTACAGTCATCATCTTGACACCCTGCGTGGTTCGACCGGTCTGGCTGATCTCGTCGGTCTTGACGCGAATGACCGTCGCGCCCTCCGTCACGATAAACAGCTCATGCTGCGGGCCGACCGCCTTCATGGCCGCAAGGTTGCCCTTGCGCTCGGTCATTTGGATGGTGTAGACACCCTGGCCGCCGCGGTTTTGCTCCGGATAATCCGAGACCGGCGTGCGCTTGCCGTAGCCGCACTCGGTAATGACAAACAGGTCGCCCTCGCCGTTGGTGACCTCCATGCCCAGGACACTCACGCCGTCCTTCATGCCAATGCCGCGGACACCGCTGGTGTCGCGGCCGGTAGCGCGAACCTGGTCCTCGGGGAACATAATCGCCTTGCCCGCAGTGGTGGCCATAATGATCTTGTCGCCCTCGCGTACGCGGCGCACGGCGAGCAGCGAGTCATCGTCCCTCAGGTTGATGGCGATGAGTCCATCGCGGCGGCTGCGATCATAGGCGCTCATCACGGTCTTCTTGACCATGCCGTTCTTGGTGGCAAACATCAGGTACTCATCGGCGGGGAACTTACGACAGCTAATGACGCTCGCGATCTTCTCGCCTTCCTCAAAGGGAAGCAGGTTGACGATTGCGGTGCCGCGCGCCTGGCGCGTACCAACCGGCAGCTCGTGCACCTTCAGACGATAGACCTTGCCCTTGCTCGAGAAGAACAGCACATACTCGTGGGTGGACGCGATAAACATCTCGTCGATAACGTCGTCCTCTTTAAGGTTGACGCCCGACACGCCCTTGCCGCCGCGCTTCTGGGCGCGGTAAGCGGCCACCGGGATACGCTTCACATAGCCGGTGTGGGTGATGGTCACGACCATGTCCTCGTCGGCGATGAGGTCCTCGACGTCCAGATCCTTCTCGACCTGGCTGATCTCGGTACGGCGCTTGTCGCCAAACTTCTTGGAGATCTCACGCATCTCTTCCTTGATGACGCCCAGAATCTTCTCCTCGTGCGTCAGCAGGTCCTCGTAGTAGGCGATAGCACGGCGCAGGCCGTCCAGCTCTTCCTGGATCTTGTCGCGCTCCAGGCCGGTCAGGCGACGCAGCTTCATCTCGAGGATGGCCGTGGTCTGCTCGGGCGTAAAGCCAAAACGCTCAATCAGGCGGCTGCTGGCCTCGGCATCGGTCTGCGAGGAGCGGATGATGCTAATGACCTCGTCGATATGGTCGAGGGCCATAAGGTAGCCCTCAAGGATATGTGCACGGGCCTGGGCCTTTTTAAGGTCAAAGTGGGTGCGGCGGGTGACTACGTCGACCTGGTGGTCGATGTAGTGTTGCAGCATCTCGCGCAGGCTCAGGCATTTAGGAACGCCATTGACGAGCGCCAGATTGTTGGCACCAAAGGTGGTCTGCAGCGAGGTGTACTTATACAGGTTGTTAAGTACGACCTGCGGGATAACGCCCTTCTTGAGCTCAATGACCAGACGGATGCCCTTTTGGTTGGACTCGTCGCGCATGTCCGAGATGCCCTCGATGCGCTTGTCGTTTACGAGCTGGGCGATTTTCTCCTGAAGGGTGCCCTTGTTGACCATGTAGGGAATCTCGGTAAAGACCAGGCGGCTGCGGCCAGTCTTGGTGGACTCCACATGGGCCTTGGCGCGCACGGTGATGGAACCGCGGCCGGTCTCGTAGCTCTGCCTAATGCCGGCGCTACCCATGATGATGGCACCGGTGGGAAAGTCCGGGCCGGGCATAATCTGCATGAGCTCGTCGACGGTGGCGTCGGGGTTGTCGATCAGGTAGCAGGTGGCCTCGATCGCCTCGGTGAGGTTATGCGGGGCGATATTGGTGGCCATGCCTACAGCGATGCCTTGGCTGCCGTTAACCAGCAGGTTGGGGAAGCGTGCGGGCAGTACCACGGGCTCGGCGAGCGACTCGTCGTAGTTGGGCTGCCAGTCGACGGTATCCTTCTGCAGGTCGCGGAGCAGCTCCATGGCGGGCTTTGCCAGACGGCTCTCGGTGTAACGCATAGCTGCGGCACCGTCGCCGTCGATGTTGCCAAAGTTGCCGTGGCCGTCGATAAGCGGCGTGCGCATGGAGAACCACTGCGCCAGACGAACCATGGTCTCATAGACCGCGGAGTCGCCGTGGGGGTGGTACTTACCGATAACTTCGCCGACCGTCCAGGCCGACTTCTTGTGCGGGCGGTTGGGGTAGATGCCGCTCTCGTTCATGGCGTACAGGATGCGGCGGTGCACCGGCTTTAAGCCGTCGCGCACGTCCGGCAGGGCGCGTGCCGTAATGACCGACATCGAGTACTCGATAAACGACTGCTTCATCTCGCGGCCAAACTCCGAAATCTGGAGCTGGCCGCCGTTGATGTCCTCGCCGGCCGAGGCACCGCGATCGACCGCGCCAAAGCTCTCCTCGAGCTCGGCGTCGTCATCCTCTTCCTCTTCATCCTCGACATCGGGGTTGTAGGAATCCGGATCGCCGTCCTCGCCCTGCTCGGCGCGGGCGAGCAGGCGCTTCAGATCATCGGGCATACCGGCGTCGCCGGCCTCGTCCATACCCTCGTTGTTGTTGATATCGTCTGCCACGTTACCTCCTCATGGTTTGCGTGGTCCATTAGTTCCCTACCACGGAGACAGCTTTTCCAGGTGCCGCAGATTCGCCCGAAAGAAGAGGGAAGCGTACTTGGGTACGCAACCGACGATTGAGGGCGAAGGTGCGGTGGCTGGGAAAGCCGAACAGGTTAGGCATCTAAGAAGCGTGCATCATGCGCGTGTTTTTCAATGTACTCGCGGCGATAGCCCACCTCGGAACCCATGAGCTCGCGTACGGCACGGTCCGCCACCACGGCATCCTCGATCGTCACGCGCTGCAAAATGCGGGTCTTGGGGTCCATCGTCGTCGAGGCAAGCTGCTTGGGGTCCATCTCACCCAGGCCCTTGTAGCGCTGGACGGTATAGCCCTTGCGCTTCTTGGTGATCTTGCCATCCTTGGCCTTGCCGTCCTCGTCGTTGTCGTCGGGGTTCAGGCCCAGGCTCTGAATGGTGTCGCGCAGTATCTCGTCTTCGGGCTGTCGGCCGTTGGGATACACGTAGTGGATCTTGTTGCGCACCTTAATGCCAAAGATGGGCGGGCAGGCAACATAGACATAGCCGGCATCGATCAGCGGACGCATGTACTTGTAGAAGAACGTCAGCAGCAGGATGCGGATATGCGCACCGTCGACATCTGCATCGGTCATGATGATGATCTTGTGGTAGCGCGCCTTGGTGATATCGAAGTCGCCGCCGTCGCCGGCGCTCGTCGTGACGCCGCAACCGATCGCGGTGATCAGCGACTGGATGGTGTCGCTCGAGAACGCACGATGGTCGCCCACGCGCTCGACGTTCAGAATCTTGCCGCGCAGGGGCAGAATCGCCTGGATGTCTCGGCGACGGCCGTCCTTGGCCGAACCGCCTGCCGAGTCGCCCTCTACGATGAAGAGCTCGGTCAGCTCGGCATCGCGCACCGAGCAGTCGGCGAGTTTGCCGGGCAGCGACGCCGTCTCGAGCAGGCTCTTGCGACGGGTCGCCTCGCGCGCCTTGCGGGCGGCGTTGCGGGCCTTGCAGGCCTGCTGCGCCTTCTTGACGATCTCGCGGGCGGGCTTGGGGTGCTCCTCAAGGTAGTCGGCAAGACCGTCGGTCACGATCTTGAGCGTAAGCGCGCGCATGTAGGAACTACCGAGCTTGGCCTTGGTCTGGCCCTCAAACTGCGGATCGGGCAGCTTGACCGAGATGACGGCCGAGAGACCCTCGCGCACGTCGTCACCGCTCAGGTTGGCCTCTTTCTCCTTAAGCAGGTTCTGCTTGCGGGCGTAATCGTTAATCACGCGGGTGAGGGCGGTGCGGAAGCCCTCGAGGTGCATGCCGCCCTCGGGGGTGTAGATGTCGTTGGCAAACGACATGACGTTCTCGCCATAACCGGCGTTCCACTGCAGGGACACCTCGACCTCGCCCATCTTGGCCACGGGCGCATCCGGGTCCGATTTGCCCTCAATGTAGATGGGCTCCTTAAAGGCCTCGGGGACGTCCTTGCCGTCGTTGAGGAACTTGACGAAGTCGATGATGCCGCCCTCGTAGCAAAACTCCTCCACGCGGGGAGCCGCCTCACGCTCGTCAGTCAGCACGATCTTGAGGTTCTTGTTGAGAAACGCCGTCTCTTGCAGACGATTGTGCAGTGTATCGAAATCGTAGACGCAGGTCTCGAAGATCTCGTCGTCGGGCCAGAAGGAGACGGTGGTGCCCGTCGAATCCGAGGCGCCCACGACCTCCATCTTCTTGACGGTCTTGCCGCGCGAGAATTCCATCTCGTAGATATTGCCGTCGCGGCGCACCTGTACGACCACGCGCTTGGACAGGGCGTTGACAACGGAGATGCCCACGCCGTGCAGGCCGCCGGAAACCTTATAGGCCGAGTTATCGAACTTACCGCCGGCGTGAAGGATCGTCATGACGACCTCGAGCGTCGGAATCTTTTTGACAGGATGCTCGTCGACGGGGATGCCGCGCCCGTTATCGACGACCGTAATGGAGTTGTCGGCGTGGACCGTCACCTGAATCTCGGTGCAGAAACCGGCCATGGCCTCGTCGACGGAGTTGTCAACGATCTCCCACACCAGGTGGTGCAGACCGCTGGCGCTCGTCGAGCCGATATACATGCCCGGGCGCTTACGGACGGCTTCGAGACCCTCGAGGATCTTAATTTCGCCGCCATCGTAATCGTTTTCGTTTGCCACACGTCCTCCTTCGGTTAAGAAAATCTGTATAGCCTTACTATTTTATCGTAAAAAATACCCTCGGAGACGAGGGTATTTGCCTATACAAGGCCACCAGATGCGATTTAAGACTCTTTTTTGCTTTGCACGCCCTTGGCCCACTCGGCACTGGCCCTCATGGCGTTCTGGAGGGCCTCACGCAGTTTTTGGTCTTCGATGGGCGATACCTGGCGCTCGATCTCGGCGCGCTCGGCTTCATTCAGGTCGGCATGCGGCGCGGGCGGGCGCTCGGTCGCGACCGGGCGCAGGCGCTCTTTTGCCGCGGGCGGCGTGTGGCCGGGACGGGTCGTCTTAAATACCAGGCCATCCACATGCGCGCCGGCACGCTCCATGCGTGCGCGGATTATCTCGCGCAAAAGTGTCATCTCCTGTGTCCACGAGGGCGAATCGAGATACACCAGCAGCTCGTTGGACTCGGGAAGATAACGTAGCCCCGTCACATGCCGGCCCTCGCGCGTGCCCGAGCACACCGCGTTCCAAGCACGGTAGACCGCGCGCGATTCCTCGGCGGCCTCCATTTGCGCACGACGCTCGGGCGTAGCCGACGCCAAGATGCGCTGGCGCTCGACACCCAAAAAGTCACTGAAGGCAGCCGTGCCGTTCTCACGCTCGTAATTAGCATGCCTCACCCATGCTCACCACCTTGGCTCGATCAAGTAACTCATCGGTAAAGTATCCCAAATTGGTGGTGGTTATGACCGTCTGGATGTCGTCGCCGATCAGCTGCAAAAAAGCGGCGCGGCGATCGCCGTCGAGCTCGCTCATCACGTCATCCAAAAGCAGCAGCGGGGCGGTACCCAGAATATCGCGGGCTACGGCCACCTCGGCCACCTTCCAGGCCAGAACCAACGTACGTTGCTGACCCTGACTGGCAAACGAGCGAGCCGAGCGGCCGGCGACCGAAAACTCAATCTCGTCGCGGTGCGGACCCACGAGTGTCACGCCGCGGCGGATTTCCTCGTCGGCACGCTCGTCGAGCGCCGCGAGCATGTGCTCGTATGCCCAGCCCCTCAGCTCCTCGCGGTCATCGGTCTGGGGCAGCTCCCCCAACGTGGACGCATAGGCCACATCGGCCTCCTCCCCGGACGCAACCAGCCCGTAGGCATTGCGCACGTGGGCGTCCAAGCGATCGAGCAGGGCCAAGCGGTGCACCAGCAGGGCCGATCCGGCGCGGGCAATCGACTCATTCCACGCGCCGAGCATCTCGCGACAGCACCATGTCTCTTTGAGCAGGGCGTTGCGCTGCGTCACGCAGCGGCCGTAGGCGCTTGCCAGATCGGCATAGCGGGCGCTCAGCTGCACGCCAAAGTCGTCGAGCGCGGCGCGACGCACGCTGGCACCACGCTTAACCATATCCAGATGATCGGGGCAGAACAAAACACTCGGCAGCACGCCGCGCACGCCAGAGGCGGCACATCGCTTGCCGTTGCGGCTAAACGAACGCTTACCGTCCTCCACGCATAGGCCCATGTCCAGCACGCGGCCATCGCCCTCGAGCCTAAGCTCGGCCTTGCACAAACCCGTGCCGTCGTGCACAAGCTCGACGGCAGTGGAATGCCTAAACGAGGCGCCGCTCGTTAGCAGCTGCAGCGCCTCTATGAGGTTGGTCTTTCCCGCCGCGTTGGGCCCCGCGAGCACCGTCACGCCATCGCTCAGTTCCAGGCGATAGCTATCGAAGCTGCGGTAGCGCGCGACGGAAAGATCGCGGGCGAACATGGCCATAGGGCGCCGCTAGATGCGCACCGGCATGACCAGGTACAGATAGTTGATCTTGTCGTAGGACTTAAAGATGCCGGCCTGCGAGTAGCTCTTGAGCTCCAGCGTGATCTCCTTCTCCTTGGACAGGGCGTTGAGACAGCCAAAGATGTAGTGGTAGTTAAAGGCAATGGTACCCGACTCGCCCTCGGCCTCGACATCGATCGTCTCCTGCGCCAGATCCTGGTCATTGGAGATGGAGGACAGGCCCATCTGGCCGTTCTCGACATCGATCTCAAACTTGACGGCGGGGTTGGCGCTCGCGATGACCGCCACGCGCTTGAGGGCGGCATTAAAAGCCGCCACGTCGATCTTGACGCTCGTTACGCACGAATCGGGGATGAGCTGCTTGTAGTTGGGATACATACCCTCTATGCGGCGCGACACGTAGGTGGTATTGCCGGCTTCAAAGACAACCTGGGTGTCGGTGGCACCGATCATAATGGTCGCCTGGCTCGCCATGATGCTCAGGGCGTCGTTGAAGGCATCGGCCGGCACGTTGAGCTCAAAGGAGCCCTCGAGCGTCGAGGTCTCCACCTGCGTATCGCACACGGCCAGACGGAAGGAGTCGGTCGCCACCAGGCGCACGGTGTTGTTTTCGACCCTCATATGCACACCGCCCAGGATGGGGCGGGCCTTGTCGGTCGAGGTGACGCGCCACACGCGGCTGACCATCTCGGACAGAATGTCGGTCGGGAGCTCAACGGCGCTCTCGATGGCATAGGCCGGGAACTCGGGGAAATCGTTGGCATCGAGCGTATTCAGGCGGAAGGAACTCTTCTCGCAACCGATCAGCACCTGGCGCTCCGAAAGCTCAAAGGTAACTGGGGCATCGGGAAGGGTCTTGGTGATGTTGGAGAGCATCTTGCAGGGGATTACCATCTCACCTTCCTCTTCCACATGTGCCGCGATGCGGTGACGAATCGAGATAGTGTAGTTAGAGGTCTGGAATTCCAAGATGCCGTCTTGTGCCTTGATGAGCACGCCCGACAGAATGGGGAGGGTGGATGCCGAAGCGACACCCTTCATGACGACGCCGATTGCTTGCGTAAGCGAGCTCTGGCTGACGGTGAACTTCATCTTTTAATACCTTTCTATAGATATAAATATCTCAATAATAGTAATAGTACTGACGAAACTGTTGATTACTCCCAAACATGCAGGTCAAACCCAAAAAGAGAATCGACAATTCCCTGTGTGCAACAGGGGTCGTTTTCCACGTTCAAAACCTGCGCAAAACTTTTCATCGGAGCGGGCTGGGTTTTAGACACCTTATGCCCGCGGTTTCGACAAGTTTTCAACAGGTGTGCCTATTTCCCTACGAGCGCAGTGTAATTTTGTCTCGTAGCGATTTGAGGTCCTCGGTCACGGTCCGGTCTTCCTGAATCATCTTCTGGACTTTTTTGTAGCTCGTGCTGACGGTCGAGTGGTTGCGGTTGCCAAACTCCGCACCCACGGCGGTGGTTGTCATCTCGCACATCTCGATCGCTAGGTAGATGGCGATATGGCGCGCCTTAGCGATATTGGCATTGCGGCGCGGACCAATGAGCTCCTCATGCGTCACGCCGTACTGCTCCTCGATAACAGACTGAACTGTCTGCACGTTGATCTTTTTGGCCGACGTGTCGAAGTACTGGCTGGCGATGGCATCGATGTCGTCGAAGCTCAGCTCGCTACCCTCGCGCTCGCGGTCGCCCGCCTCCCCGGCGCAGCGCTCGCAGAAGCTCTCGAGCTCACGGATGTTGGTGCCCGATACCTCCGCCATATGTTTAAAGTGCTCGTCGGTCAGATGTCCGCTGTCGCCACCGTAGGCCGCCAGCAGCGAGTCGTCGCCCGCCTCGGGCGCCGCCGCGATCGTGTTCTCGTAATAGCGCTGCAGAATCTTGTACTTCATCTCGTAGCTGGGCTCTGCTACCAAGCAGAGCATGCCGGCGTTAAAGCGGCTGGTCAGACGCTCGTCCATGTTCAGGTCCTTGGGCGCACGGTCTGCGGCAATCACGACCTTCTTGTTGTTGCGGATAAACTCGTCCATGAGCTGGAAAAAGTAGTCCACGCTCGCGCGCTTGCCGATGATGTTTTGGATGTCATCGATGATGAGCACGTCCACGCCGTGGTATGCCTGCATGATGGGAGCGTTACTCTTCTTTTGGCGGTCGAATTCCGTCATCAGATCATCGATGTATGCCTGTGAGTTGGCGTATTTCACTTTGATCTCGGGCGACTTCTCGGCGAGCTCGTTTTTGATGGCGAGCAGCAGGTGGGTCTTGCCTAAGCCCGATTTGCCATAGATGAACAGGGATGTGCAAGTACCGCGTTCGTCTGCGAGTGCGGCGAATTTAAGCGCCGAACGATAGGCGTGGCTGTTTTCGGGGCCGTAGACAAAGTTTTCGAAGGTGAATTTTGAGTTGGCCACGAGGGGCGCGCCGTCGGCGTTCTGCTCGCCCGGCGCCGCAGCCGCAGGCACGCTCACAGGCGATGTCGAGACTGGTTTCGCGCTCTTAGCGGGTGCCACGCCCTTCATCTGATTCATCATGCGGCGGAAATCGTCGGCCGACAGCGTGTTTTTGATCGCGATGCCCGGTTCTTCGCCCGGCGCCGCGTCGTGCGCGACGGGCATGTGTGAAACGCTGGGCGCGGTTGCTACCGGCACGGCTGTTGCGTGGGGCATGGTTTCACGGGAAACATCGCCCGCATTGGTCTCCGGAGCCGCCACAGGGGCGGCGGTCGTCAAAGGGGGAGTGACGGGTGCCGCCCCTGTGGCGCCTGTCGTGGGACCCTGCGGTGCCACGATGTTGAGCGCGATCGGCGCAAAGGCAATCTCTTCTAGGTAGTGCTCGATAGTCGGCTGATGCTTTTTGAGCTGCGCAATGGCAAAGCGTGACGGTGCCTCGATGGTCAAGGTGTCCTCGGTCAGGCTCACGGCACGCGATTGCCCCAACATGTTGATGAGGCGTGCATCTTGGCCGTCGCGCTGGCAAAAAGCGATGGCATCCTCCAGGATGATGCTTGCTTCCTCGTCCACTGTCTCTCCCGTTCCTTAACTTTGGGCACGCACGCGAGCGCTGCCGAGTTCGGTCAGATGGTATTTCTGACCGTGTTTGATTACCAAGCCGGCCTGCGCCAAGTCATTGAGTGTGCGTGACCACGTGGGCGCGGAGTTTCCAAATGCTCGCGCCAGGTCGGTGGCGCCGCACTCTTGGTTTTGAGCCAGATATCCCAGCGCCGCGTTGCCGCGCTCGCTCACAAATACGTCCGGTTGCGGCTGTGCGTATTGATTCGCCGCATTAGGATACATCATTTGAGCTGCTGGTTGTTGAGAACTCTGCATGGTTGGCATCGGCTGTTGAAAACTTTGCGGCCACTGTTGGTATGGCTGCGGCGGCATCTGCTGGGCCCAGGGATTGTACGGCTGCGGCATCTGCTGATACGGCTGCTGATAGCCCTGGGGATACTGCTGCATATATTGCTGGGAGTATCCCTGCTGCGGCATATATTGTCCCGGATATGCCTGCGGGTACGGTTGGAAGCCCATCTGCCGAGCTCCTTGCATGCCCGTCACCTGCTGCATCGCGGCTGCATCCGAATCGGCCGGGACCATGGACTCTGCCGAGCCTTGAGTTGTCGTCTGTCCCGCGGGCTGGGGGTCCTGCATGGGCGGCATGCCGGGTTGATGCATCTGCTGCGAAACCATGGGCCGTTGCAGTGGGGACGCGGCCATGGTTTGCTGCGGAGTCATCATTGCTTGCTGTGGAAATGCTCCCGGCAGTGGGTATTCCGACCCCTGGGCCTCGGGGCGCACGGCTGCCCCGCGCCCTCCCGCGCGCTCAATTTCCTGCACGCGCTTGGGGTCGAGGCTCACCGTGACGACGGTGCCGTTGCCCATGTTATCTTCGATGGAGACTGCCCCGCCGGCGTTTTCCAGGTATTCCTGCACCATGGGAAAACCTGCCCCGGTGCCGCGTATATACCGCTTCATCTTGCTGTTTGCGCTGGTGACGCCAAAGTCAAAGGCGCGCTCTTTGTCGTCGATGCCCGGACCTTGGTCGGCAAAGCGGATAGTTTCCCCGCCGTCCAGGATCGAGATAATGGGCTCGGCAAAGTGGGCGTGGATAAAGTTTTCGACAATCTCGCGGATAACCATGAGTGAGATGTGTCCGCCTTGCTCTTTCATGCACTGGTAGACGGTGTTAGTCGTCTCTTCCAGATACGTGCGGATGTCTTGCGGCTCGATGACGATCACGCGCGGGGTCGAAAGCATGTCGTCATAGACGGCGATGCGCGCCGCATACATGGTTTTCGGTGTCTGTTTCGATGTCTGCTCGCCCTCTTCGCGCTCTTCGCGTACGCCGTTGATGTGCTCGTTGTCGGGTGCCGGGTCACCGGAATCGACCATGGTGTAAAAGTCGTCAGACATGCCGCTCGCAATCTTTCAAAAGGTTTCGGATAAATAGTAGCTCACCGCGCAATGTTTCTCATCTTTCGACAAGTTTTCAAAACATGTTGAAAACTTTGGAAAATGGGCGAAAAGTTCTCAACATTGCCAACATGACCTGTCGAAAACTCGGTGAAATATCGTGAAAAGTTGGAGTCATACTCAAAAACTCATCCGGCTTATGGCGGAACCGTGTGAACTGCGCAACCTTTTACCTTTGATTTCTTGACATTTGAACATTGATTTCCCTACAATCTTCAAGCTCACGTGTCTATATCTGCGTCCGCGCCCTCGCGGACACTCGAAATGCAGCAGGAGGAACTTAAGATGAAGCGTACGTATCAGCCTAATAAGCGTAAGCGTGCCAAGACCCATGGCTTCCGTGCCCGTATGGCCACCAAGGGTGGTCGTGCCGTGCTCGCCCGTCGCCGCGCCAAGGGCCGCAAGCGTCTCACTGTCTAGCAGCGATACACACATCTCGCATGAAGACTATTAAGTCTCGGCAAGATTTCGAGCATGTGTTCAGTCAGGGGCGTCGTTTCAATCATCCTCTGATTCGAATGACCATATGTGAATCGGTTGGCGAAGGCGACTCTGGAAGGGTCGCCTTCGTTGGTGCTAAACGACTCGGTTGCGCAGTTGTGCGCAATCGTTCTAAGCGTGTGATGCGCGAGGCCGCCCGCAGCTGCGGATTTCCCGTTGCGGGTTATGACATCATCTTGTTCGCGACCCCCAAGACGAGGATCTCGTCGCCGGAGGAGATGAACGAGGCATTGCGTTCGCTTGTGATACGCGCCGGCGTTGCCGGGGAGGAGCGATGAGCAATCACGTTTTGCGACGTGTTGCCATCGCTCCTATTCGCATATATCAACAGGTTATTTCGCCCTTATTGCCTGACGCCTGCATTTATTATCCAACGTGTTCTCATTACGCCGTCCAGGCTATCGAGAAATACGGTGTTTGTAGAGGCTGCTGGCTTGCCGTGAGGCGCATCGCTCGCTGCAATCCCCTGCACGTCGGCGGTTATGACCCTGTGCCCTAGCGGGCACTCGCTATCGGAGGAAAAATTACATGTGGGATTGGATCGTTAACATCCTTTTCGAGCTGCTCAAGCTCATCCAGACCTTTGCGGTCGACTGGGGCCTGTCCATCATTATCCTGGTGGTCATCGTCCGTCTGCTGCTGACGCCGCTCATGCTCAAGTCGACCAAGTCGACGGCCCGTATGCAGGTGCTGCAGCCCAAGATGCTCGAGATCCAGGAGCGCTACGCCGACGATCCCCAGCGTCAGGCCGAGGAGATGCAGAAGTTCTACAGCGAGAACAAGTTCAATCCGCTGTCCGGCTGCCTGCCGCTTCTGATTCAGATGCCTATCCTCATCGCCCTGTTTACGCTTCTGCAAAACCTGCCTCATTACTTTAACGAGGGCACCTTCTCGTTCTTCAACATTCTGCCCGATCTGACTACCACGCCGAGCGCCTCTTTTGCCGATGGCTTTATGGTCGCACTGCCTGCGCTGGTTTGCCTGATTCTGTTTGCTGTCCTGACCCTGATTCCGCAGCTGTACATGTCGCGCAATCAGACTGGTCAGCAGGCCCAGAGCATGCGCATGATGGCCGTCGTCATGACCGTCATGATGCTCTGGATGGGTTGGAGCCTGCCCGTCGGTGTTCTTTTGTACTACGACGTGTCTTCTGCCTGGCAGGTTATCCAGCAGATCTTTGTGACGCAGAAGGTTATCGAGAAGGCTAAGGCCGAAGAGGAGGAGCGTCTTAAGAATGCCCCGCTGCAGGTTGAGGTCACGCGTCGCGAGAAGAAGCCGCGCCCGCACAAGAAGAAGTAGCGGTATAGTAATCTTATTTAGGTACCTAACTTTTGGAGTACGTTATGTCTGAAGAGATCGTCGAGGATATGCTTGAGGAGGTTGCCCCGCAGGCCGCGGGCGATTATCTCGAGATTGCACAGCGCTACAAGGCTGGTGAAGAGCTTACGGATGAAGAGCTCGACACCATTGCCGATGTTGCGATTTCTATTCTTCGTTCCATCCTTTTGCATTTCGACGCCGCCAACTCTCCTATCGATGAGTATGAGGGCGACGAGGGCGAACTGATTCTTGATGTAACGGCTCCCGACCTTGCCGTCCTAATTGGTCGTCATGGTCGCACCCTTGATGCCCTTCAGGTTATGTTCTCGCTGTTGGTGAGCCGCAAGCTTGGCTTTAGGTATCCGGTTGTCGTCGACGTCGAGGGATATAAGAGCCGCCGCCAGGACAAGGTTGCCTCTATGGCTCAGTCTGCTGCCGAGCGGGCAGTTCGCACTCACAAAAGTGTTTCGCTTCCTCCCATGAATGCCTATGAGCGCCGTCTGGTTCATATTGCTCTTCGCGGCAACGATGCCGTCGACACGCATTCCGAGGGTTCTGACCCCGATCGTCATGTTGTGATTGTTGCTCGATAACCTAAACGAGCTTATCTTAAGGGGGCGTGGTTTCCACGTCCCCTTTTTTTGTCAAAAGTTCTTGATACACTGATTTTTGTCAGATAGGAGTTTGTCTTGTTTGTACTAACCGATGAGCAGGCAAGCCAGATGCTTAGTCGTCTAATTTCGTATTGCGAAGACTATTCTTTGAAGGTCTCCCATGATGCCCTACGCTCCTGTATTGAGCATCTTGATCTTGTTTTGGAGGCTAATAAGACCACCAATCTTACGCGCATCCTAAATATCGAAGATGCGGCTGTTCTTCATATTCTTGATTCGCTTGTGTTGCTTCCCTATATAGACATAGCTCCAGAAGGTGCTTTGTTAGACATGGGTACTGGTGCTGGGTTTCCTGGTATCCCTTTGACAATTGCTTGCGGACGTAAGGCTACCTATATCGATTCGGTTGGCAAGAAGGTTGATGCTGTCAACTCATTTGTTGAGGCTCTCGGTCTCAAGCGTGCTCACGCGGTTCATGATCGTCTTGAAGAATATGCCCGAAGCCATAAGAAACAGTTTGCTGTTGTCACTGCTCGTGCACTCGCACCGTTACCAGTTCTCGTCGAGTATGCTTCACCATTTCTAATAGATAGTGGTCTCTTTGTTATTACTAAGGGAAACCCGTCAGACGTCGAACTTCAGTCTGGTCTAACTGCCGCTAGCATATGCGGGTTCACCACACTTATGACAGATGATTTAGATTTGCCAAATGGCTTGGGTCATCGCGAGTTTATCATTCTAAAAAAATCTCGTCCGGCAGCTATTTCGCTTCCACGTGCTAATGGCATGGCGAAGAAGAATCCGCTTGCCTAGATGTTTCACGTGAAACATAATGGATAGTAATTACTTGTTATGTTTCACGTGAAACATAACAGATGATGAATCGGAATGTTTCACGTGAAACATCCTCCGTTTAACAGCTTAAAATACACCAGGAGGGACCGTGGGATTTCGCGACGTTAAGCGTTCAAAGAGCGCAAAAGACACGCGTATCATTGCAATCATCAATCAAAAGGGTGGTGTGGGTAAGTCCACCACAGCAGTAAACCTTGCAGCAGCACTGGGTGAACAGGGTCGAAAGACGCTGATTGTCGATTTTGATCCACAGGGTAATAGCACGAGCGGCTTTGGAATCGAAAAAGAAGAACTCGATAACTGCATCTATGATGCATTGCTGAATGATGTTCCGGCAGAATCGCTTGTTCTGGATACAAATTGCAGTAAGGTATTTGTAATTCCGGCTACTATCCAGCTTGCAGGTGCCGAAATTGAGCTTGTAAGCGCAATTGCACGAGAAACACGCTTGAAGGATCTGCTTGAGCCTGTTAAGGATGAGTTTGACTTTATATTTATAGACTGTCCGCCTTCACTTGGCTTGTTGACCATTAATGCGTTGACGGCGGCGGACAGTGTTCTGATTCCGATTCAGTGTGAGTATTACGCACTCGAAGGTGTCACCAAGCTGCTTGAGTCGATGAAGATGGTCAAAACACGCCTAAATAAGAGCCTTGATACCTATGGCGTACTTATGACGATGTATGATTCGCGAACATCGCTCTCAAATCAGGTTGTAGAAGAAGTGCAGTCGTACTTTGGCGATAAGGCATTTAAGACCTTGATTCCGCGTACGGTTAAAATATCAGAAGCACCGTCGTTCGGTGAGCCGGTAATTACATATGCGCCGCAAAATAAGGGTGCAAAGGCGTATATGAACCTTGCCAAAGAGGTGATCAAGCGTGCCTAGTCCTAGGAAGCGTGGCGGTTTGGGTCGCGGACTCAATGCATTGGTCTCCGAAGCAGAATATGAGACCGGTGGATCTGCGACGTCCGCATCCAATACTGCTTCGGAAACTAAACTTCCAATCGAAGATATCGTTCCGAATCCCAACCAACCCAGAATTCATTTTAATGAGACCGAGCTTCGAGAGTTGAGTGAGTCGATTCAGGAGCATGGTGTTCTTCAGCCACTTCTTGTACGCAAGCACGGTAATGGCTATGAGATTATCGCGGGTGAGCGCCGTTATCAGGCTTCTAAGCTCGCTGGACTTGAGGAAGTTCCTGTCATCATAAAAGATGTTGATGATGAACAGATGCTTGCGCTTGCATTGATTGAAAATCTGCAACGCTCTGATCTCAATCCCGTCGAAGAGGCTAAGGGATATCGACAGCTCATCGATGCGAGTGGTATGACTCAAGAGGCCTTGTCGAAGGCTGTTAGCAAGTCTCGCTCTGCAATCACCAATTCGCTGCGCCTACTTGATCTTCCAGAGGTTGTTCAGCAGATGATCTTTGAAGGTAAGCTGACTGCTGGCCATGCTCGTGCAATTCTTGCAGTTCCATACGAAGATGCACGCATTAAGTTAGCTGAGAAGGTTGTTGCGGAAGGATTGTCCGTCCGCGCGACAGAAAATCTTGCTCCGTTGTTTTCTGCCGGAGAGACACCAAAAACGCCTCGAACCGCAACGCCTCAGTCTTTTAAGAAGGCGGCACGCGTTCTGCGTCAGGTGTTTAACACGAACGTTCGCGTAAAGAGCTCGCGCGGCAAGAACAAGATCGAGATTGAATTTAAGGATGAAGAGGAACTCTCTCGCATTCTTGGCGAAATCATTCAGTTTGATCAAGGAGGTCAGGATGAGGAATAAAGTTCTGACTGCTGTCGCTTTGGCTGCTACTGTTGCAGTTGGCGCTTTTGCCGGTTATAAGATTGCGACAGATGATGAATTGCGTGGTCGTTTACTTCGCGGAGCGCAGGATATCGTTGATACCTCAAAAAAGAAAATGGATGTTATGACCGAGGACGTTGCCATGCGTACGGCTCAGATGACTAAGAATCCCAAGATCAACCAAGATTGGGTTAATCATCAATGGGAAAATGTAGGCTTTTAGGTACCTAACAATGACTCATCTATTCTGAAGGGTTCCTTGTCTGATCACCAGTACAGGGATCCCTAATATCGTCCTAAATAATGCTGGACAATCGTATGATGCAGATAATCGATGAATATGAAATAGCCCCGGTTGCAATTAAGCAACCGGGGCTTTCTGATGTTTCACATGAAACGTTTGGGCTGGTCGCCCCTACGCGTTCTTCTGAACTTTGAAACGCTGCTTGAGTTGGCCACAAGCCGCATCGATATCATTGCCACGAGAGTTGCGGATCGTGGTCTCGATACCACGGGACTCAAGACGGCGTTGAAGGTCTTCTACCTTATGGATCGGTGACGGCTTGAGCGGGCTGCCCTCAATATCGTTGAGCTGAATCAGGTTGACGTGGCACAGCGTGCCCTCGCAGAAGTCGCAGAGCGCCTGCATTTCGGGGTTGGTGTCGTTGACGCCCTCGATCATGGCATATTCGTACGTCGGACGGCGGCCGGTCTTCTCGGTGTAGAGCTGCAGTGCCTCGTGAAGGCGCAGGAGTGTGTATTTCTTGACACCGGGCATGAGCTTATTGCGTGTGGACTGGATAGCGGAGTGCAGCGAGACAGCTAGGGTGAACTGCTCGGGAATGTCGGCAAACTTACGGATGCCAGGAATAACACCGCTGGTAGACACGGTGAGATGGCGCGCCCCAATGCCGATACCGTCGGGGTCATTAAGGATGCGCAGCGCCTTAAGAACCTCATCGTAGTTGGCAAAAGGCTCGCCCTGGCCCATGAACACTACGCTTGTCGCGCGCTCGCCAAAATCATTGGAAACGTGAAGTACCTGGTCGACGATTTCCTGGGCGGTCAGCGAGCGCCTGAGGCCGTTGAGACCGGTAGCGCAAAAAGCACAGCCCATTCCGCAGCCGGCTTGGGTGGATACGCAGACAGAAAGCTTGTTACGACGGGGCATGCCGACGGTCTCGACAGAAATGCCATCGTGGTACTCGAGTAGGTATTTACGAGAGCCGTCTTTGGACACCTGCTTGGTGAGCTCGGTCGGCGTGTCGAAGGCAAATGCCTCCTTTAACTGCTCGCGGAAAGCCTTGGGAAGGTTGGTCATATCGTCAAACGAACAAACGTTCTTCTCAAAAACCCATTCAATGAGCTGCTTCGCGCGGAAAGCGGGCTGGCCGAGTTCGGACACGAGCTCGCGAATATCGTTTTGGCTCAAGTCGCGAATGTCCTGAAATTTAGTCCTGGGATTCATGGAAGCCTTTCGATTTTGGGGAAACGTAGGGGGTATCGCTACAATATGGTATCAGCTGCAGAAATCATAGAGGAGGAGTCTGCCCATGCCGGGTAAAAGCCTAGAGAACATGCACGTAGCGGTCTTGGCGGGCGGCCATTCCGCCGAGCGCGAGATCTCGCTCAATTCGGGAAAGAACGTCGTGGTGGCCCTAAAGGAGGCTGGCTACACTTCGGTGGAGCTGCTCGATACGGCTGCCGATGATTTTATGGTGACTATGGCAACTGGCGATTTTGACGTGGCGTTTATCGCCATGCACGGCGCCGGCGGCGAGGATGGCGCCATGCAGGGAGCCATGGAGACGCTGGGTATCCCCTATACGGCGTCGGGTGTGCTCGCCAGCGCGTGTGGCGCCGATAAAGAGGTTTCAAAGCTTCTGTATGCCAAGGCAGGCATCCCCATTGCCCCCGGTTTAGCGCTTGAGGCGGGCGACGAGGTCGATATCGATCGCATCGTTGAGATTTGCGGCGAGCGTTGCTTTGTAAAGCCCGCCGTCAACGGCTCCAGCTACGGCATCTCCCTGGTACACGAGCCCTCTGAGCTGCCTGCCGCCATCGCCAAGGCCTTTGAGTACGGCGATAAGGTGCTGGTCGAAAAGTGCATCGAGGGAACCGAGATTACCGTAGGCGTCTACGGCGAGGATGACGTGCGCGCCCTGCCGATCGTCGAGATTCGCAAGCCTGAGGACTGTGAGTTCTACGACCTGGATGTGAAGTACGTCGATCCCACGGATATCCACCGTATTCCGGCGCAGATTTCGCCCGAAAACTATGCTCGTGCCCAGGAACTAGCCTGTGCGGCCCACAAAGCCCTCGGCTGTCTGGGCATTTCGCGCAGCGATTTTATCGTGAGCGAGGACGGCCCCGTCATCCTCGAGACCAATACGATTCCCGGTATGACCGATACGTCGCTGTATCCGGACGAGATTCGTCATACCAAAGACATGACCTTCCCGCAGGTCTGTGACAATCTGATTCGCATGGGTCTCCGTCGAGCGGGCATTGCATGCTAATCGAGGACGCTGTATCTCCTGGAACGCCGCAGTTTGTCATTGATTCCTATGCAACGCTCGCCGAGCGTGCCCGCACACAATCGTTTGGCCTTATCGAGGAGGATGTTATCGTCCTCGATACCGAGACCACGGGTCTTTCGGTCCAGGACAACGAGCTTATCGAGATTTCCGCGGCCCGTCTTTCGGGCCGCGAGGTCGTTGACCGCTTTGACACGTTTGTGCATCCCAAGCAGCTGATCCCTGCCGAAATCACTGAGCTCACAAGCATCACAAACGCCGATGTGGCCGATGCCCCCTCAGCTGTAGAGGCCGTGGCTGCGCTCGCCGATTTTGTGGGCGGGTGCCCGGTTATCGCGCACAATGCCACGTTTGACCGATCGTTCATCGAATCGGTCAAGGGCGGTGTCAACGTCAGCGACATCTGGATCGATTCGCTGGCGCTGTCCCGTATCGCGCTGCCGCGCCTGGCATCGCACAAGTTGTCCTTTATGGCCGATCTGTTTGGCTGCGACTCCGTGTCGCACCGCGCAAACGCCGATGTCGATGCCCTGTGTGGGGTGTGGCGCGTGCTGCTGGTTGCCCTTACGGATTTGCCGCAGGGCCTTATGGCGCGTCTGGCGGATATGCACGCGGATGTTCCTTGGTCCTATCGTCCCATTTTCTCGTTTTTGGCAGGTCAAAACCCCGGCTCGATTTTCTCGCTTGCCGCCGCCCGCGCCGACGTGCTCAAGGCCGATCGCGCCGATGATCGCGTGGATGCCGACGAGCTGCCGGTTCTTAGCATGCCGAGCCGCGAAGAGATCGAGGCGGATTATGCCCCTGGTGGTCTAGTCAATCGCATGTATCCCACTTATGAGCCGCGCGACGAGCAGATTGCCATGGCGCTCGAGGTACGCGACGCGTTGGTTACGGATACGCATCGCGTGATAGAGGCCGGTACGGGCGTCGGTAAATCGATGGCGTATCTCGTACCCTTTGCCGAGGCCGCCCGCCGAAACAACATTACCGTTGGCATTGCGACCAAATCGAATAATCTTGCCGATCAGCTTATGTACCACGAGCTGCCAAAACTCGCCGAACAGCTGGACGGAGGCTTGTCATTCTGTGCGCTCAAGGGATATGACCACTATCCGTGCCTGCGTAAACTCGAGCGCATGAGCCGAAATCAGGCCGAGATTACCACCAAGCGCGATCCTGCCGACACGCTCACAGCGGTTGCGGTGATCATGGCGTATGTGTGCCAATCTGCCGATGGTGACCTCGATTCGCTCGGCATTCGCTGGCGCAGCGTCAACCGTCCCGACTTTACGACGGCCTCACGCGAATGCGCTCGCCGCCTGTGCCCGTTCTTCCCCGATAAATGCCTCGTCCACGGTGCCCGTCGTCGCGCGGCGCATGCCGATGTCGTGGTCACAAATCATTCCCTGCTGTTTCGCAACGTTGCGGCCGAAGGGAGAATTTTGCCTCCCATCCGCCACTGGGTAATCGACGAGGCCCATTCCATCGAGCGCGAGGCGCGCCGCCAGTGGGCGCGCGTGGTCTCGGCAGACGAATCTCGCGTGCTATTTGAGCGCCTTGGCGGGTCGAGCTCCGGTGCATTGAGCCAGGTATCTCGTGATTTGGCGACATCCGAAGGCTCCACGCTTTATCTGGGGCTCACCGCGAAGGCGACGTCTACGGTCGCACGCGCGAGCATGGCACTCGCCGAGGTGTTTGACGGCGTGCGTGAGCTCGGCCGTCGCGCCCGCGGTGGCTATGACAGCGCAAATCTGTGGATTGGCCCCGAGTTGCGCGAGTCGGATGACTGGCATGACTTCTTGCAGTCTGCCAGCGCTGCTATCGATGCCCTGGAGCAGGCGGATAAAAATGTTGCCGCGCTGGTGCAGGCTGTCGCTGCCGATAAACCCGAGGTCGTCGTCGACCTGGGCGATATTTCGCGCCGTCTGCACGAGCTGGCCGAGAACCTCAAGCTCATCATTGACGGCACCGACGAACATTATGTGTACTCGCTGCAGGTCAACCGCCGCCTACGTGCGGGCGGAGAATCCATGACCGCCGAGCGCATCGACATCGGCGAGGCCCTGGCGAACGAGTGGCTGCCCGAGGTGCATACGGCCATCTTTGCCTCGGCAACCATGACGGTGTCCAAGAGCTTTGAGCACTTTAACCATGCCGTAGGCCTCGATCGCATTGGCGCTTCGGCATCCTCGTCACTGCACCTGGATTCGAGCTATGACTTCGATTCGAACATGGCCGTAGTCGTGGCGGGGGACATTCCCGACCCTCGCGACCGCGAGGGCTATCTGTCCGCGCTCGAGCGCGTACTGGTCGATGCCCATCTTGCTATGGGCGGGTCGGTACTCACGCTGTTCACCAATCGCCGCGATATGGAAGACCTGTATGCTCGGGTTGAGCCCAAGCTGGCTCGTGCCGGCCTGGAACTCAATTGCCAGCAGCGCAATTCGTCTCCCCGTCGCTTGCGCGATCGCTTTATCAACGAGTCGACCTCGTCGCTCTTTGCTCTCAAGGCTTTTTGGGAGGGCTTCGATGCCAGCGGCGAGACGCTGAGATGCGTCATTATCCCCAAGCTGCCATTCTCGAGCCCCACCGATCCTCTCTCGTGCGAGCGCAATCT
The DNA here is from genome assembly GCF_052065455.1 of Collinsella sp. HCP28S3_E9. Classification (NCBI taxonomy): domain Bacteria; kingdom Bacillati; phylum Actinomycetota; class Coriobacteriia; order Coriobacteriales; family Coriobacteriaceae; genus Collinsella; species Collinsella sp. HCP28S3_E9. Next base: position 97,476 of record NZ_JBQHTZ010000007.1, read on the forward strand.
GCGCGAGGACCGCGCCTGGGTACGCTACTCGCTGCCCGAGGCGGTTCTCGAGGTCAAGCAGGCGGCCGGTCGCCTGATTCGTTCATCGACCGATTGCGGCGTGTTGATTTTGGCCGACCCGCGTCTGGTGACGAAGGGTTACGGCAAGAAATTTCTGACATCGCTGCCTACGAGCTCGTATCAGCGCATCGAAACGGCGCAGATCGGCCACTATCTTCAGTTATGGCGCCAAGCGCACGAATGCCATCGCTAAGAACGGAAGGCCATTGCCTCGGCGGCATCACATAGGCGCTTTGAAAGGGAGGGGTCGTCTGCGATGCGGATGGCTCCGCCCGCTGCGATAATCTGGCTAAACAGCCAGTTTTCGGAGCTATAGAAAACGGTCACGCTTGCCGTACCCTCCCCATCGGCTTTAATTGACCTGATACCTGCCCACCTCACGCGTTCTGCCATATCGAGCGGCATCAGGAGCTTAACGCTCTGGCTTGCCTGTGCAAGGGAATCGTGCAGGGACGTGGTTTCGGTCGTGTGACGCACGACGGAGTCCTCCGTCAGCAGAAGCTCCTCGATCTTGTCCATACGGTAGGAGCGCTGCCCGTCTGCCTCGACATCCCAGGCAATCAGGTACGTTTGGTCGCCATTGGTCGTGATCTTTAGGGGGTCGATCAATCGCCTGCGTGGATGCTGGTCGTCCAGGGAGCGGTAGGTGACGAGGCATCGCACGCCATCCTGGATTGCACAGCAGAGTTGCTGCCAATAAGATCCGCGGGCGACGGTATCGACAACGCGTTGGTTGTATCCGAGTTCCGCCGGAAGGAGTGCGCGCCGGATGCGCGCCGCCGCGCACTCTTCGATTCCGAGTGACTCCAATTCATGATTGAGTACGGCGCCCTCGGCGGCACTCAGGCGAAGCGGCAGCACACGGCCCGCATCGCCGATGAGAACCACACGTTCATCGCGGCATTCGCAAATGATGCGCGCGCCCGATTCGCGGTCTGCGAGCGTCGAGATGATGCCGATGATCTCGTCGAGCGAAGCTCCGGAGATATCGAAGCGACTGCAGATTTCGTCTCGCGTCATGCCCGCCTCGCCGGCGGCATAGAGTGCCTCCATAATGTCGATGGAGCGCGAGAGCCTTTGTTCGCTGGTGAGCTTACGCACGGCCATGAGCGCTCACTGTCCTTTCGATGAGGCGGTTCCACGCCTGCTTGAGTTCGTTGGGCGCTACGGGCCTCATACCGTCAACACTGTGTTCCATGCAAAATGACGCCGCCGCATTCAGGTCGCGAACGTCAACGGTCCAGGTCCAGCCTTCTTTGGCGTGCTCGAGCCTTCCTCGCCCACGTGTGAGGCCGTGGACCATGTCGGATTGAGCCTGCGGAGCAAACGAGAAAGTTGCCGTGACGGGCTGGCAATCGGAGAAATCGAATTCAAAGAAGAGGTAATCGTTGAGATTGAAGTCCGCGGGAATGGCGTAGGCCCGCGATGGACGCCACGCACGAACGATGCGATCGCAGCGAAAGGTTCTGATTTTGCCGGTGGCGTCATCTAGGCCGCAAAAGTAGGCTGTTCCTTCGCGCTCGAACATGCCGTAGACGCAAACAGTGCGTTGTCGTTGCTCACCCCGTCCGTTTTGATACAAAAAACGCAGCGCGCATCGGTCGGCAAACGCGCTCCATACCGCATCGACCGTCGGCGAGTGAACAACGGGGGGCTCGGCCGTATTCGTCTCGCCGGTAAGATAGGCAATTTTGGAGCGTATGTCGGCGAGCGGGGTCGCAAAGGCCGAAGAGCCCGTGGTGAGGGTCTGATCGATAGCGTTTAGCAGAATGTCGGCATCGTCTGCGGTGATCAAGCCGCCCGCGGCAAACGTATGCTCACGGTCGATTGTCCAGGCGCTCTCCTCGGTCTCCTGGGCACCCGCGGCGCGAACTTCCTTGATCACAATGCCCCGCTCGAGCAGCTTGTCGCGGTCGCGGCGAAACTTTCGCTTATCCGAGTCGACGTTGCCCGATCCGTAGCCTAGGTCAGAATCCAGCACGATCTGCTCGGTAGTTAAGGGCTCGGGGGAACTGTTGAGGACAAAGAAAAGGTTGAGGATACGCTGGGCGGTTTTGTCGAAACCGGGTTCTGGCGCATTTGTTTTGTTTGTCGCGGTCATATCGCTTACCGTCATAGAATCCTCGCATGGGAAGGTTATTTGATGCCATGATTTTATTCCGATATGGAGATTAGGCTATATCCTTGTCCGCTCAGTGCGTTAAGATGCCCAGATTTCGGCCGATTGCGTTCGCTCGGGGTATACTTTCGACTATATACGGTTCTAATGTGCAAGCATTGGGCCTATTTGTCGGATTATGGATGTGGAGCGCACATGGCGAACACCCAGAACTATATCAATCACCTGCTGCAGGGCACGGGCATCACGCCGGCGTGCAGCGAAGAAGAGCGTTTGGCTGCCGAGGATATCGCCCAGATCTTCCGCAATCATGGCTTTGATCCCGAAGTCCAGGAATTTAACGCTCCTGCACCCAGCAGGCTGGCATTTGCCGTCACAGGCATCCTGTCTTTTGCCGGTGCCCTGCTTATGGGTATTGGCGGCAGCATCGGCTTAATCGGTGTTCTGCTGGCCATCGCCGGTGCCGTGTTGTATGTGCTCGAGCGTACCGGTCGCCCTGTTATCTCTCGCCTGGGCAAGACGGGCGTGAGTCAAAATGTCATTGCCTATCACAAGGCCACAGGTCCGCTTGCATCTCCGCGCAACCGTCCGGTGGTTGTTGTCGCCCATTACGATTCTCCGCGTGCCGAGCTCCTCGCTCGCGAACCGTACGCGCCGTATCGCGCGCTCATCGCCAAGATGCTGCCGGTCGCCACGATTGTCCCCGCTGCCGTTGCCATTCTGCGTATACTGCCGCTCCCCGGCGCTCTTAAGGTTCTGCTTTGGATCGTTGCGATCCTCGCCTCTCTTGTGGCGCTCGCCAACGCGGCCAATATCATTGCCAACCGTTTTGTTCTTCCCTATACGTCCGGTGCGGTCTGCAATAAGTCTTCTGTAGCCGCGATGCTCGGTGTCATGGATAACGTTGCCCCTTACCAGGGCGAAAACGAGTTCCCCAACGACATTCCGTTTGATGACTATTTTGGTGAGCAAAAGCGTCGTGCCGAGGAGATGGCGCGCGCGGCGGCTGAGTATGCCGCTGCCCAGCAGCAAAACGACTACGGCAACACGATCGAGTACGAAGAGCCCTCCTACACCGAGGACGAGTTTGGCCAGCCGATCGCTCCCGAATCCGAGCAGGGCGAAGTTTTTGACGAGCAGATCGATGGCTTTGAGGGTGCCTCAGCTGACGAAACCCTGATTGGTGTCATTGCTCCCGAGGCTCAGGCTGAAGCCGAGGTTGCTGCCGAGCCGGTCGCGGATGAGGATGCCGTCGAGTCGATTGGGGCGCCCGCTGTCGCCGAGCCGAGCGAGCCCGAGCCTAAGCTGTATCGCAATGCTGCCGGTAATATTCGCTTTGGTTCTGATGCCATTCGTGCCCTGGGGATGCTTCCCGAGTCGTGCACGCTTGATTACGAAGAGGGCGAGGAGCCGACGGTCGATCCCGAGCCTGCTTCGGTTGAACCTGTCGCCGCGCCTGCCGACGAGCCCGTCGTCGATACCGAGCCAGAGACGGAACCCGAGCCCAGCCCTGCACCCGAGCCGGACACCGCTGCATCCGCTCCGGTGGTTCAGGATGTGTACGACGATTCCGCCAGCGATTACGATGAGTATCCGCAGCGCGTTTCCTATGAGAGCGATACCGATTTTTCGGCCGATCTACCGGTCGCGACGCCCCATGCCGATATAGCATCTGCGTTCTCTTCGATTGGAGCCAGCGCTTCAAGCTTCTTTAAGGGCGCACTCGCTAAGGGTAAAAAACTTGTCGACGACCTTGAGGAAAAGCGTGCCGCTGCGCGCGAGGTGGCAGAGCAGGAGGCTATTGCCCACCAGCAGGCTGCCGAGGCCGAGCGTGAGCGTGCGGCGCGGGAATTTGAACAGCATGAGGCTGAGCAGCCTGCCGCGACGGAGGTCGCCAAGGCTACGACGTCCTTCGAGGCCCAGCAGCCAATCGACGCCACCGAAACGCTCGACGCCGCGAACTTCGATGCCACGATAACGTTCGAGAAGCAGGGTACTGCCATCGCCGAGCCCCTTTCTGTTTCCGATGAGTCCCAGGATGCTGCAGATGAGATCGAGGCGCCCGAAGCCGAGCCGGCTGAGAGTGTCGATGCCGAGCAGGTTGAGAACGTTGACGCCGAGACGAACATCGCCGACGAGATTGAAGCCGACGCGACGGTCGTCGTTGAGCAAGAAGAGACCCCGGTGGTTTCTAACGCCGATGAGTCCAGGCCGTACTCTACGCAGATCTTTACCATGCCTGCCCCGAGCGATCCCGGCTCCACGGTTGCCAACCCCGCATCGGTGCAGGTCGAGACGGTTGATTCGCTCATGGCGCAGATTTCGTCCAAGGCCGCACCGCGTCCGCAGATGAATATCCCCGATCCCGCTTCTGCTCCGGTACCCACACCTTCTTCTTCGCCGCTTGCCTCGGTCCCCGATCCGTCGCTGCCCTCGATGCAGCAGGCCAACGTCGCATCCCGCACATCCCTCTTCGATCTCCCCGACCCCTCGGCTCAGGCCGACGATCCTTTCGCGACGGCTCAGGGGCCCGAGCCCACGTCGGCACCGGTTCCCCCCTCCATGCCCGTTTCTTCGGGCGCTCAGCCCATCGAAACCATCCCGGCTCCCGTCGCCAAGGAGGCAAAGCCTCAGAAGCGTGGTCTGGGCGGCTTGTTCGGACGCAAAAAGAAGAATGAGCAGAACAGCATGAGCGACTGGCTGGGCGTCGAGGATGACTACGATGCCAAGAAGTCTGGCCGCGGTATCGGCTCTTGGGATAACTTTGAGGACGATGATAACGGCTGGAAGGGCGGTGCCACCTCTTCTGACGGCGCTTCTGCCGAGGACATGCTTTCGGCTGTTGCCTCCATGGGTGATGACGAGCTGCTTGGTCATGATATCTGGTTTGTGGCAACGGGTGCCTCGGATTGTGACGGCGCCGGTATGAAGGCGTTCCTCGAAGCCCATCGCGATAAGCTGCGTGGTGTGTTCTTTATCAATCTTGAGTCCATTGGAGCCGGTAGGCTTTCGGTCGTGACGGTCGAAGGCGAGCAGCAGTTGCTCAAGGGTGATCGCCGCATCATGAATCTGGTCAGCAAGGTGTGCAAGTCGTTCCACGTTGATTGTGGCGCGTTTGAGATGCCCTATGCCAAGACCGATGCCTATGCCGCGCTCGAGGCGAGCCGTCGCGCCCTCACAATTGCCGGTGTCGATGGCCCGCGTCTTGCCTGCGCGCGCACCGAAGACGATTTGCCGTACAACGTCAACCCGACGAACATCGCTACGGTGTCCGAGGTTGTCACCGAGGTCATCCGCCGTTCGTAGCGGACCTCTAAGGAGTTAGCGTGTTTTCATACATCAAACGCCATTGGCCCGTCTATGTGGTTCTGTTTTTGATCGCCATTGCTATGGGTCTGGGGGCCGCATATATCGTGGGCGCTAAGGGGTCGACGCCCAGGTCCACGATGAGCGAAGAGGTGGAGCAAGAGCAGAGTTTGGGTGCCGACGGCATTTCGGATGGCGATCTGGAACTTGTTGACGGCGGGTCTGCGTCTACGGAATAGCCTTTGGTTACACACGCCAGATAACGGGCGAGCCGGCATATCGGCTCGCCCGTTATTTCTACTTACTCCTCTTTTGATGCCGAGCTTAGCCAAGTGAGCCAAATTGCTGTGCCACCGGCGGTCAATAATGCGGTGAGAAAAGAGATGATGGGTGCATTGCCCGTATTTGGAAGATCCTGCGGAATGGCGCATTTTTGAACAACACGATCTTTATCGTGCGACTCGAGTTTTTCGCCTCCTCCGTTGCGGCAAAGGTCAACACGGGCACTGTTGGCGAGTGCGGTTTGGGGCGTATAGGATGAGGTTGCACACATCCGGATGATTGCTCCGTGTAAATCCGATTTGAGGGATGCCGTCGCATCATCAAGGTCGTCATGCTCGTCTTTAAGCCCATTGCGATTCCAAGAATCGTTGTCGCGCCGGGTCGTAAAGTCTGCGGAAACCGAGCCATACTCAAAGCGAATCCCCGTGATAACAGCGTCGTCCGAAAGCGTAAGGTCCTTTACTTCGAGGGTGGAAGACTCCGTGGTCGAGACATCGGCTTTCCAAAGACTCCAGCCATCGTAATCGACAATCCGCACATCCTCGCCCAGCCGCTCTTTGACCTCGTCTGTCTCGAGCCACGGGTTGGTGTGTTCATCGTCAAGTGTGGCGTTGGCCTTTTCCTTTATGCCCAACTTGTCTGCCGGTGACGTTCGATACCAAACATTGCAGAGCCCGTTTAAGTCGCCGACGGCGATCGGGGTTTTAATGGCGACAAGTTTGGCCGTGCCGTCTTTGGCACATTCGAGATCGTCGGTGACGGTGAACTCGTCGACCCAGGTGCTCGATTCGTTTTGAGCGTCGATGGTGTAGGAATAGGAGCCCTTTCTGTCGGGTTGCGTCGCCGCCCGGTTTTTACCGTCGCCGTTCGCCACTGTTCCCTTTACGGTTGGCCGCGCGATTTCTTGTCGCTTGTCGACGCTCCCCTTAATCTCAATCGGTGCATCCGTCATGGTTACGGCCTGGATCTTCCCCGTATCCTCGACTTCAAAGGATACGTCTTCAGCGAGGTCATAGGAACGCGGGGACATTGTTTCGCATAGGGTATAAGAACCGGGTTCAAGGTGCTCCACGCGATGGGGCTGCTCGGATGATATCCAAGAATCAATTTCTGTTCCATCGGCGTCGCATAAGACCAGTCGGGCGCCTTTAACTTCATGCTTGCCTGTCATATCGACCTTGGAGAAATCGACCTTGGTGTAATCATTGGACAATTCGATCTGCGACTCGACCACAGGGACCTTCTGGTCGATATAAGCAAGCTCAACGATATGTGCTGTCCGATCAAGTAGATAGCCGTCGGGAGACTGGGTTTCAACGACTTCGTATCGTGCCGTTCCGCAACCCAGCGAAAGGTTGTCTACGCGAGCTTTTCCCTGTTCATCAGTTGTGACGGCAGCAACGGCTTCACCGGCAAGGGCGGCAATGTGGCCATCGGGACAAACGATATCGTCGGCAGCGCGAATTTCAAACTTGGCACCAGATAGGGCACTGCCGTCTACTGCGTCAGCCTTCGCGATCTCGATGCTTCCGGTTGCCGCGCTGTTGAAATACGAGACGGCGGCGATAGGTGTGAGATCTGCATCGGCAGGAATCGTCACCTTCAGTTCGTCGCCCACAAGGTAGGGCGCTTTGGCTGCGACTTCTCGTACGTAATATGTGCCCGGCTTGAGCGATTCTGGCAACGTGACGGTGCCGGTCGCATTGGTGGTAAAGGTGTTCATAACGTTGTGCGTCGGATACCAGCATGTTTGAGAGATGGGTTCACGGTTGCTGTTGAGCAGCTGAAAACTAAAGCCGGCAAGGGGGACGGAAGCTCCCGTCTGGGCATCGCGTTTGATGATTTGGAGATGTGTCGAAAGGGTGTGATTGTCCACTATGTACTGAAGCTTGGCTCCGTCGGCGATTTGCTCGGGCGTGATGGTCCAATCCTCTGCCCGCTTGAAGCCTGTGGGAACAGTTTCCGGGACCTCGCGAACGGTATACCCCTCACGATCGTAGGGGATGGCGCCGTGGACGCCGTCCGGTCGTGTGCCCGCGCCAAACCAGGCCTTGGGCTGGTCTTTGGTGGATGCGAAGCCATAGATATTTGTCGTCAATGTGCCTACGACCTGCTTAGAGCTGTTGCTGACGATTTCAAAGACGACGCCTTCCGCTGGCTGTTCTAATCCCGATTGCTCGCCGTTCCCGTAATCCTTGAACTTGGAAATCTCGATGTCAAACGCAACATGAGTATTGGGGATGCGGCGTTCGAGCTCAACGACGCCCATGTCGTTTAGTTGATTGGGGCCGACCGTATAGGTCCAGCTGTCATGGGGGAGCAGGTAGCCCTCTGGTGCTTTCGATTCGTAGAGGGTAAAGGTTCCCAGGGGAATGCCGCTTAAGGTCGCCTGGCCATCGTCTTCGGTCGTGAAGGTGCGCGTCCACCCAGGGGTAGACTGCGAGACACAGGTAAATTCGGCTTTGGCGAGCGAGGTTCCCGCCTGCGCTCCGGCATTCGTGGCGGCATCGGTTTTGACGACACGCAGCGTGATAGAACCTGGCTGCTCGTTGATTGTGACATGTCCGCCGCTTTTTCCGGTGGTAAAGTCAATGCGATCGCGTCGGGACAGATAGCCTGTCGGCGCTTTGGTTTCGATTAGGTAATATGCCGTGTTGGGCAAAAGCGTTGCCCGTGCACGACCGTTGCCGTCCATTTTGATGCTGCCGACGTGTTTGTCCGTGTTTTTCTCAAAGATGTTAAACGTCGCCCCACCTAACTGATACGTATCGTTCCCGCTGGTAATGACAGTGTTTGCAGATCTTTTTTCAAAGGATACGTTGATGGTGGGCAAAACGTAGAGCATATCCTGGTGACGGCCTTCGTTAGAGACGGGTCCGTGATAGCGTCTGGCGCGATGCGGGTCGGCCTTAATATTTCCGGCTTTTGCGTTGTCGTAGAGCCAGCGCGCCGCCGCGACAACCTCGGCGTCTTGATCGAACTTGCCGCTTTTGGCAACGCCGGCGTTGTTTGTATACGCAAAAGAGCCGTCGGGGCGCGTGGTTCCTTTGAGCATCCACACGGCAATCTGGGTTGCGGCGCGGGCGCGTTCGGCCGTTAGGTTATGGCCGCCAAATGATGTGGCGGAAGGGTATCCATGGCAGATGACGGCGGCAAACTCGTTGTCGAGCCATGTCCAACCCTGATTGTAGGTCCGCCATGGTCCTCCTGGGCTGCTGGGGCCGGGGCAGTCTTGGTTCATGCAGTAAGAAATCGAGGCGTCTTGTGCCTCGTACTTGCCAATGCCAAACGGTCCGCACATATCGCTGATGGTGCGAAAACTAAGCGTATCGTTTCCATCGACGGCGCAGGCGGTACCAGGCGTGGCGCAGGCTAGAAACAACAAGAGGAATAGGAGCAGCGGTGCTGTTGCGATTGCGCTGTGGACAGAGTGCGTGGGTGCATTGGACATGGCTGCTCCTTATCCTTTGTGCGCCGCGCTGGGAGATTGCGGCGCGTGGGATGAGATTAGCGCCGGGGGTCATACGGGTAAGTACCGCGAGCTGACCAAGAACTTGCCAAGTTCCCAACAAATGGAGACCGGTTTTAGATAATCAAACAAAAAAGCAGGTAGAAGACGGTGTAAAACAGGTTACTCGAGTCCCTGTTTTCGCAATTCGAGCAACAAGAAGATGATTTTCCATGCGTAAAACAAGGGTTAGCGCCCTTGTATCAAACAAGACAACCGCGTTATACTATCCCCCACATATGCGGGCATCGCCAAGTGGTAAGGCATCAGCTTCCCAAGCTGACACTCGCGGGTTCGAGTCCCGTTGCCCGCTCCAAAAAAATAAAAGCACGGCACCGCTGCGGTACCGTGCTTTTTTCAATAAAGTGCCGGGACTCGAACCCGACAGGGTGTGAACGTTAGGCAAATGGCAAAATGTTAGGTTAATACCTGCTGCCTATACTTGCACCTGCGCACGGTACAATGGTTGAGTTACGACCAACGTGCCAATAACCAAAAAGGAGCCGCTATGATCGATCGCTATACCCGCCCGGAGATGGGACACATCTTCTCCCTCGAGAACAAGTACGCCATTTGGCAGGAGATTGAGGTTCTGGCCTGCGAGGCCCAGGCGGAGCTCGGCAAGATCGGTATTTCTAAAGAAGAAGCTCAGTGGATCCGCGACCACGCCAACTTTGAGAAGGCGAAGGTCGACGAGATCGAAGAAGTCACGCGCCATGACGTCATTGCCTTCCTGACCAATATGAAGGAGTATATCGACGCCGATGTTCCCGAGGGCGAGCCTAAACCCAGCCGTTGGGTTCACTATGGCATGACCAGCTCTGACTTGGGCGATACGGCCCTGTGCTATCAGCTCACCCAGGCCTGCGACCTAATTATCGAGGACGTCAAGAAACTCGGCGAGATCTGCAAACGTCGCGCTTTCGAGGAGCGTAACACGCTCTGCGCCGGTCGCACTCACGGCATCCACGCCGAGCCTATGACCTTTGGTATGAAGTTTGGCTCTTGGGCCTGGGAGCTCAAGCGCGATCTGGATCGCCTTGAGGACGCTCGCAAGAACGTCGCCTTCGGTGCCATCTCGGGTGCCGTTGGCACCTACAGCTCCATCGAGCCGTTTGTCGAGGAGTATGTCTGCGAGCACCTGGGTTTGGTTCACGACCCGCTGTCCACGCAGGTTATCAGCCGCGACCATCATGCCTACCTCGCTGGCGTCCTCGCCACCACGGCGGCCACCTGCGAGCGTATCGCTACCGAGGTTCGCAATCTGCAGAAGACCGATACACTCGAGGCCGAGGAGCCGTTCCGCAAGGGTCAAAAGGGCAGCTCCGCCATGCCGCACAAGCGTAACCCCATCACCATGGAGAAGGTCTGCGGCCTGTCGCGCGTCGTGAAGTCCAACGCCCAGGTCGCCTTCGACAACGTCGCCCTGTGGCATGAGCGTGACATTTCGCACTCTTCTGCCGAGCGCGTCGCCCAGGCCGATAGCTTTATCGCACTTGACCACATGTTCCAGTGCCTTATCCGCGTTATCGATGGCCTCCAGCTGTATCCGGCTCGCATGATGGCCAACCTCAACAAGACCCGCGGTCTCATCTTCTCCTCCAAGGTTCTGCTGGCCCTCGTCGATACGGGCATTACCCGTGAGGACGCCTACGCAATCGTGCAGGAAAACGCCATGGCGACCTGGCATGAGGTGCAGGACTGTGTTTCCGGCCCCACCTTCAAGGAGCGCCTCGAGGCCGATCCGCGCTGCACCGTCAGCCAGGAGAAGCTCGACGAGATCTTTGATCCGTGGGACTTCCTCACCCGCATCGATACGGTCTTCGATCGTCTGGAGCAGCTGAGCTTCGAGTAGGTTCGGGCATAACGTTAGCTTTTTAGGGCGCTTTGCTGGTAATGTGTGTTGCCGGTAAAGCGCCTCGTTGCATTTATGGAAAGACGGGGATAATAGTCGTCTCGAATGACATTCTGAGAAGGAGATCGCATGATTTCGTTTGATTACAAGCCCCAGGGCGTGTGTACTCGCAATATTCACCTCAATCTTTCCGATGACGGCAGCAAAGTACTGGGCGTTGAGTTTACCGGCGGCTGCAACGGCAACCTCAAGGCCATCTCTAAATTGGTCGAAGGTGTTTCTTCCGATCGTGTGATTGAGGTGTTGGCCGGCAATACGTGCGGCACGAAAAAGACCTCCTGTGCCGACCAGCTTACGCGTGCCATCGAGGCCGCGCGTGCCGAGATTGCCTAATGAGTATTTTTGATCGCGTTAAGAATGGGGTAACGCGCCGAGGATTTGTGTTGGGTGGTGCTGCCGCGAGTGCTGCCACGCTGCTTGCGGGGTGCTCGAAAAAAACGGGCACCAGCGATGATGCTGCCGGTGAGCCGCAGGTTATCAAAGATGATTCCAAGATCGTCTCGATTACCGAAGAGTATGAGGCCGTCGACATTGATCTTAAGCCGACGGCGTCGTGGACGTTGCCATTGGGGACGCTGCTGTACTACTGCGATGGAGGTTACGCTGCGGCGATGATGGCGCCCGCATCTGCGCTGCATGCCAACACGCTTGGCGTGTTCAACATGGGGGACGGCTCACTCACCACGTTGATTGACGATCCTGTCGAGGGTTCCGGTTATGCGTTTTACGACGTTCGCGCCACCGATAGCGTGTTTGCGTGGGTTGAGATGAACTACGCGAATTCGTCGTGGAAGCTCTATGCGCAAACCCTGTCGGGCGCGGCGCTTACTGGTAATGCCGTTGAGCTTGATCGCGGCGGTGAGGACTACGACCCTCCGCTGTTTACCGCCTTTGACTCGTCGGTCATCTGGTACAAGATGCCTTCGACCGGTGGCAATAAGACCGGCAGCGATTCATATTGCTACCGCCGTTCGCTCGATGAATCTAAAGCGGAGGCAATCTGGAAGTCGACAGGCCGCTTTGCGTCTGCACCGCGCGTGAGCGATGGCATCCTGACTATCTCACCCCGCGTGCGCAATGACGAGGGCGTCTACTACGGCATGACGGCGATCGACCTGACGGACGGCAACAATACCAAGAGGGCTCAGCTGGTCCTTCCTTCGTCGGTGTCACCTTTCGAGGCCGTATATATGGGCGATACGTTTGTGTTCTCCATTGAGGCGACCTATGCCGGCGTGGGCGGCCTGGGCAATATGGGTACCTACATTGGTAACGAGGGCGGCCCGTATCAATTTCTATCGCGCGAACCGCTCGCGTGCGCCGCCGGCAGGAAGGGCAAATATCTGGTTAAGGTTCAGGCATCGCATTTTCTGATCGATACCTCCGCTAAAACCTATGGTTCGCTGCTGTCGCCCGACCGCGCTCTCGAATATGGCGACTATCCAGCTACGGCGGGAAAATCGAATACGTTTTTAACCTATGCCACGGTGCGTAATAGCCAAGGAATTCCCGAGACGGTTACCGCTCGCCTGTTCTCTCTTTAGCGCCGAGGGGTTAAAAAGGCGCCAACGGGGGAATAAGCCCATTGTAACCGTGAGTACCGCCCGCCGAGCTGTCGCGCCCATGCGATGCCCGGTGGGCTCAGGTGCGTTAAAATGGGCTTGTTCTTAGCTAATTGAGACAGGGGGGCCGTGTTATGGCTTCAGATGCAAAAAAGATTCTGCTGGTCGAGGACGAGAAGGCGATCCGTGACGCTGTCGCTGCCTATCTCGAGCGCGAGGGCTACTGGGTTGTTGGCGTTGGCGATGGCCAGTCTGCGATCGAGGAGTTCGAGAAGCACCAGTTCGACCTGGTTGTGCTCGACCTTATGCTCCCCAAGATCCCCGGCGAGCGCGTTTGCCGCACTATCCGCGATACCTCGGATGTGCCCATCATCATGCTTACCGCCAAGGGCGAGATCGAGGATCGCATCATCGGCCTCGAGCTTGGTGCCGACGACTACCTGATCAAGCCGTTCTCGCCGCGCGAGCTCGTCGCCCGCGTTCGCGCCCTGTTCCGTCGTGCTCACCAGGCAGACGAGCCCGCCGTTGAGGTACTCGACTTTGGCGATCTGGTCATCGATATCTCGGGCCACAAGATCTTGGTCGAGGGCAAGGAAGTTGATTTGACCGCTTCCGAGTTTAAGCTGCTTACCACGCTTGCTCGCCATCCCGGTCGCGTCTATAACCGTATGGAGCTGGTCGAGAAGGTGCTCGGCTACGACTTTGAGGGCTACGAGCGCACCATCGACAGCCACGTGAAGAACCTTCGCGCCAAGCTGGGCGACGACCCCAAGAAGCCTAAGTGGCTCTATACCGTTCACGGCGTCGGTTATCGCTTCGAGGCTCCGGCCAAGACCGATAAGTCGGACGAGAAATAGGTAAATCACATATGACACCTGCGCGCTTTGAAATCGGACAAAAGCACAAGCAGGAGAACGAGGCGGGTTCCAAGGCAAGTTGGAACACGCCTCGTTCCGATTCACGGCCGGCGATGAGCTATCCCTCGCGTATGGCTTTGGCTTTTGCCCTGACATCGCTCATGACGGTATTGGTGCTGGTGGGCGTTGTCTCCGTTGTGTGGGGCACCGTCTTTTCGGATTACACGCGCTCCAATATCGTCGAGATCGCCAATTCTGCTGCCGAAAAGCTTGCGACGTCGTATGAGGAAAACGGCAATTGGACTGCGGGCGAGCTGCGCACGGTCGCGACATCGAGCTTGGTGTCCGACGACCTGGGTATGCAGGTCGTCAACAAAAAGGGCGTTGTCGTTTATGACGACTCATGGCCTTCGGCAAGTGCGACCGCCGATGTGCGCGAGAGCGAATTGCCGTCGAGCAGCTCGAGCGGTAAAAAGGCCTCGCATAGCCCGGTCTCGTCAGCGCCCACCGACTCCGATAGCGTTGCCAACGTCGAAATCGTTACGTCCTCTGGCGAGCATGTCGGACAGGTAAAGCTATGGGCTATCGGCTCCGACGCTCTGCTCACTAAGGCAGATTCTGCGTTTAGGGAGAAGACCTTTAACGCCATGGCTCTTGCCGCGGTTGTTGCAATCTGCATCTCGGTCGTTATCGGATCGCTCGTGTCGCGCATGCTTACCAAGCCGATTCATCGTATTACGAGCACAGCCAAGCAAATTCGCGACGGCGATCTGTCTGCTCGTACGGGCTTGCGCGGCGATGACGAAATCGACCAGCTGGGTGAGACCTTTGACGAGATGGCCACCTCACTCGAGAAAGATATGAAGCACGAAAAGCGCCTGACCTCGGATGTCGCACACGAGCTTCGTACACCGCTCATGGCCATGCTTGCAACGGTCGAGGCCATGCAAGATGGCGTGTATCCCACCGACGACGAGCATCTGGAGACGGTCGCTTCCGAGACGCGTCGCCTGGCTCGTTTGGTGCAGCAGATGCTCGACCTATCGCGTATGGAAAACAGCACGGCTCCGCTCAATCTCGAACCGGTGGACATGGTTCCGTTCGTGCGATCGATTGTGAACGGCCAGGAGCGTCTGTTTGCCGACCGTGACCTTCGCCTTCGCTTTGCAGATGAAACCCAGGGGCACGACGATGTCGTCGAGGCCGATCCCGACATGATCACGCAATGCGTCATCAACCTCATGAGCAACGCCATGCGCTACACCCCCGAGGGCGGTTGGGTCGTAGTGTCGGTGCTCAGTGACCGCAAGCATGTCAGTATTGCCGTTTCGGATACCGGTATCGGTATTGCCAAGGACGATCTGTCGCGTATCTTCGGACGATTTTGGCGCGCCGATGCCAGCCGCGCCCGCGAAGCTGGCGGCCTGGGCGTCGGCCTCGCCGTAACTAAACAGATCGTCGAGCGTCACCATGGCTACATATCCGTGGAGTCGGAGCTTGGAAAGGGTACGACTTTTACGATTCATCTGCCCCGCGAGCACACGGCGGACGCGGCATCTACTACAATGGAGCACTAGCTTTTCGCTATTCGGTGAAGGAGGGGCCGCGTCCCTGCCGCTCCGAGTTTGCGAAAACGTGCGGGAAAGAACCCGCATTTCTATCGTATTTAGGTAAGGAGTGACTCACGTGACAACGATGGAGCGTCGTCCGGATTCCCGTGGCAAGGTTCGTGATATCTACGATGCCGGCGAAAACCTGTTGATGGTCGCCACCGATCGCATTTCTGCGTTCGACTTTATTCTTCCCGACGAAATTCCGTTTAAGGGAGAGGTGCTCAACCGTATCTCGGCGTTCTGGTTCGACAAGTTTGCCGATATCGTCCCCAATCACCTCGTCTCCATCGATCCGGCGGATTTCCCCAAGGAGTTTGCCGAGTATCGTGACTATCTCGCAGGCCGCGCCATGCTGGTTAAGAAGGCCCAGACGATTCCTATCGAGTGCATCGTCCGCGGCTATCTGACCGGTTCGGGCAAGAAGACCTACGACGAGAACGGCACCGTCTGCGGCATCCAGCTGCCTGAGGGCCTGACCGAGGCCTCCAAGCTCCCCGAGCCGCTGTTCACCCCGTCCACGAAGGCCGAGATCGGTGATCACGACGAGAATATCTCGTTTGAGCGTTGCTGCGAGATCGTTGGCGAGGACATCGCCACGCAGATCCGAGATCTGTCTCTTAAGATCTACAAAGCTGCCGCCGAGTATGCAGCGACCCGTGGCATCATCATTGCCGACACCAAGTTTGAGTTTGGTGTCATCGATGGCAAGGTCACGCTGATCGACGAGTGCCTCACGCCCGACTCCAGCCGTTTCTGGCCTGCCGCCAGCTACGAGGAGGGTAAGATTCAGCCTAGCTACGACAAGCAATTCGTCCGCAATTGGCTCAAGGCCAACTGGGATATGACGGGGGAGACCCCGCATCTGCCCGCCGAGGTCATCGATGGCACGTCCGAGCGCTATCGCGAGGCCTTCCAGATCATCACGGGCTCCCAGTTTACAAGCATGAAGGAGAACGCGTAAGTGAGTACCCGCAGCGCCACGAACAAGCGCACGCAATCCCACGAGGTTACCGGGGTTGCGCGCAAGTCCGCCGCATCCGCCAAGCCAGCTCGTCAGGCAGCGAGTTCTGTTCGCGTCGTGCCGGCATCATCCAAGGCACGCCGCAAGGAGCTCGAGAAGGGCGAGAGCCTCGAGGGCCTCTCTAAAGAGGAGAAGCGCGCCCGCAAGGCTAAGCGGCGCGCCAAGGAGGACCGCATCTACACGGTGTCGAGTATCCTTCTCAAGCAGGATGAGGACTACACCAAGCGCCGCCGCATCTGGTGGGCCGTGCTTACTATCGGTATGGTGCTCGTCGTGGCCATTTGGTCTTCGCTGTACTTCGCTCCCGCTGGCATGGTGTCCAGCCCCGTCCAGATGGCCGGCATTGTTTTGTCCTACATCGTCATTCTGGGTGACTTCATCTACGACTTCGTGCGCATCCGTCCCTTGCGTAATATGTATCGCGCGCAGGCCGAGGGCATGTCCGATAACAAGCTCAACGCTATTATCGAGCGCTCGGCTGCCAAAGAGGACAAGAAGGCCTCCAAGAAGAAGTAGTAGCGTTACAACCTATAGATATCGCTAAGATATAAGGCGCGTCGTTTTTTGCGGTGCGCCTTTTTACTGTCCTGTAGATAGATGGAGTGGCACATGATTCGAGCTGCCCTGACGGTCGAAGAGGCTCTGGAGGGTATGAAGTCCCTGGAGCCCAAGATTAACAATTATGCGCGTCTCGTTGTCCGCAAGGGCGTCAACGTTAAGCCCGGTCAGGAGGTCGTCGTTCAGTCTCCCGTCGAGTGCGCGTCATTTGCGCGCGTGGTGGTTGCGGAGGCTTATGACGCCGGTGCCGGTCACGTGACGGTCATCTGGGCTGACGATGCCGTGACGAGGCTTACCTACGAGCATGTCGAGAAAAGCTATTTTGAGCAGACTCCCGAGTGGAAGCGCATGCAGCTGGATTCGTTGGCTCAGGACGGAGCCTGCTTTATCTTTATTGAGGGCACGGACCCTGCTGCCCTCAAGGGCATCGATCCCGCTAAGCCTGCCGCAGCTTCTAAGGCGAGGAACATGCAGTGTAAGGTCTTCCGCCGTGGACTGGACTACAACATTAACCCGTGGTGCATCGCCGGCGCTCCGGTCGCTGCTTGGGCGCGCGAGGTATTCCCGGGAGACGCCGATGAGGTTGCAGTCTATAAGCTGTGGAATGCGATTCTGCACACCGCTCGTGCTGATGGCCAGGACCCGGAGAGCGACTGGGAGCTCCATGACGCCACATTCGAAAAGAACCTGCGCTTCCTAAACGATAATCAATTTGATTGCCTGCACTACACCGCTTCGAATGGAACTGATCTGACGATTGGAATGACGAAAGACCATGAGTGGGCCGGCGGCAAGGGAAAAACTCCCGACGGTCACCCTTTCTTCCCCAACATTCCCACCGAGGAGGTCTTCACCTCGCCCGATCGCATGCGCGCCGACGGCATCGTGTACTCGGCTATGCCGCTCATTCACCACGGCAATAAGGTTGACGATTTTTGGATTAAGTTCGAGAACGGCCGCGTAGTGGACTATGACGCTCGCGTGGGTAAGGCAACGCTTGCGAGCATTATTGAAACCGATGAAGGTGCTGCTCATCTGGGCGAGGTCGCGCTTATTTCCAAGAACACACCGATTCGTGAAAGCGGCATTCTGTTCTACGACACACTCTATGACGAGAACGCCAGCTGTCACCTTGCGTTGGGTGTCGGTTTTCCCGAGTGCATCGAAAGCGGGTATGACATGTCCAAAGAGGAACTTCTGGAGCATGGCGTCAACGTTTCGAGCACGCACGTTGACTTTATGATTGGCACGGACGACATCGATATTACGGGCATTACACCTGATGGACGTGAAATTGTGATTTTCCAGAACGGCCAATGGAGTTGGGAATAGTCTCAGACCGTGGTACAATGCCATCCGCGGGCCGTTAGCTCAGCTGGCAGAGCAGGGGACTTTTAATCCCAAGGTCCAGGGTTCGAACCCCTGACGGCCCACCATAGAATAGAAAAGCGACTGGCGGATGCCGGCCGCTTTTTTGTTGCCGGTGCACGGGTTCGAACCCGAAAGGGCGCGGAGCTGAGGAAACGCGTCAGCGTTTGCCAGCGCAGCGCGCGAGGCGTGGAGGCGCCGAAGCGGCCGCCCGCGCAGCGGGCGCGAACCCCTGACGGCCCACCATAGAATAGAAAAGCGACTGGCGGATGCCGGCCGCTTTTTTGTTGCCGGTGCACGGGTTCGAACCCGATCTTCTCTATATATAAGGACGCCTGGCGGCCATAACCAGCCTTTTACCGACAGGAAACCAAAACCAGATGCCGTTAGAGTAAAGTAGCGCACCAGAGATGACCGATACCTCAACACCTATAAACCAGCTGGTCATCGCCAATACCGGAAGCCGATGCTTCAGATATGACTTCAGTGGAACAGCTGAAGGATCAATTTATTTGTGAACAAAATATGGAGTGCGGGATTCCCGCCCCGCGGGCCCCTCCGGTCTGGCAATATATCTCCTTGCCGCGCGGCCCGGTCGGACCGGGAACCGGCGCAGGCGTGCACCTTGAGAACCGGATACTGCGAGGATGGACACACCAGATGTGTCGCATCCGGGCAGACATCGAACCATTTGAAATGGTCTGACTTGGATTCGTTTTTCGCAAGGCCGCCGAGAGGCGGCCCCGAGAATTCCTTTTCCTATACAGAACCATATGAATCGAACGGAACCGATCAGCGATGACTGAGAGGACCGGACGGGCTCGAGGCCCAAACATATTTGGACGGAGAGTTCGATCCTGGCTCAGGATGAACGCTGGCGGCGCGCCTAACACATGCAAGTCGAACGGCACCTATCTTCGGATAGAAGCGAGTGGCGAACGGCTGAGTAACACGTGGAGAACCTGCCCCCTCCCCCGGGATAGCCGCCCGAAAGGACGGGTAATACCGGATACCCCCGGGTGCCGCATGGCGCCC
>NZ_JBQHTZ010000008.1:0-115124 GCF_052065455.1 Collinsella sp. HCP28S3_E9
GTCCTTTCCTAGAACCTGTTGTTGTGGTGATTTCAGATTCTAGGACGAAGGCCGTTCTTCGTTAAACGAGCGCTAGGGTGTCACCCTTACACCAACATTTTCGACGCGATCGACCTGCTCGGCGAGTCTGCGAAGCAGCTCCTGCATATCGATGGCGCCGTCGTCGAAACGGGGCATGGCGAGCATGTCCGGCGTCGGGTCTGATAAGATTTCCATAGCGGTCTTCGTCCTTTCCTAGAACCTGTTGTTGTGGTGATTTCAGATTCTAGGACGAAGGCCGTTCTTCGTTAAACGAGCGCTAGGGTGTCACCCTTACACCAACATTTTCGACGCGATCGGCGGCACCATCATGGGCGAGAGCGATACGAGCGGCGAAGAGCAGCTGCTAACGCGGGATGACGCATCAGACAAGAAAGGCGGGGCATACGGTGATGAACCGTATGCCCCGCCTTGGCGTAATTAATTACCGCCTAGCTGCGTCGACGCGTGCGACGCAAGCCAATGGCAAGCGCCATGAGACCAAGCGTTGCGAGTGCGTCAGAGACAGCAAACAGACTGTCGCCCGTGCCGGGCATGCCGTCCTTGGAACGCGAGACCGTATGGGCCTTATCGGTCACAGCAAGCTCAAGGGAGCCCGTGCCGCCCATGGACCATACGTCGCGGTTGTAGTCGTTCACAGCGGACCAAGATCCGTCTGCGGCAACCGAGAAGGAGAACGATGCGCTCGCGGCGGTACCGTCGCCGATCATGTAACCGGCAGGCGCCGAAGTCTCCGTCACGGTATAGGTCTCCCCGGCCACGAGCTGGGCCGAGCCAAGCGAGGCGATGCCATCGTCGCCGCTGGTAAGTTCAACGACAGATGAGCCGTCGGCAAACCGGCCTTCAACAGTAAAGACCGCACCGGGCAGCGCATCGCCGAACCCATTACGCTTGAGGAGCTTAAGGGCAAAAGCCGTATTGGTCACTGTGCCGCAGTCGAGCGGTAACTCAATGGAACCGGCCACATTATCTGCCGTAACGGTCAGTTCGTTTGTAGCGACTTCCTCGCGATCGAGGTAATAGCCAGCCGCGGGGGCGACTTCGACAAAGCGATAGGTGCCCCACGCGAGACCCGTCGCCACGATGGAGCCATCCGTATCGGTTGCGCGGCCATCGCCCACATCGACCCAGCCCGAACCGCTCTTGAGCTGCAGCTTAAACGTTGCGCCGGCAATGGGCTGTCCGCCCTCGTCGACTTTGTGCATCGACACGCTACCCAGAAGCGGCTCGTTGGTAACGACGGGAGTCGAGCCGTCTGCCGTGGCGAGCACGTTGCCGACCCCATTGGCGGCATCGAGCACATCGAACGAGCTCACGAGCGAGCCGCCCGGCGCAACCGGCGCATAGCCGGTTGCGGAAACCGTCTCGATAAGCCGATAGCCGCCCTTCTTGAGGCCCGTCACCTTAAGGCAGCCGTCCGCATTTGAGGAATGCGCCGCCACTTGCGTGCCCGTCGCGTCGAGGACATATGAACAGCCGGTCTTAAGCCCGGAGATCGTCACGGAGTCAGTCTTGCCAAGCGGCGTGTAGACGAGCTCGAAGCCCGCACCGTTGACCGGAGATCCGGTCGCGGCATCGCGTTTCTCAATGGCGAGCCCCGCGTTGAACTCATCGTTCTCGACCTTGACGGCCTTCGTCTCTCCCCTATCGCTGCCACCGAGCGTGAACGCGGTCACCGCGCCGGCCGCGCCGGGCTTCTTGGTGAGCGCGGACTCGCCCGTCTCGACCAGGTAGTACTCGCCCGCGGGCAGGCCGTCGGACTGCCTGACAAAGTAGCCGGCGAGCGAGCCGAAGGCGCCATCGCGGTTGAGCCACTCGACGGAGCCGTCCGCACTCCACTTGCCATCGGCATCAGTCACGATCGCGGCGATTTTCACGCCGCCGCCGTCAACGGAGGAGGCATGGTAGGTGCCGCGGTAGAGGTCGAACGTCATGCCCGCGACCGGCAGCCCGGAATCTCCGTGCCTGTAGAGCTTCTGCAGCGAGAAGGCGGAGCGGTAGAGCGGATCGGCCACCGTGATCTTGGCGGCGGAGGCGTCGAGCTCGACGCCCTCGTGCGCGCCCCCGAGCGTCACGACGCCCTCGGCATCGATCTTGACCGTGAAGTCCGCCACGGCGACATGGCCCGCGGGCACCACGGACTCGTGGACCCGGTACGTGCCGGCGGGAAGGCCCACGAGCCAGCCCGCGTCAGCGTCGGAGCCGGACTCGCCATAACCAGACGCAACGGTCGTAGAGATCACGCCTTCATCGGAGCGCGCCCACGTGGCCACCACATCGGAGCCGCTCGAGAGCTCGAAGGCAATGCCGTTGAGGGCGGAGCCCGCAACGGCGCCCGTGCCCGAGCCGCCCTCCACCTTATCGAACGTCAGGCGGTTGCGCACGTTGTTGGCAGTGATCGCACGACCGTCAGCCACGTCCCAGCCCTCGGGGGCCCGCGAGAGCGCCGCGCCGCGCTTATCGACCACAACAAGGCGCTCGCCGCGCTCGTCGAAGCGAATGTAGAGCGGCGCGTCCAGGCGCCCGTAGCCAGCCGGTGCGGCAGTCTCCTCGACACGGTAGACCTCGCCGTTGATGAGGCCGCGCAGCTCGACGGCGCCGCCCACGGGGCTGACGGTCTTTGAGCCGTCGGCGCTATCGGAGAAGCGCCCGGTGACGGTAAAGGTCGCACCGGCCACGAAATCGCCCGTCGCGGCGTCCGCCTTGGAGAGAGAGACGCTGTTGGCCCGATCCTTCATGGCGAGCGATAGCCTGCCCGTGCCGGAGAGCGACCAGATGCCGTGCTTGTAATCGCCAACGGCACTAAAGGAACCGTCGGAGCCCACCCTGAAGGAGACGGAGGCGCTCGCAGCGGATCCGTCGCCGATCTTGTAGCCCTCGGGCGCCGCAGTCTCCGTCACGGTATAGGTCTCCCCCGCCACGAGCAGGCCATCGGGCAACGAAGCCGTGCCGTCGGCGGCGGTCACGAGATCGTGCGCGGCCGAGCCGTCGGAGAACTCGCCCGTCACCGTAAAGCGCGCGCCCGAGAGGTGCTCGCCGTCGTCGTTTAACTTGACGAGCCCGAAGCCGAGCCTCTTGTTGGTCACCGTGCCGCAATCGAGGGGCGAAACGATGGAGCCCGCCACGTTATCGGCCCCAACGGTAACGCTCTTGGTGGTGACGCTGCCGCTCATGTAGAAGCCTGCGGCAGGCGCGACCTCGGCAAAGCGATAGGTACCCCAAGCGAGACCCGTCACGGTGATGCGCCCGTCAGCGTCGGTCGTATAGAGGCCGTCTGCCACATCGTTCCAGTCGCCGTCAGCCAAACGCTGCAGTTTAAATTGAGCGCCCGCGATCGCGTTGCCGTCAGTGTCCACCTTATGCATCGTCACGCTGCCCAGCAGCGGCATGTTGGTGACATCGGGGTCGGGGACAACATTTGCAAGCCCGGCCGAGCCCTCGCCCACGACAAACTCTCGCACCACCGTGCCATCGGCCCCAAGGGAGCCATAGCCAATCGCAGGCGCGGTCTCGACAAGCTGATAATGGCCCTTCTTGAGGCCCGTCACCCTGAGCGCGCCCGGCGTGGCGGGAACGGGGGCCAGGCAGCCCGTGCCCGCGGCGTTAAGCGCGTACGAATAGCCGGACTTGAGCCCGCCGATAGTCACAGCATCAGTGGAGCCCAGGGGCGTGTAGCGCAGCTCGAACGCGGCGCCGTTAACGGAAGCCCGCGTGAGAGCGTCCTGCTTATGGATCACGAGCTGAGCGTTGAACTCGCCGTTCGTAACTTTGACGGCCTTCACCGCGCCCCTGTCGTTGTCGCCGAGCGTGAACTCGGTCACCGCCCCGGCCCCATCGGGCTTCCTGGTGAGCGCGGACTCGCCCGTCTCCACCAGGTAGTAGTCGCCCGCGGGCAGGCCGTCGGACTGCCTGACAAAGTAGCCGGCGAGCACGCCAAAGGCGTTCTCGCGGTTCATCCACGGAACGGAGCCATCGGCAGACCACTTGCCGTTGGCGTCCGTCCTAATGTCGGCGATCTTGATGCCGCCACCGTTGTCAGCGGAAGCATTGTACGAACCGCGATAAAGCTCAAAGCTCATGCCCGCAACCGGCAGCTCGGAGGAACCGTGCCTGTAGACCTTCTCCAGCGAGAAGGCGGAGCGGTAGAGCGGGTCGGCCACCGTGACGGTCACACCGTGATCGTCAAGCGAGACGCCCTCGGGAGCGTCCACCAAAGAGACCTTGCCCTCGTCATCGATCTTGACCTTAAAGTCGCTAACGGCAAGGTGTCCAGCAGGCACACGGGACTCGCGCACCGTATAGACACCGGCGGACAAGCCAAAGATTACACCAGCATCGGCATCGCTGCCGGCCTCGCCATAACCGCTCATAACGGAAACGCTCACGTTTCCGTTCTCATCACGAGACCAGCTTGCAACAACGCTAGAACCCTTCAACAGCTCAAGCGTAACGCCGTTAAGCGAATTCGAGGCACCGGTACCGTTACCCGCGGCGTCAACCTTGTTAAAGCTCAAACGCGTCTTGCTGTCGAGCGCGGCAATCGCCTCGTTTTCGGCGATTTCCCAGCCGCTCGGAACACTCTCGAGCGCGTTGCCTTGGGCGTCCACCACGGAAAGCTTGCTACCGGCAGCATCAAACTTGACGTACAGGCTGGAGCTCAGGCGCCCGTAGCCAGCCGGTGCGACAGACTCTTCGATACGGTAGATCTCGCCGCCAATGAGGCCACTCAGCGTAACCGCACCGCTGGTGGGCTGCACCGTCTTGGCATCCTCACCCGTATCGGAGAACTTACCATACACGGTAAACGTCGCACCCGAAACAAACACGTGCGAGCTCGCGTCGGCCTTGGAGAGCGAGACGGCATTGGCCGTGTCCTTCATGGTGAGCTCAAGCGTGCCCGTGCCCGCCGCAGACCACACGGTTTTGGTATAGGTGCCGTCAGCCGCAAAGGTGCCGTCAGCCTTGACGGTAAAGCGGTAGGACGCGCTTGCGGCGGAGCCGTCGCCGATCTTGTAGCCCGCAGGGGCCTCGGTCTCCGTCACGGTATAGGTCTCCCCCGCCACGAGCAGGCCATCGGGCAGCGAAGCCGTGCCGTCGGCGGCGGTCACGAGATCGTGCGCGGCCGAGCCGTCGGAGAACTCGCCCGTCACCGTAAAGCGCGCGCCCGAGAGGCGCTCGCAGGCGGAGTTGACCTTGATGAGCCCAAAGCCGAGCCTCTCGTTGGTCACCGTGCCGCAGTCGAGGGGCGAAATGATGGAGCCAGCCACGTTATCGGCCCCGACGGTAACGCTCTTGGTGGTGACGCTGCCGCTCATGTAGAAGCCTGCGGCAGGCGCGACCTCGGCAAAGCGATAGGTACCCCAAGCGAGACCCGTCACGGTGATGCGCCCGTCAGCGTCGGTCGTATAGAGGCCGTCTGCCACATCGGTCCAGTCACCGCCAGCCAAACGCTGCAGTTTAAATTGAGCGCCCGCGATCGCATTGCCGTCAGTGTCCACCTTATGCATCGTCACGCTGCCCAGCAGCGGCATGTTGGTGACATCGGGGTCGGGGACAACATTTGCAAGCCCGGCCGAGCCCTCGCCCACGACAAACTCTCGCACAACCGTGCCGGCGGCCCCGACAGAAGCATAGCCAACCGCCGGCGAAGTCTCGACAAGCTGATATTGACCCTTCTTGAGGCCCGTCACCCTGAGCGCGCCCGGCGTAGCGGGAACAGGGGCCAGGCAGCTCGTGCCCGCGGCACCGAGCGCGTAAGAATAGCCAGACTTGAGCCCGCCAATAGTCACAACATCGGTAGAGCCCAAGGGCGTGTAGCGCAGCTCAAACGTGGCATTGTTAACCGCAGAATGCGTGAGCGCATCCCGCTTATGAATCTCGAGCCCCGCGTTGAACTCACGGTTCTCGACCTTGACGGCCTTCGTCGTTCCCCAATCGCTGCCACCGAGCGTGAACTTGGGCACCTCGCCAGCCGCGCCGGGCTTCTTGGTGAGCGCGGACTCGCCCGTCTCCACCAGGTAGTAGTCGCCCGCGGGCAGGCCGTCGGCTTGGCTCACGAAGTAGCCGGCGAGCGAGCCGAAGGCGCCATCGCGGTTAAGCCACTCGACGGAGCCGTCCGCACTCCACTTGCCATCGGCATCCGTCACGATCTCGGCGATCTTCACGCCGCCGCCGCCAACGGAGGAGGCATGGTAGGTGCCGCGGTAGAGGTCGAACGTCATGCCCGCGACCGGAAGCTCAGAATCTCCGTGCCTGTAGACCTTCTGCAGCGAGAACGCAGAGCGGTAGAGCGGGTCGGCCACCGTGATCTTGGCGTAGTGACGCTCGACGCCCTCGGGCGGCTCCTCGATCGTCACGACGCCATCGACGCCCTCGGGCGGCTCCTCGAGCGTCACGACGCCATCGACGCCGATCTTGACCGTAAAGTCCGCCACGGCGACATGACCCACGGGCACCACAGCCTCGTGAACCTTGTACTTTCCCGCCTTGAGGCCCACGATCCAGCCAGCGCTTTTGCCGGCGCCAGCCTTGCCGTAATCGTCCTCCACAGTAACGGAGACAGCGCCATTCTCATCGCGCGACCACGTAGCGACCTTCTTGCCAGTGCTATCCGAGACCTCCAACTTCACGCCGTTGAGCTTCGTATCGGCGGCAATGCCCGTACCGCTTCCGCCCTCGACCTTGTCAAACGTCAAGCGCGTCGCAGCGTTGGTAAGCGAGCCATTATTATTTTGAGCGTTATACCAACCGGCAACGGACCCGTCGACCTCTGTGACGCTGTAGGTATACGCCTTGCCGTTCTGGTCGGTCTGGGGCAATCCCGTAAACTCGTAGGTCCAGGTGCCATCTTCATTCTTGCTCCACGTGGGCGCAGCATCACGCAGGGCGCCAGTGGCATCGGCAACCTTGACAAGCTCCTCGCTGCCACCCGCAACCTTTCGATACAAATTGAGCTTAATACCGCAGGTAGAAGGATCAAGCGTCGAAGCAAGCCCCGTGCCCCAGTCATTCCAAGTCTTAGTAACGGTAACTGTGGTCGTCAGCAGCGTGTTCACATAGCGCTGAACCCCTTCTTCTGAGGCCGGCACCAGCTCAAGACGCATCGACCCGTCGCCGCTCGTGGCCAGAACATCACTCGGAGCGGTCGTAGCCAGATAGCTGCCCTTAACCAGCTCCACTGCGCGGTATTGGTACTCAACGGCCTGACCGTTCACACCAACGCCTTGCGCAGGCAACTTATCAAAGGAAACATTGGTATCTGCGACACTGACATTTCGGGTAAGCAGGTTATCGTTAAGAATCCAACCGTTAAATGGATCGTAGACAAATGGATTGGCGACAACGGACCCGTACTTGGTAAACCACTCCCACGTATGCCCGACATTAGAATAGCGCTGCAGGACAAACGTCGTAGCCCAGGAGTCATTTGGAGAAGACGTGCCCGGACGAGTTACCCAAGCGTTGTCGCCATCATCCCAAGTCTTGCAAACCTTTATCGAAGTCGTTTTACCCTTCAACTCGTTGGTAATGTTCGATTTCCAGGTTGAGCTTCCAGATGCATGCTCTTCAGTCTGAGAAGGCAGGTAGATGCTCGCCCCGCTACCCCTTATTGAGTAGTTTCCGTTCTTATCGCAGTCAAGATAGACCTTGACCTTAGACCCCCGCTGCTCATAGACCAGAAGGCTTTCGACAACGCGATATTCAACGTTAACCGCAGAAGAACCGGTACCGAGAGAGAGCGGGAGCATGGTCCAATGGCTATTGAAGTTGTAGGGACCCTTGCCGTCACTTTCCTTTGGCGTCAGCTGATCGACCGTTTTACGAACGACCGAACCATTAGAAAGCGTATAGCACGTCAGGTCGGTATCTATGTTGTTGACCGTGTCTTTATAGCTCGACGCGGTACCCACGTTAACACCATGAGCGGTAAAGAACGTGCCCGCTTCCTCCCAATCAGAGTCGGTGCCAGCCTCTCGCGCCTGGAGCGTAAAGTACTGGATCGGCCGTTGCTTCCAATCATCAAGAGCATCCCACTGCTTGGAAAAACCAACCTGGCCATTCAGGACGTTGGTGATATTGGGGAGCACGCCTGGATCGGAGAGGCACGAGCCGCCGTTGCCGTTTATGCAATATTGATCCGGCGTCACCGTCTCACGAACGTCATATCGCCACAGGGTACCATCGGGCGCCCATTTTTCGAGGTTCTTGATGGTATAGGTCCAAGAACCTGTATCAGAAGATCTGTCCCAGGAGATATAGTTCTCCAGATCAGGATTATCGCACTGGAGATTGACCAGGCCAGCATCAAGGTCCTCATCCAAGGTGCCGTTCTGGTATTTACGCGTCAACTCGATCGTGATCGAATCAGGCCGCGTGCTAAACACGTTATTACGGTCTTGCCAGATCTTTTTACCCGTAAGCGTCGCAGTAGCAGGCTCATAGGCATTCTTAAACGTCTCGCTCACTGCGGAAGGGTTCTCATCAAGCTCAACGGTGGGACCCATGGAGAGGGTGCCTTTTACGTCCGTGGGAAGAACGACGTCATATTTATTCGCCCAATCATCCGAAGACTTAAAACCAGAAGCATCGGCGGCAAGCTCGCCCATGCCGCTCGTGGCGGTGTAGCCGTTGGGCACAACCTCAACGGCAACATATTGCCACTTGGCACCTGAGGGCGCGTAGATGTCGAGGTTGTCAAACGTGACTGCACCGGACTCAGTGGCATGATTGACGTCCTTGCCCTTGAGCGTCTGCTCAGCCACAAAGGTCAGAGCGCTCTTGGAGTCATCATCCTTGACGTAGTAGCGGTACAGCCTAAACGTCGAGTCAGGGTACTTGGTGTCAACGTCGGCACGCCCCGTAAAGACCTTGTACAGCGTGAGCTTGCTCTGCTTAGACTTATAGGTATTCCTGATCGAGAAGTCCGTATATCTAATATCGTAGACCTTGTCAAAGGCCTTCTCGAGTTCGCTTTCGGGCTTGAGGTCCCAGCCAGGCTTACCAACAATGCCATCGATGACCTCGCGCACACGGTACTCAATGCGACGTCCCTCGGCATCATAGGCCGCGAGCTTATTATCGCTCGGCAGAGCGTTGCTATTGGAATTGTCCCCGTACTGGCCGATGCTGAACGTCCACTTGTTGCCGTCTTTCTCAAGGCTGTCCGTCCAGGCCACAGCAGTCTTGCCGTCAAGGATATCCTGACCAGAGTCGGTCTTACCCGTATTAGAGCTGGCCACGGTATAGCCCTTTGCCTGCGTATCATCCACATTCAGTGCAAGGCCAGACCAAGGCAAAGCAGCGCCATCGGTCCAGTTGCCGTTAGCTCCGTACGAACCCGCAAGCAGGCGGCGCTGCACGTAGATAGAAATCGCCGGCAGGTCGTCTTTGGAGTAACCGACAGGGACGTTCTCCCACAGCTTCTCACCCGAGACCGTTACCGAGCCGTGGATATGGAAATTGAACGTCGAGTCCTCACGGTAAACGAGCTGCTGGTCGTTGTCTGCAGGGAGGCAATCGGCAAACGATCTAACCTCGTCATCTGCCTTATCCCACGAGCCGGGGTCCTTTGTATAGGGATCCTGCGAAACCGTATCGTCATCATAGTAGTCGAGCGCGCCCTTGGTGTCATCCAGGACATTCATATCCACACGCGCGTAATAGACGTACTGTCCGCCGTTGCCGTCGTACTTGGGAAGGTTCTTGAACGTGGCGTATTGGGTAAAGTCACCCTTGGTGTCGTTGCGCAGGCGATCGGCTGGGTCGGACGACACCCACTCAAAGTGGCCGTCGTACTCGGAAGGAGAAACCGACGAGAGCGTGATTACGGGATTTCCTTCGTCATCTTTAATGATATTGCCGTTATCGTCATACGTATAAGCCGCACGATACAGCACCAGCTTAACGTCAGGGCGCTGGTTGAGGACGTCCTTGACGTAGTGGTCGAACCACTTGGTATGGAACGTCACGTCCTTGGTGCCCGTACGCTTGTTAGTAAACGAATAGTTGAGCTGGTCTTCCTGGTGCCAGGGCGAACCGAAGTCTGTGCTCGAAAGTCCGCCGACGGATCGATAGTCACCGGCATTGGCGATATTCTCCTCGACCTTCCAATCAACGATGGCGCCGGAAAGATCGTACTTAGGAAGTCCCACGACGGAGAAGAAGGATGAGGCCTTGATCACATCGACCGTAAAGGTAATGGACTTTGAATCCTCTGAAACAATCACATCGGTGTTTTCGGAGGCGTCAGCAGACCCAGTTAGCGAGCTAAAGTTGCCCTCCGAATCTTTTTTCTTTAGAGGCTGGTCGATTTTACCGGCAACCCTAACGAACAGCTTCCGACTGTTGTCACAGACAAACGTAAACTCGGAGCTCGATGCGGGCGCAGAGATTGTTATCTGAGCCTTGGGGCGCTTGATCGCAGCAGATCCAGCGTCAGCCCAGGTCTTATCGATAGAGATATCCACCGAACCAACGCGGCGATTCGTGACCTCGAGAGAATTTTTATCGCGATTTTCCCCATACGAAACCTCATACGAAAAGCCCTGCGAAAGGTTCTTGGAGATCATGCGAGTAGAGGTATCCGTCTCAGGCCAATTTCTAAGCAGCGAACGATAGGCCGCAATCTCCTCGGAAGAGCCGTATGTAGCCCTGCGAACAGCAGTATCGCGATCGATGACCTCATATTTTAGGTCGTCTGGTGTATCGCTGCTATTAAGCGTAGACAGCTCTCTGATAGAGACGTCATTCTTGGAAAGCCCGCCAACTGGGACATTTAATTCGTCGTACCAAGAGTTCTCTTCGTTAAGAGTGACCTTATTAATCAGTTCACCCTCTCTATAGGCCAACTGTCCATCCCTTTGAGAAACGATATCGTGATTCGCATACAGGCCAATCTCAACAGGCACGCGGGAGGCAGCGTTGCCGCTATCAAGCCATTTCTTGGAGACCGCAAATTTCGAACTGGAGGCATTGCCTTCAATCACGCGCCGGTTATAAAACTTGGTATAGATTTTGCGAGACTCGGGGTCGATACCGCGAACCGTATGGTCTAGGTTAAAGCCATCCACCGATTCCTCAAGAAAGAGGTAGTCGTACTTAGACCCGTTGTCGTCATATTTGGGTAGACGGATAAACTCAACATGCCAAGGACTCGTCTCCCACCAGCCAAGCTCCCAGGAAGAGCCAGGAATCGTCTGAAAATTGGGCGTGGGATCAACGCGACCGTCCAGCTCAATCGTTGTAAGCAGCGAATCGTTGCGGATTACCTTGACCGTTACCTTTGGAGCAACGCCATTACCACATTGTTTGGCATCCTGTGTCCAAATAGGATTGCCCTCGGCATCAAGGGCCTGCCAATACTTATCAACGGTCGCATCAACTGTATCCACGTAGCTGTTGACAAAGCATTTCTCTTTAGCATCATATTCGCCATAACAGAAAAGGAGATTCTGGTTGCCGTTAGCATCAGTAAACGTGCCAAAAAACTCAAACGGGCCGTCCGGTTTGGTAGGCAAGGCAGAGAACCGGTCAGGATCCTGCGTGTCCAGCACCTCAACCTCTTGCCAGCGGTAAACGTACTCGTTGCCCAGCTCGTCATATCGGGGCAGACCGCTCTTCGAGAAGGACTGCTCAGAATTCTCGGCGCTCCAGCCGTTAAGCGTGACGCGACCGTCAGCGACGTCGTTCCAGGTATAGGTGCCGATAAGCGAGCCATCAGCTCCATACATGGGATCTTCCTTAGAGAACCACTGTCCGTTGTTGTATGTAGCATGCTCTTTAAGGATGCGCTGGAGCTGAAAGCTCACCTCGACGGTACCGAGTTGATCTTGATAGGCGCCGATATCCCAGCGCTTCTTGGCGCTAACGGTTTCGGTCTCAGCACGACGATTGGTGAGCGTACCGCCGTTGTAGACGCCAAAGTTGTCGGAATCGGAGCGCATCCATCCATCAAGCAAATACTCGGTGTTTGTATCGCTTGCACTGAAATAGTTGGGACCGAGATCGCCCGACGTGTTGCCCTCGTTGTCGACCGTGCCGAACACATGCTCATAACCCGCGAGGGTCGACTCGCGGAGCTGGTAGATATAGGGGTAGCCCTCGGGATCGTACTTGGCAAACTGCGTGAAGCCATCGGTGCCGTACTTATCGAGCAGTATCTTCCCAAGGTCCATCTTAGCGTTGTTGATGGAACCGTCTTCACTGTTGTAGCTCGCGCCCAGCTTATTATTCTGCTCGGCCGTGACCTCGAGCTTTACGAACTCGCCTTTGCGATCACCCGTCATCACGACCACCTGCGCCGCGCTCCGCGCATCGTTGCCGGGCCTTGCGGAATAGCGCCACAGGGTATAGGTGGCCGCAGGGCGCGAAATCTCGTTGCCATTGGAATCGGTCGAACCGGGCACGTAGTCGTCGAGCCAGACCTTGGTAGCCTCAAACCGCGTGGTGCCCGTATGGCGCACCGTCATAGTACCGCCGCTGTAGCACGCGGAGATATCGCTCGCATAGTCGGGAACAACCTTGTTGTCGTAGGAGACCTCGTAGGCATCGCGATAGCCGGAGGTGCCGGAGTTATCTATTGTCTGCTGGATCAGGCGGTACTTCATCGACACGCCGGATGGATGGTAGGCCGGCATGCGACCGCTTATAACATAGTTGTTGGAAGCATTGTCATTCCAGGTAACACTAAAGAGCTGGTGTTCGATGAGCTGCAGAAGACCGTCCCCGTTGATATTGCTTACATCCTTGTCGTCAGACGCACCCATATGCCGCGCAGCCGTAAGGGTCAGGTACTTACCCCATCTCGAATACCAGCCATTATCGCCGGAAAGGTTGTGATCCACCATATCGTTGCCGATGTGGACATCGACGTTAAAGCTAACGTTTTTGAGCATCATCAGACATTCTTTGGCATAGGGCTCCACATAGTCCGTACGGTCACTCAGCATGGAGGAGTCGGGCACGATGTAGTCGCCAGACTCAGAGCGCTGCGAAGGGTCGGCGTTGCAGTTAGGATAGAGTGTCGAGCCAGTTTTGACTTCCACGGCCCCATCGCCCGCCGTCACGTGGGAAATTGCATACGTGATGGGCTGTTCTTGCGCCGTGCCGTCGTCCGTTCGCGTCACGACCTTGGCGGGAAGCTTGCCAGCGAGTACCACGGACGCCTCGTATTCGGAGACCGTGGACGCTGCAACGCTTACCAAGTGGCCATCGGTCTTGGCGGCATCGAGGATCTCCTGGGTAAATCCGAGCTGCGTGGCCGCCTCATCGGACAGGTTATCTCCGTCCTTGGTGAGCGCCACATAGGTCTTACCGCCATCAAGAGAATAGAATACACGGTATTCGTTTCGATTCTGGAGAGCCTGCGCGGACGGGCGGTTGACGTTGTTGTTATCGGCCCAAAACGTGGTGAACGTGATCTTGCTGCCGTAAGAACCCACAGGGGTCACCGCAGAAACCGGATCCTGGGAGGTGCCCGCCACATTGACGGCAACCGTTGAGGAAGCATCGGCCCTATCAATCCCAAGAAGCCCCTCAACATGGGAGCGCGCGGGAATAGTGAGCTCGCAAGTGCGCACGCCCTCGGTCTGCGTCTGCTGTATCGCCCAGTCAAGCGTTGACTCCTCGTCTTTGAGGAGCGCAGAATCGAGCAGTACATCGGCATCGACGGCAAAGGACTCTTTAGCCTCAAAGGAAAGGTCGGCATCGGTCTGCTCGTCATGCGGAGTAGCGAAGGCCACAGTAAGCTTAGAGGCAGTGAGCTGTGCATACCCAAGGCGGATGCGCGTGGTATTGCCCTCAGCATCCAAGCGGTAGAGGGCAATGCGCTTGATGCCATCATTGTCCTGGAGCTTGGCCGAATCGAGGTCGAATGTGAGCCCGGCGGGAAGATCGACGGTAAAGGTGTCGCCTTCAAGCAGCGCCGTGTTGAGAACACACTTGATGTTGAGCGAGGCAGGCAGCTGCACAGGAATTTCCTCGATGGGGCCTGCTTCAGCAAGCTCTCTCAAGCGCTTGTCAAAGGCAAGGCCCTCGGAGGATACCGTGAGCGCGCTGGCATCGTGCGACCAGTCGCGCGGGACCACGTCAACGGCGTCCTGGTTGCCAGAAGTGTCCTCGTTGGAGGCGGTGGTGTTGTTGGAAGTGCTTGAGTCAGACTTGTCATCGTTCGAAGCACTCGCGCTAGCCTCACCCGAACTATCGCTCGACGAGACGCCCGATGCGGCGTCCGAGCCGGTCTTGTCATCCGACTCCCCCGCCGCATCGGTCTCGGCAAACGGTTGGACAATGTCCTGCCACGACTGGGCGTCCTCAAGCGTAAGGGCAACCGCGCTGGCAACGCCGTTACCCAAAAGGGCCTCGACGCACATGATAAAGGTGAGGGCAAAAGCCACAGCACGCTTAATCTGCCTCATCCCAACCTACTTTCGGTAATAGTGTCCTAGAACTCATATTTTACCGAAACAACAACCGGAGAAAAATAGGATTAAAGAAAGGCGGAGCACTACTTGCCCAGGCGAAATGCTCGTCTGGGCATTTTCAGACTGATTAAATGCAACATCCATCTGCTTGAAAGCGACATCACGAACCGTGCTGCCCTGTGCGGTAAAAGTCGTGAACTACCGTGCAGTTTTACGTTTATATGCGCAGCTTTTCCCTCTCACAAGCTGTGCCTTCTCCGATCATTCCCTGCCGAGATGTAGTATTGCTTCTTGTTTTCATACATTTGCGCATCTGCGGCTTTCAGAAGCGACTCAAAATCCGTGTCCTTTGTGCCGCTTATCGTCGTACCGAGGGACGCGGTAGCCCCCAGTTGGCTTTTTGCCGTTTCCAGTAGTTTCTGAAACGCCGGATGTGTGATGTTTGGCAGAACCGCAATGAACTCGTCTCCGCCAAGCCGATACACATGACGCTTTCCGAACACAGATTTCAGCGTCTGTGCGGTCTGCACAATGGCTTTATCACCGGCGTCATGTCCCTTTTGATCATTTATTTCCTTTAGGCCATTTAGGTCGCACATGACAACCGCCAGGGGACAGTACTTCTCCAGCTTTTCTGTGTACGCCCAATCCAGTGCTTTTCTGTTTTTACAATCTGTGAGCTGGTCATATAACGCACTGTGCTCCAGTGCATTCGCATTATCGCGCAGTCTTATCATAAAAGAGACCATAAACTCGATCATATCCATCTCATTCGAGATCTCGTGCAGTTTCTCTTTGGGAGGATTGTCCACACCGTAGAATCCGACCATCTTGCCGTTGATTTTGATTGGCCCTGTCACAAAGGTATTGACACCCTGAGGTTTCAGCCGTTCATAGATGGCTTCGCTTGTTTTTTTGCATTCTTCAATGTCATGGATGATGGCATTGTTGGATTCTTGATATTGTGCAAACCATGTTTCAATGATGCCTTCATACGGCACATCCTGCAGGTTATCTTTTTCTTTGGGTACGCCCGCTTTGCACCACTCGTAGGTGTTGTCAAACGTTCCGCGGTCATTCTGTTCAAAGATGTACGCTCGATCGGCGGTCACACGCTGTCCGATATACTCCACCAGTTGATTCAGTACTTTGTCCGGAGTTGCTTCTGAAGCGGCATACCGAACCATGTCCGTGAGGAATCTCTCGTAATTCAGGAGTCGTTCCTGCGATTCGCGCTTGCCGACTTCCAACGCTTCCATTTCCTTATGGTACAGGATTCTCTGGAGCTTGCTTCGCATCATCGTGGCAGTCAGAAACATACTCAGCACCCCGTACAGAATAACATTCACGAGGTTTTTGGAAAGAATTGGGTCGTGCTGCGCAAAGAAAGCAAGTCCGATATAGAGCAGCATGCTGCTCAGGATCAGCCCGTTCATGACCGCCGCTCTAGCGGTAAACAGCAGCGGCGCTACCATCATGAACACAATGTAGTTGACCGTGAGCTCCTCCGGCGTAATCACCGTTCCCGTAATAATGCCAAACAGCAGCAGCGCGGCAAAAAAGCTGTATATAACCAGCTCTTTCCCCAAGAAGCTTCTAAGTTGACAACGAGAAATGCAAAAATAGAGCAAAGAAAGGAACGTATAGGCCAGATACACCCATTTATAATTTCCGATACTCAGGGAAACCGCACTCAGCAGCGTTATGACTCCAAAGGCAACAAGCGCCACAACAGAATACAGCCGCATGGCTTTCCAGTTTTCTTCCCATGCATTCTGTTTTACTTTCTCATAATCACAACGACTAAACATAAACAAGGAAACGATATTATTCATACATATTTTTTCAATCTCTGTTTTATTGCTACTTTGCCCGTCCATAACAAACATCTGAATATCCATCAGAATCAGGCCATAGTCACCGGGTTCAAAACAACCTAAATTAGGTTTTACCACTCTCCCGCAATAATTCAAGAAAACCGATACCGATCTTTCGGGTATCGCCGGGCGTATTTACTCAGATCCATCCCAACCAATCGAGCATCACACTACGGATAGACGACCTAAACGGCAAGGGAGCCCCAGGGGATGCCGCACTAAGACAAACGGGTCTCTAGGCTCGAAAGGCCGTTCAGGGTCAGGTCGTTGGCGACCGCCGAGACGCGCTCGATGGGAACCGATCCGTCGGATAATGCCCACGTGCGATAGATACCGATAATACCGGACAGCAGAAACGCCAGGTAGTAATCGAACATCTCGTCCTTGAGGCCTTGGGGCAGCAGATCGCGCTCGGCAATCTCATGTTCGAGCGGCGCACGAAGACGAGCCATAAAGTCGTCGAGCGGAATGTTTTCAATCAGCTGGCGATTGAGCACCAAATTGTTGCAAAGCGCCTCGTTAACGGTTTTGAAGAAGGTCGCCGCCGCTCCGAGTGCTCGCTCGTTGGTGTTACCGCCCATAGAGGAAAGCGTCTTCTCGACTGAGTCGACAATCATCTCGACCACATCCACGGCAATGGCATCGAGCAAGCCGTCCACCGTGCCAAAGTGCACGTAGAAGGTCTTACGGTCGACATTTGCCTCGCGCGCGATGGCGCTCACCGTAATATCGGCGAGGGGCTTTTCCATCAGCAGTCGCTCGAATGCCGAAAGAATCGCATTGCGACTGCGAACGATGCGGCGGTCAAGGCGCGGTTTAGTGGTGTCCATAGACGTGTCCCCTTCATGTCAACTGCCCACCTATAGCTCCTGTACAAGTGGGAGATAATCAACGTAAGAGGATTATCCTACATCTAGCATCGCAATGACGAGCATCATTAAGAACGCACGACTCACCAACTGGGCTCTAGGGCCGCTTCTTTTTATTGAGCGCCGCAGGGGAAACGCGGATACCGTCGCCAGTCTGACGAACATAGGTCTTCCGTGCCGGTTTAGAGGCCACAGCAGTCTTTTGAGCATGCTGATTGGGGTCCACGGTAACCTGAGAGGTTGGATGTGCCTTAACGGACGCAGAAGGCTTCTGAGGAGTGCGCCCGAGCTTGCACATCATACGGTCCCAGCGTGCATGGATACTCTCGTTATGAGCGCTCTTAAGGCCCAAAAGAGGGGCGGCCAAAATGGTCGGCGCGATAAAGGTAATCAGACGCCAAAGCAGATAGCCGGCAGTCGCTGCCGTGCCAAAAAAGTGACCCAGGAACAGCGCGAAGCCGCCCTCGGCACCACCGGTGCCGCCAGGCAGCGGGACGGCGGAACTCAACAGCTGTACAAAAGCACTCGCCGCCATGACCGAGAAAAAGTCAACGTCGTACTGACCAAAGGCAAGCATCAAAAAATACGGAACCAGGTAGAAAAACGCCAGCTGCAACATGGTGATGACGACCGTGAGCAGCATGGACGAAAAATGGCCGGCAGAGAGTTTGAATTTCTCGGAGAACGAGTAGATCTCGCCATCGACAAAGGTACGCCAGCCCTCGATCTTAGTAGCGGAAACGCCCATGCGCTCGAGCCAATTGATAATACAATGTGCGACGCGCGTGACGGTCTTGGGCATCAACGCCACGGCAAAGATGCCGAGAAGAATGCAGCAGTGGCCGCCAAAACTAAAGACGCAAAGCAGCGTCATGTCGCCATAGCGCTCGGCGAAAAACGGCATGCGGGCGAGCAGCAGAATGGCACCCCATGCCACCAAACCAAACTGGTACACGATAAAGCGGGTGAATTGCGTGGCACCCGCTTCGCCCACATTTTGGCCGGCTTTGGTCAGGCGATAAATCTGGGCAGGCGTGGAGCCCATCATCATGGGTGTCAGGTTGCCAAAGAAGATGCCGCTCGCCTCGACCGAAATGAGGTCGCGGATGCCGACAGGCGAATTGGGATCGAGCCATACGGCAATCGCGTACGCCACGATGCCAAAAAACAAGTATAGGAACATGCAGAAGCACGCGGCAGCGAGCCACGGCGCCTGAACGCTAGCCATGGCGGCCCAGAACTGACCCATCTGACCGGTCACGACCAAATAGACGATATAGCCCACCAGCACAATGCCAATAAAGATGGCACCACGACGTGCGCTCTTGTTGTCATCGCCGCCCGAAACATCGACTTGAGGCTTTGGGGTATGCTGAGAGGACTCCGTCATGAGGCTCCTTCTGACCGTCAATGTATCTGGCCTATTGTACCCGTCTGGGAGATAAGCAAAACGTAAAGCTATGGGGCAAATGGGATTAACAGACAAGCCCGCAGGTAATAAAAAACCCGCCCTTCGGAAAGAAGGTCGGGTATCCAATACTTGGTAGCCCGTACCAGATTCGAACTGGTGATCTCCGCCTTGAGAGGGCGGCGTCCTAAACCGCTAGACGAACGGGCCATAAGCCTCGGCAGAAAAGAAGTGGTAGCCCGTACCAGATTCGAACTGGTGATCTCCGCCTTGAGAGGGCGGCGTCCTAAACCGCTAGACGAACGGGCCACATGACACCTGCACTGCCGTGCTGCGAGGACATATATTACGGGACAAAAAACGCGAGCGCAAGAAGAAATACCAAATTGGCCAAATTTTGTCGTGAGGTTATGGAACACACAGGTCAACCTGGTAGCTCATTTGGGACGGGGCTTTTTTAGCTACCCCTGCCAGAATCACTATTGTTCGTCCTATTGACAGCGGGGGTAGCTAAAAAAGCCCCGTCCCAAATGAGCTACCCCAGGTTGAGGTGGGCCAGAAGGGCTTCGCGGGTATTGGGAACGTTATTCTCGATCACGGCGTCGAGGGCGACGTTGAGAAGCTGTCCCAGCTCAGGCCCCGGTTTGACGCCGGCGCGAATCAGGTCCCCTCCGTTGATGCCAAGCATCTTAAGCGTATAGGGCTCCCCCGCTTCCAACAGTTCGTGGGCGAGCGAACGCATCTCCTCGATCGTCTCGACGTAATAGAAGCACGACGGTGCCTTACCCAGCGTATCGGCACGCTTAAGGTCCATAAGCTCGTCAATCAAACGCGGTGTGTCGACGCCCTCACCCGAAAGCGAGCGCATCATATTGAGCAAACAGGAGCGCTCGGGACGCAACGGCTTATCGTGATACCTGATAAGCAGACACACGTCGCGAACCAAATCGTGCGAAAGCGCCAAGCGATCCATAATAGCGCGCGCTTTCTTGGCACCAAGCTCAGGATGACCGTAAAAGTGGCCGCTGCCCGCATGATCGACCGTAAAGCAATCGGGCTTGGAGACATCGTGCAAAAACGCTGCCCACATTAAGCTCGACGAAGGCGCCACACCGTCACACAGCGCCAGCTCCCCCGCTACCGTCAAAACGCGAGCGATATGCTCGTAGACATTAAAGGCGTGGTAGACGCTGCGCTGGTCAAACCCACGAGCCGGCGCAAGCTCGGGCACGGCGGCGCAAACAAGCTCGGGATAGCGTAGCATCGCGTCTCCCCCGTGACCGGTCGATAGAATCCCCTCGAGCTCAATGCCCACGCGTTCGCGTGCCACGGCATCGAGCAGCGGCGAGCACTCGGCAAGCGCCAGTTTGGTCTTAGGCTCGATCATAAAATCCAGACGGCAGGCAAAACGCACGGCGCGCAGCATGCGAAGCGCATCCTCGTTAAAGCGACGCTTGGGATCTCCAACGGCACGAATCAGCTTACGCTCCAGGTCGCCCTGGCCATCATAACGGTCGACAAGACCGCGCTGGGGATGCCAAGCCATGGCGTTAACGGTAAAGTCACGACGTGCCAGATCGTCCTCAAGGGACGCCGCACGCTCCACACTCTGGGGATGGCGACCATCGGTGTAAAATCCGTCCAGGCGATACGTCGTGACCTCAATACGCTCATCGTCACAAAGGGCGGTAATGCCGCCAAATTTTATGCCCGACTCAACTACCGCAATGCCGGCTGCCTCGAGCGCCGCCTTGGACTCTTGCCACAGGCCGCTACAGCACATGTCAACATCGTGGCTGGGACGTCCCATCAGGGCGTCACGCACCCAACCGCCTACGAACCAGGCCTCGAGACCGGCGTCCTCAAGCGCACGTAGCACACGCAGGGAGGCATCTGTGGGCTGCGTACCGTTGAGCGAAACATTACACATACCTATGGCCTCCTACGCTTGCGAGCGTTAAACGATGGTTCTCAAGCAGTCTAGCAAGAAACAAGCGTGAGCGCACATGAAATCACATCGTCGATTCGCGCGAACGAGACAGCAGAGCCCATGCAGCCAACAGATAAAAACACCCGCCTCGGAGATCCAAAGCGGGTGTTCGGCAACGATGTGTCTAAACGGTTAGCATACCTGGCGAACGTCGATGTGCTTCTTATATTCGTCCACCTTGGCAAAATCGCCCAAACCAGGGCACTCGACCACGTTGGCACCGGTTGCCATCGAGAGGCGCAGGGCGTCCTCGACGCACTCGGGGGCATCATGCCACACAGACAGGAAGGCGGCAAGCGAGGAATCGCCGGCGCAGACCGTCGAGAGCAGCTTGACCTCAAAGGTGCGTTTGGCAAACCAAATGTGCTCGCCGTTGGAGAAGTACGCGCCGTCGCCACCAAGGGTCAACAGCACATTCTTAGCGCCCTTGGCATGCAGCTCAGCCATAGCGCACTTAACGGTCTCGTCGTCGCCACCGCTCACCTTAATGCCAAAGATGTCGAGCAGCTCGTCGTCGTTGGGCTTAATGAGCAACGGCTCCATGGCAATGAGATCGGCCAGCTGATGGCTCGAAATATCGAGCACGAACTCGGCACCCTTTGCCTTAACACGGCGAAGAACTTCGGCCAGGAAACCCTCGGAGGTGTTGGGGGGCAGCGAGCCGCTAATGACCAGGCAGGTCATGTCGTCGAGCGAGTCGATGAGCTCAAACATCTCCTGCTCGTTGGCGGCATTGATGGCAGCGCCTGCATTGACCATGTTGTACTCGGTATCGGGACCGGCGTTGAGGAAAACGTTGACGCGCGTGATGCCGTCAGTCCACACGGGCTTGACGGGCACACCCAGGGCCTCGGCGCCCTTGACGATATACTCGCCTGAGAAGCCGGCAAAAAAGCCCAGGATCGTGGTGTCGACACCGTAGTGATCGAGGGTGAACGAGACGTTGAGACCCTTGCCATTGGGCGTATAAACCGCGTTGCGCGTGCGGGTGACGGTGTTGGCGGAAAGTCCGTCGCAGGAAATGTTGTAATCAATGGCGGGATTTGCAGTGAGCGTGTAAATCATGAATGTTCCTTTCACAAAGCAACGTGATAATGAAAGTATATTCCACACCTTGTGAAAAGACCATAGCAACTCGGCGAACGGTGTAGAACGCGTGCAGGTCGCCAGAAAAGCAGCAAGGCGGGGCAAAAAATCAGGAGTGCTTGCCCTGAAGCTCATTTGCAATTTACGAATAAGCGCCCCGGCTTAAACCGGGGCGCCATATAGCCACGAATATGTAGCGTTTCGATTACTTGCGATCGAGCTTGCGGACAGCAACGCGCTTACTATACTCATCGACGTGACCGAAGTCGCCGATGCCCACGGACTCGGCAACGTTGGCGCCGGTGGCCATAGCGAGCTTCATGGCCTCCTCGACGTTGTCGCGATCCCTGTACCACTTGTACAGGAACGCAGCGAGCGTGCAGTCGCCGGCGCAGACGGAAGAGACCAGCTTGATGTTGAACTCACGCTTAGCGTACCAGATGTCCTCGCCGTTGGAGAAGTAAGCGTCGCCGCGGCTACCACGGGTGAGCAGCACGTTCTGGACGCCGGCATCGTGAGCCATCTTCATAGCAACGCGGACCTCGTCGTCGGTGTCGACCGGCACGCCAAAGATGGCCTTCATCTCGTGATGGTTCGGCTTGATGAGCAGCGGCTTCTTGTGAGCGAGCTCCTTGAGCTTGTCGGAAGACAGGTCCAGGACGACGTCGGCGCCACGAGCCTGAGCGTGATCCATGACCTGAGCCAGGAAGTCGGGCGTAGCTTTGGGAGGCACGGAGCCGGAGACGATCAGGCACTCAAGATCGCCCGCGGTGTCCAGGATGTTGTAGAGCTCCTTCTGGTGCTCCGGCGTAATCGGGGCGCCGGGGTTAAGGATGCCGTACTCGTGCTGGCCATCGTTGACATAGGTGTTGATACGCGTAATGCCGTCGGTCCAAACCGGGCGGCACAGGCAACCCAGGTTCATGACCTCCTCGACGATGAACTTGCCCGTGAAGCCGGCGAAGAAGCCAAGCGCGACGGTGTCGACGCCCATCTTCTTAAAGGCGAAGGACACGTCGAGGCCCTTGCCGTTAGCCGTGTAGCTGGCCGAGCCGGTGCGGACGTTCTCGTCGGGCTTGAGCGGAGAGCTCGAAACCGTCATGTCGACAGCCGGGTTAGCGGTTAGCGTGTAGAACATTTACAGTACCCCCTGTATATTTGAGGGCCGCGCGGCCAGCCCATTCCAACCACGCGGTTACCTCTGATACCAAATTAGCGAGCGGCAGCCTCAAGCAGCGCCTTGACCTCTTCGGCAGTGTTGCAGGCGAGCGCCTTCTCGGCGAGATCGTCGCACTCGGCCTTGGTCCACTGGCTGATGGTCTTGCGGGCGCGCAGGATAGACGGAGCGCTCATCGAGAACTCCTCGAGGCCCCAGCTGATCAGCAGCGGCTCAAGCAGCGGATCGGCAGCGGCCTCGCCGCACATACCGACCATGATGCCAGCCTTGACGCCGCTCTCGATGATGTTCTTGAGCGAGCGAAGCACGGCGGGATAGTACACCTGGTACAGGTTAGAAATGGTGTCGTTACCACGGTCGGCACACATGGTGTAGCCGATCAGGTCGTTGGTGCCGATCGAGAAGAAGTCGGCGACCTCGGCCAGGCGGTCAGCGATCAGCGATGCGGCAGGCGTCTCGACCATAATGCCGACCTCGATGTTCTCGTTGAACTTGCGGCCCTCTTCGGTCAGCTCGGACTTGCACTCCTCGACGAGCTCCTTAACGGCCAAGACCTCCTCGACGCAAGTGACGAGCGGGATCATGATCTTGACATCACCGAAGGCGCTGGCGCGCAGCAGAGCGCGGAGCTGTACCTTGTACTGGTCGGGGTTGGCCAGGCAGTAACGCACGGCACGGAAGCCCATGAAGGGGTTCTCTTCCTTGACCATGTGCAGGTACGGGATCTCTTTGTCGCCACCCACGTCGAGCGTGCGGATGATGACCGGAGCGCCATTGAGCGCGCTGGCAACCTTGCGATAGGCGTTGAACTGCTCCTCCTCGGAAGGAAGCTCGGCGGAATCCATGAACAGGAACTCGGAGCGGAACAGGCCAATGGCCTCGGCGTCGTGATCGAGCGCGTTGGGCACGTCATCGGGGTTACCGATATTGCAGGCAATGATCTTCTTGATGCCATCGGCAGTCACGGACGGCTTGCCACGGAAAGCCTCGAGGGCTGCCTTCTCGGCAGCGAAAGCCTCGGCCTTGGCGGTGTAGGCGGCGAGCGTCTCCTCGTCGG
This sequence comes from Collinsella sp. HCP28S3_E9, assembly GCF_052065455.1. Classification (NCBI taxonomy): domain Bacteria; kingdom Bacillati; phylum Actinomycetota; class Coriobacteriia; order Coriobacteriales; family Coriobacteriaceae; genus Collinsella; species Collinsella sp. HCP28S3_E9. The sequence goes on from NZ_JBQHTZ010000008.1 coordinate 23,924, forward strand.
GATCGGCCTCGACGATACCCTTGCCACCGTCGACGACAACGGTCATGCCGTTGCGCAGCGCGGTGCAGCTGTTGGCAACCGAAAGGACAGCCGGAATCTCGAGGGCGCGGGCGATGATCGCGGAGTGCGACGTGCGGCCACCGGTCTCGGTGACGATACCGGCAACGTGGGCCTTATCGATCGTGGCGGTCATGGACGGCGTAAGGTCGTGCACGACAACGACAGTGTTTTCGGGCAGGACGGAGAGATCGACGACCTCCTTGCCCAAAAGCTCGGCCAGAATACCGGTGCGGATGTCGGCGATGTCTGCCGCGCGCAGGCGGAACATCTCATCGTCCATGGACAGGAACATGTTCTCAAACATGGTCGAGGTGTCCATGAGCGCCTGCTCGGCGCAGGTGCCGCCGTCAATGGCGGCGTTGATGGCGTCGGTCATGCCCGGGTCCTGAGCCAGGACAATGTGTCCGCTCATGATCTCGGCCTCGGCCTCGCCCACCGTCTCCTTCATGTGGTCGGCCTGAGCCTGGGTCTTCTCGCAGAAGACCGAAAGGGCGGTCTGATAGCGCTCCTTCTCTGCTGCCGAATCAGCAACCTCGTGCGGCTCAAACGTCAAGTCGGGTTCGACGGCAACCATGACGGTGCCGATACCGATGCCCTCGGAAGCGTTGACTCCCTGATACATTCCCATTCCTCTCTCCGTGTCATGTGATAAAGCGTTTTGCCATATCCATGACAAAAGAGCGCAGTTCCCTTTAAACAGGTCACTGCGCCCCCAAATATGAACTTAGTTGTTCAACATGCGACCCGTTTGAGTTCTACTCGCCAAGACCGCTCTTGATGAGCTCGATGGCAGCAGCCAGAGCCTCGGCCTCATCAGCGCCGTCACACTTGACCTCGACCTCGGTACCGCAGGGGATGCCGGCAGCCATGAGGGCCATCGGGGACTTGCCGTTGACCTCCTTCTCGGGGGTGACGACCGTCACGTCGCAGGCGTACTTGCCCATGGTGGAGGCGAAGAGGCCAGCCGGACGCATGTGAAGACCCTGAGGATTAACGAGGGTAGCCTTCTCAGAAACCATAATTGACTCCTTTTTTGTGTTTAACCCCTATCAGCAATGCGACAGGAGCCATATTCACGACGTTGATTATATTAACTCACATCAAACGGTTTTTCATTATGTTTCGCACGAATTGTTGGACAGATGTCGTTCCTGCACGCTCGCCTGCCGGGCGGGGCGGTTAAGTTTGCTGCTCTACAGTCCTGCGCAAGACGGAAAGCACATTAAGTGCTTTCCTTTGCGTGCGGAACTCGCGACAAACTTAACCGCCCCGTCCGGCAGGCGAGCTGCGGAAACTCGGTCGGTCCAGAGCAATATCGTGCGAACGAAATTTTGGCTGATAATTTGTTCGCCTGGTTGATCTGGTTGATGGGGCTATCTATGCCCTCTTGTGAACTGAGGAATATGCCGAACTGTCGGCAGGAAGGAAATGTCCCTCAGTACCGGGTTACTTGAAAAAAGGCGGGGACCCCTGATGGAGTCTCCGCCTTATATACAGGGGGCGATGTTATTCGCAAGCTGCGGGATTAGACCAGACGGGCATTGATCGTCTTAGCGATCTCGGCAGCGTCGGTGGAACCCTTAACGGTGGCACGGAAGCCCTCGTCCATGAGCGCCTCGGCGACCTTGGACAGGATCTTGAGGTGCGTGGTGCCGGCCTGGGCACCGGGGATGAGCAGGGCAATAGCCACGTTGACAGGAGCGCCGTCCATGGTGTCCCAACCGGTCACGCCAGAGTCGTCCTTGACGACGATGACGGCGGCCTCGGTAATGGCATCAGACTTGGCATGCGGAATAGCGAAGCCCTCCATCATGCCCGTGGTGCCCTCGGCCTCGCGGGCCAGGAAGGCGTTCATTACGGCGTCGGCGTCGTCAGCGATACCGGCCTTGACAGCCTGGTTGGAGACAAAGCTCAGGGCCTCGTCACGAGAAGCAAAATCCTCGGCGACAAAAACGTTCTCGACCTTCACGAAGTCGGAAGCCTCAGCCTTGGGGGCCTCGACGGCAGCGGCCTTGGGAGCCTCGACCGGCTTAGCGGCAGCGGCGGGAGCGGCCTTCTGATTCTTCTCGAAGTCATACTTCTTGAAAGCAACGAACAGGATGCCACCGACCACGGCGCCGATGAGGATCGCGAGGACCCACAGCGGACCGTTCTCGACAACGGGCAGGACCAGGAAACCACCGTGAGGCGCCGGATCGTGGACGTTGAACATAATGGTCAGAATCGAGGCGATGGAGGAACCGAGCATCATGATGGGCATGACGGGCCAGATGTTCTTGGTCATGAACGGAATGGCGCCCTCGGTGATGTGGGTGCAACCAAGGATGAGGTTGACGATACCGGCGTCATGATCCTCCTGGCTGAAGTACTTCTTGCCGACGATAACGGCGAAGGTGGTGATCAGCGGCGGAACGATGCAGGCGGCGGAGACGGCAGCCATGAAGTTGGTGCCGAAGTTATAGGTGTCGGTGCCGACACCGGCAGCCAGGGCCTCGGTGAGCATAGCGGTACCGGTGACGTAAGCAGCCTTGTTGACCGGGCCGCCCATATCAAAGGCGCACATGCAGCCAATGGCAAGACCCAGGACAACAGCGCCAGAGGCAGACAGACCCTTGAGGAAGTCCATCATGGCGGTGTTAATGGCAGCCATGGGGCCGGAGATGCCGAGCATGACCAGACCGACGATGGCGGTCGAGAACAGCGGGTACAGGAAGATAGCCTTGAGGCCGTCCAGGTTCTTGGGCAGCTTGGCAAAAACCTTCTCGAGCAGCAGGATGACATAGCCAGAGAGGAAGCCGCCGACGATGCCGCCCAGGAAGCCGAAGCCCACGCCGGCACCGCCGGCATCGATCATGCCGGTCTCGGCATTAACGGGCAGGCCCTGGATGGCGATCATACCGGCGACAAAGCCGGGAACGAGCGCCGGGCGCTTGCCGATGGACTCGGCGATATAGGCGGAAAGCACGGGAACCATGAGGTTCATGGCGATGCCGCCGATGATCTTGAGCATAGCGGCAAAGCTGTTGTAGTCGGCAGCCGTCGAGTCGAAGGACGTGATGCCCCACAGGAACGAAACGGCGGTCAGAACACCACCGGCAACGACGAAGACCAGCATGTGGCTGACGCCGTTCATGAGGTGCTTATAGATGATGTGACCGATGGACTCCTTCTCCTCGACCTCATCCTCGACATCGGCAGCAGCCGCAACCGTGTCGTCGCCCTTGGCGGCGAGAGCACGGTCAATCAGCTTGCCGGCAGCCTCGACGGACAGGGCCTTGGAAACACCGACGGAAACCATGGGCTTACCGGCGAAACGCTCCGCCTGGACATCCTTATCGGCTGCGACGACGACGGCCTTGGCACCGGCGATCTCACCCTTCGTGAGTTCGTTCTCGACACCGACCTGGCCATGGGTCTCGACCTTAATGGTCAGACCGCGCTCGGCAGCTGCCTTCTCCAGCGCCTCCTTCGCCATGAAGGTGTGCGCGATGCCGGTCGGGCAACCGGTGGCGGCGATGATGTCAAACTTAGCCATGTGTCCCTCCTTCTTGAGTACTGCGCCCGCGGGCGCTCCCCTACACGCGCTACGGTGCGCGTTTTTCCACACCTGAAAGATACCAAGCCACCGCTTATATGAGAAGCAATCCAGCCTATTTCTCCGGTGAAAGGTTCTTTCACAACCGTAAACGGTCGATGAAAGTTTACCATCAACTATTGAAACAGCAAGGTGTATCTTGTAATTGATTTCCCCGTATACTAGAGCGGCACACAACAAGACAGGTTTTAACGCCAACCAGGAGTCATCCATGTCCGATAGCAGCAAGAGCGCACTCTCCCTTATTAGCACGCACAAGGGATACAGCGAGTCCGAGCAACGCATTGTCGACTATATCCTAGAGCACCAGTCCGAGGCACCGCTCCTAACAGCCGCGCAACTCTCGCGCGCCGCCGCAACCTCCGAGGCCACCGTCTCGCGCTTCTGCCGCAAGCTGGGCTTTGGAAGCTTTCGCAGCTTTCAGTTTTCGCTGGCGCGCGATCTGGAGAGTCAGCGCAACGAGGGCCTGACAGACGAGGTCTCGCTCGATAATATGGAGCAGAGCCTCAAAAACATCCTCGCCGCAAAGGTCAGTGAACTCAATGCGACCATCGATGGCATTGATCACGATACACTGGCAGCCGTCGTGCACGCGTTTAAGAACGCAGGGGCTATCGAGTTTGCAGCCGTAGGTAATACCAACGCCGTTGCGCTCGACGCGACGTTTAAGTTTTCGCAACTGGGCCTTCGCTGTATGTCAAGCACCATCAGCGAGACATCAATCGGCTTTGCGCTCACGTTGCGCCCCGGCGACGTTATCGTGCTGATCTCGAACTCTGGCAAGTCGCGTCGACTGAATCGCATGGCAAAAGCGGCTCGAGGCTGTGGTGCCACCGTTGTCGTCATCAGCAGCGACAGCAAGTCTCCGCTTGCTCGCCTAGCCGACTACACCTTTAATACCGTGAACCACGAGGCGCTGCTCACCACGGGCGACTTTGCGTTCTCCAAGATCAGCGCCACGATGATCATCGAGGTTATCTACAACTTCCTGCTGCCCGAAATCGAGGACGCCCGAGAGCACATCAGCTACTACGAGGACCTTATCCAGCCGGATAAGGTCGTGGAATAGATATTTTGGCGAGCCGACAAACGCCACTCGCCACGAAACCGGCCCATCTACTACGTTTTATCAGTATGGCCCAACCACATACCGAAAATAGAAAAACCGCAGGCGTTCTACCTGCGGTTTTCTTTTTGCAATTCAAGGCGTGGTTGCCGATAGCCTATTAAACGTAGTAGATGGTCCGGTTTCGTGGCGGCCGGGTCGAACATACATGTAACGGCTCGGCCTAAGCACGCGCTTCCTCGAGCATCTGCTTAGCGTGCGCCAAGCTTGCCTCCGATTGATCGCCGCTCAGCATGCGGGCGATCTCTGCGGTACGGGCGTCCCCGGCCACCTCATCCAGATGGGTTTGGGGAACGTCGCCGGGCTCTTTGCTCACCACGTAATGTTTGTCGGCCATGACGGCGACCTGTGCCAGGTGCGTTACGACAATCACCTGATGCGTTGCGGCAAGATCTGCCAGAACGCTCGCAAGGGCGCGTGCAGTAGAGCCGCCAACACCGGCATCGACCTCGTCGAACACCAACGTATCCACGCCGTCCGCGTTACCCAAAACAACCTTGCTCGCCAACATGACACGGCTCAGCTCGCCACCGGACGCAATGCGGCGCAGGGGGCGCGGCGTCAATCCGGCACCGCTACGATACAAAAGCTCGTAGCTCGAAGGACCCGCCGGCGTCCACTCGGCGCGCGGAAGATCGCGCGAGTCCCAAACGAGCTCGGCGCCGCCCATCTCCAGGCGCGCCATCTGACGGCCAACCTCGTGGCAAAAGCGCGGGGCTGCCGTATTGCGCGCACGCTTAAGTGCCTTGGCGGCAGCGAACAGTTCGCGCTCCGCCGCGCCAAGCGCCTCGCGCGCCTTCTTGATCTGCTCATCACCATCGTCTACCAGCGACAACAGCTCTCGGGAGCTATCGCGCATAGCAAACACGTCGTCCATGGTGGGACCCCACTGACGCAAAAGTCCCTTAAGGTCGGAATACCGCTCGCGCATACGAGCCAGCTCGCACGGGTCGAAGGCGACCCCATCTCGATAGGCACGCAGCTCGTTGGCACAATCCTCGAGCGAGATGCAGGCATCCGAAAGCTCATCGGCGATATCACCCAACTTGCGATCGACAGTAGCCATGCGTGAAAGCTCCGCCACGGCGCTGTTCACGGCATCGAGTGCTCCCCCTTCGGCAGCAAGCGACGCATGGGCATCGTTGGCCGTTGCCACCAGCACCTCGGCATGCTCGGAGCGCGGCAGCAGCTCCTCGAGCTCCTCATACTCACCCGGCTTGGGGTCGACCTCGGCGATACGCTCCAGAGCGAAACGCGCTTCCTCGACACGACTCCCCTGCGCGCGTGAGGCCTCTTCGACGCGACGGACCTCTTTGGCAGCCGCGCGCGATGCCTTAAGGCAAGCACGATAGCGATCGAGCGCCTCGAGCGCCGGGCGCCCCGCCCATGCATCGACCATGGCAACATGATGCGCAGGGTCGAGCAGGCGCTGGTGCTCGTGCTGGCCGCAAAGATCCATCATCACGCCGACGCGCTCCGAAAGCTCACGCACGCTGGCGATGCGGCCGTCAATTTTTACGCGGCTACGGCCCTCGGCAGAAAGGCTGCGCTGCGCGGTGAAGCCCTCCGTGTCGTGCGGACCGTCAAACAGGCGCGCCTCGACGTTGGCAAGCGTCTCGCCCTCGCGCACCGTCGACGAATCCGCGCGCTCGCCCAGAATGAGTTTAAGCGCCGAGAGCAACGCAGTCTTACCGGCGCCGGTTTCTCCGGTCAGAACCGTTAAGCCCGCGCTCGGAACCAACGTCGCCTCGCGAATGAGGGCAATGTTGGAAACCTGCAGCTCATCGATCATGACGCACTCCGTAGAACACGCGGCTCACCGAGTTATAGAAGCTCTCGGGGCCGTAATCCAGCAGCAGAACATCGCCGGGACCGCGACGCACGGCCACGCTCTCGACCGTGCCATCGCAGGTAATAAACTGTCCATCGATGGCGATCGCAGGCACGCTCGGGCGGTCATCGGACATAAAAATCTCGACGACATCGCTTGGCGAGGTCAAAAAGGCGCGAGCCTGAATGGTATGTGGGGCGATGGGCACGCAAACCATGCCCGTGTAATCGGGACTGACGATGGGGCCGCCGGCGGAAAGCGCGTAGCCGGTGGAACCGGTCGCTGTCGAAACGACGACGCCGTCACCGCGCAGGCGGTCGATATGATGGCCGGACACCGTGATGTCGAACTCAACCATATCGGACAGGGGCCCGCGCGTAAGCGCCATATCGTTAAGGGCAAACGTGCGCACGACATCCTTCGTGCCATCTTCGCGCACCGAAACGATATCCGCGGCGAGGGTGGCGCGGCGACTCACATGGAGCTCACCGGAAAGGGCATCGCTCACGACCTGCAAAATATCGCGATCCTCGGGGCTCGCAGCCGTCAAAAAACCCAAATGACCATAGGAAAGGCCCAGAATGGGGATCTCGCGGTAGTTGAGAATGCGGGCGGCACGCAACAGCGTGCCGTCGCCGCCGAGCGTAATGACCAGGTCGGCATCGTCAACATCGGGCGCACGCTGGATCTTGGAACGCTGATCGGCAGCCCATGCGACCTCGTAGCCCTGGCGCGAAAGCCAAAGCTCGAGCATTAGGCCGCTCTCGACCGCCTCTTGCTTGTAGTAATTGGGAACCAGAAAGACCTTCATAGCGTTGCAGCTTTCTCGCTCAAAGCCGTTACCTGTGATTGCAGCTCATCGTCGGCACGCTCGCCAGAGGCAAACCTCGTGCCGTACAGGAAAAATTCGACGTTGCCCTTGGCGCCATGGATGGGTGACACGCACACGTCGAGCGGGAACAGGCCCTTGGCGGCAAAGAGCTCAATCGCCGCCACAAGCGTATCGCGGCGGACGGAGGGGTCGGTCACGATACCGCCCTCGCCCACCAGCGCAGCCGGCGCCTCAAACTGCGGCTTTACGAGCGTGCAGAACGAACCCGAAGGCTTCAGGCACGCCAACACGGCGTCGATGATATGCGCGATACTCGTAAACGACACATCGCAGACAGCCAAGTCGATAGCGCCGCCGTAGCCAAGCTCGGGCAGTTGTGTCACGTTGGTGCGCTCATGGAGCCTCACGCGCTCGTCTTGGCGCAGCGACCAATCAAACTGAGCGCGACCCACATCGACCGAAACGACCGTTGCGGCGCCACGCTTGAGCAGGCAATCGGTAAAGCCGCCCGTGGAGCAACCCACATCGAGGCAAGCAAGTCCCAGGGGATCGATCCCAAACGCATCGAGCGCGCCCTCGAGCTTGAGCCCGCCGCGCCCCACGTAGGGAATACGGCCCTTCACGTGCAGGGGCAGACCGGGCGTCACCTTAAGGCCCGGCGAGGTCAAACGCTCGCCGCCACTCGAGACCAAGCCGGCCATAAGAGTGCGAAGGGCATCCGCGCGGTCGGCGCAGATGCCCTGTGAAATCAGTTCGTCATCGAGACGCACGCGTTTCATGAATGCCATCAACCATTCGTATCCGGAGACGCGGCCTGGCTATCCTGGGATTCGTTTGCCGCATCCTCATCGTATTCCTGCTCGAGCTTATCGGCCTCACGAGGCGTCAACTCAAACTTGTCGACCATATCGACCGCACGGGAGCCAAGTTCGATCGCCTCGTCAAACAAATCGAGCGAACGCTCCAAGGACGTATCCTTGGAGCGAACGGTAGCGATGATCTGGTCCAAGCGGTCCGAGATCTCGTCGAAGTTGCGGACGGAACCCTCTGGCATGGCTACTCCTCGACGGTACCGTTCTCGGCCTCGGCGACCTCGGCACCCTCGTCGAGAACGTCGGCCGCAGCCTGAGCGGCGGCAACCTTGGCGGCAGCCTCGGCGGCCTGGGCCTCCTCGCGGGCGCGGTCCTCGGCCAGCAGCTCCTGATACAGGTCCTCGCCCGGTAGCTCCTCGCTACGCGCGATCTTGCCCAGCACGCCGTTGACAAACGACGCGGACTGGTCGGTGCCATAGGCCTTGGCAAGCTCTACAGCCTCGTTGATCACGATGGCGTCCGAGACCTCCTCGTCGGTGAGGAAGCGCATCTCATAGACGGCGATACGCAGCAAATTGCGATCGGCGCCGGGCATGCGCATAAGATCCCAGTTCTTGGCGATGGAGCGCAGGGCGCAGTCGATGCGGTCGATATACTCGTAGGCACCGCGGCACAGCTCCAGAGCGTAGGGGTCGAGGGGACCCTTCGAGATCAGGAAATCGCCCTCGAGGACGCGCTCGAGCGGGCTGTCCGTCGCCTCGGCCTGGAACAGCAGCTGCAGCGCCTGACTGCGGGCAAGCGTACGCCCGCGATAAACCTTAAGGCTCAAAGGTTACTCCTTGGGGAAAACGAGGCCGTCGATGCAAACGTCAACGCGCTCGACCTCGACGCCTACCTGGGCATCGATAGCTGCGACCACGGCGGAGCGAACGGCCTCGGCGAGTTTCTTGAACGGATAGCCAAAGAACACCACGACGCGCACGGTGAGTGCGAGCTTGTCGCCGATGACCTCGGCCTCTACCGCCGGATCGGAAGCCGGGGACTTGGACGAAAACATCATGGAGACAAGGTTGGTGGCAAGGTCCTTGACGCCCACGGAGGCGATGCCCTCGACATCCGTGACGGCGCGCGAGACGATGGCGGTCAGAACATCGGGCGAAATACCGATGCCGTCAATCTTGATTTCCTGGGGCATGAGTCCTCCTAGAAGAGTTGGTTGCTAGACGCGGGAGACGAACTTGCCGTCGCGGGTGTCAACCTTGATGACCTCGCCCTCGTTGAGGTACATAGGGACCTGGATGACAGCACCGGTGTCGATGGTGGCCGGCTTGGTGGAACCCTGAACGGTGTCGCCCTTAAAGCCCGGGTCGGTCTGGACGATGGTGGTCTCGATGAACATCGGCGGGGTCACGCCCATGAGCTCGTCGTCGGCGAAGAGCAACTGGCAGGTGTCGTTCTCGCGCAGCCACTTGGAGTTCTCGCCCACCATGTCCTCGGGAACGGGAACCTGCTCGTAGGACTCGTTGTCCATGAAGATGTAGTCGGCGCCGTCGTTGTAGAGGTACTGGAACTCACGGGTGGTGAGCATGACGCTCTCGAACTTGGTACCGGCGTTGCAGGTGTTCTCGACGACACGACCGCTCTTGATATCGCGGGTCTTGTAGCGCACAAAAGCACCGCCCTTGCCCGGCTTGACGTGCTGGAACTCGACGATGGTGTAGACCTTGTCCTTAATGCGGAGACCGAGGCCGTTCTTGAAGTCGGCGGTAGAAATGGTAGGCATAGCGACCTTTCTTGTTATGGGTAGAACGCACAAGCGTCCAAATTACATACGAGCGAAATTATACACTTGCAGGCGGCGCCTGCGGCGAGCGCATAAAAAGAGAACGCGGGGCGCCCGAATCATTTCGGACGCCCCGCTTCCAAAATCGAACTGAATGACTTAGCAGTCGATGACGTGCAAGTCGTGCGGGGTCTTAGTGAAGGGCTCATAGCCGTTCTCGGTGACAACACCGTAATCCTCCAAGCGCACGCCGCCCACGCCGGGCAGGTAGACGCCGGGCTCCATGGTGACAACCGAGCCGACCTCGATGATGTTCTTGCTGCGGTTGAAGTTGGGCAGCTCGTGGATGTCGATACCGACACCATGGCCCAGGCCATGGTTGTAGTAATCGCCATAACCGGCATCGCCGATGATCTTCTTGGAAAGCTTGAAGATATCGTTACCCTCGACGCCCGGATGGATAGCGGCGACGCACTCCTCGTGGGTGCGGCGCACGAGCTCGTACAGGTCGAGCTGTTCCTGCGTGGGCTCGCCCATCACGACGGTACGCGTCATATCGGAGCGATAGTCGCAGTAGCCCGCGCCATAATCCATGAGGACGAAATCGCCCTTCTCGATGACACGGTCGCTCGGGACGGCATGCGGGTTGGCGGTGTTGGGACCGCTCGCGACGATGGAGCCAAAGGCCAAGCTGTCGGCACCGTTGGCGAACATAAAGTTCTCGAGCTCGTTGCGAACCTGCTTCTCGGTCATACCGGGCTTAATAAAGCCGAGCATGTGCTGGAAGGCGGCATCGGTGATCGACTGCGCGTGTCGCATGAGCTCGATCTCCTCGGCGTCCTTGATGGCGCGCATCTTACGAATGTCGTCATGCATCAGCGGCAGCATGCAGGCGACGGAGCGATCCTCAAGACCACGCTGAATACCCTGGTAAAAGTTAATCTGCATGTCATCCTCGACGGCGCAGACACGACACTTGTTGGCCGCGATCTTGTCGGCAACCCAACCGGGGATGGTGCCCTCGTCCATGTCGTAGACCCAGGGGCTGCCGGCGGGCGTGTTCTCCTCAAAGCTGTTGAGATAGCGCGAGTCGGTATGGAACAGGCACTGATCGGCCGTAATAAATGCGGCGTGCGGAAACTCGAAGGTGTAATCGAAGACGCCCTTCACACCCGTGAGCCAACGGAGGTTGGCCTCATCGCGCACGACGATAGCATCGTAGCCGCGCTCGACCATCAGGGCACGGACACGCTCGATACGACCGGAAGGACCGGCAGCAAACTCAGACATTCAGATTCCTTTCTTATTGTCCTCAAAAAGAGCAGGACGGGCTTCAAACGAATAGCCGAACCACAAGCGATTCGCAACCGATTGAAAACCCGTCCCTCAAAATGATACGAAAGACGATGGATGTCAATAAAGTTAAAAAAGTTCCTTGCGAGAAGCCAGATACGCCTGCGCATGGCGTTCGAGAATCTCGTCCTCGACATTTGTCAGGCGAATGGCGCCGAGCGCCGCGGGCAGCGGCAGCATGCTGCGGTTTGAGCGGGCAAACTGCTGCTTGCGGAACTCCTCGATAAACGCGGTGGGCTCCAAGTCGAAGGCAAGCTCTTCGATGCCAAAGTCCTCCAGGCAATCGTCGAGATCAAACACATTGTCGATATCGAAGTCGCAGGCATCATGTGCTAGGCGCGCCTCAAAGCGCATACCCTCGGAAAGGAGCTGGTATGCGGGAACGTTATCCGCGGCCTCGCCCAGGCAGGCGCGAAGGGTGCGCTCCCCTGTCTTACCAAAATCGAGTGCATGGCGAGCACTGGGGTTCGTGGCCATGAGCACGTCTTTGCGCGCGGTCTGGGACCACTGCACAGCATTGACGAGCGCGACCTCCTCGCCGGAAAGAATCTCGGGAACAGTCTCGGTAAACTGATTCCAGCGGGACTTGCTGCTCGAAAGCATGGTGCCAACAAGCACCACATAGCCGAGCTTGAGATCCTCGGGGTCCGCCTCGCGAACAAGGTCGAGGTCACACACGACCAAGCCCGATTCGGGACGGAACGCGATAGCGGGAAGTGCATTCGACGACGAGGCGACGAGCGGCTTCATGGTCGTCGCGACCGTGAGCATGGCGTCGAACGTTGTCGGCAGCAAGGCGCACTCGGTGCGACCGCACCACTGGTTGGCGCACCAGCTAACAACCGAGCAGGTTGCGGCATCACCAACGGCGACAACCAGATCGTCGCAGGTAATGCCGTTGACAGATAGGGCGCCAAAGATTGCATCGGCATCGGCCAGCGTAGCACCAGCAGGCGAAATCTCGAGTGGGAGCTGCGACACGACAAAACCGGCATCAACCAGCGCATGCTCGACGACCTCGCCAAAACGCTCTGACGTGGCGTCGTTCCAAACCACCAACGCGCGCTTAGGCTTGCCCACAGCCGAGGCAAACATGCGCGACAGCTCCTCGAACGCGCCCAATCCGACGCGGACATCGACACTGCGGTTTTGGAAATTGATCAGTTGACGGCGAATCATAGCAGCCCACGCTCCAAAAGCATCTCGGCACAAAGGTAGGAAACGTCCTCGAAGGACTTGTTGCGAATATCAAGAGTAATATCGGCGGCCTGGCGATATAGCGGACGGCGATGCTCAAACAGGCGCGCGGCATGCTCGGGCGAACGGAAATCGGGACGCGTGTCGGACCGACGAATCTGGCGAATCGAATCCTCAAAGTCGCCTTCGAGATACACACAGATACCCATCTGGTGCATAAGCTCAATATTCACCGGAGTCTCGACGATACCTCCGCCGCAGGAAACCAGCAGGCTGCGCTCGCTTTGGAGCGAACGGAGCGCCGAGGTCTCGAGCTCGCGAAAACGTTCCTCCCCCTCGGTCTCAAAAATCTCGGTCACCGATTTACCGCAACGACGCACGACAAGGCGGTCGGTATCGATAAAGCGACGTTTGAACATAGTGCCCACGTTGCGCGCAAGCGTCGATTTGCCCGCGCCCAAAAAGCCGATAAAGAAGATATGGTCGCAGCCGTGTTTGGTGTGCTGGGACATAGCGAGACCTATTCCTCGCAGGGAAGGTCGCGCAGGGCCCGGCGCTCAAAGATACGGAAGATCTGCGTATACCACAGGTCCTGAGTGGCCTGCGGCTTTACCAAGATGGTATCGACGCCGGCGAAATTGCCGCTCCACACGTCCGTGTAGAGCTGATCACCGATCAGCACCGCCTCGTCGGCCGTGGCGCCGAGGCGCTTAAGACCCGCCTTGAGGGCAAACGGAGCCGGCTTCATGGCGTGGCTAATGGCCTCGAGTCCCAGCTCGCGTGCCGAGCTCATGACCTGGTCGCGATGCCAGTTGTTAGACACCATGCACAGCTTAAAGCCTTTGGCGCGGGCGGCATCGAGCCAAGCGGAAACCGCGGCGGGAACCTGCTCGGTGTCACGCGGCACCAGGGTGTTATCGCGATCGAGCAGAATGGCGCGTTTGCCGTCGGCCCACAGGGTATCAAGGTCGATGCGGTCGACGGATGCAACATATCGTTTGGGGCTGAAAATCCTCATGTTTAATTCCAAGACTGTTGGTGCTCTTCGTAGGTTTGCGAGAAGTACTCCTCGTCCTGCGTAATGTAGAAATACAGGTCATCGGAGTCGGTCGGCTCAAGCGTGGCCTTGAGTGCCTCGAGCGACGGGGAGCAGATGGGCGTGGGTGGCAGACCCTCGTGCTTATAGGTGTTATACAGACTATCGCTCTGCAGGTCGTCGGCGGAAACCTCGCCACCGGTGACATACATCATGGTCGCATCGCTGTTGAGATAACGCAGACCGTCGAGCTTGCCGGCAAGGCGGTTGTAGAAGACCGAGGCGACATGTGCGCGCTGCTCGGCGTTGAGACCCTCGCGCTCAACGATGGAAGCGAGATTGATGATGTCGTAATCGGACATCTCCACGCCGTAACGCTCTTTGATCTTGGCCTCGCACCCGGCAAAATCGAGAGACTTGTACTCGGTGTTGAACTGATCGAGCATGGCGCGGATAACGTCATCGGCGCTCGGGTCCTTGCCCAGCGAATAGGTCTTGGGGAACAGAAAACCCTCGAGCGAATCGTTGGCGGCGCCCTTAAGGAAGCTATAGTCGTCCACGTAGTTGGAGGCCTTGGCCTGGTTGAGGAAGTCCTCCTTAGAGATGCTGTCGTAGGCCTGGGCCACACGGTCGGCGACTTGATCGACCGTTAGACCCTCGGGAATAGTAAGCGCATTGGAGCCCGCATTGGGGCCTTCCATGAGCTGCTGAACAACCTTGGTCGCATCCATGAATGTGGTGAACGAATAGGTACCAGGCTTGAGCGACATATCGGCATTAAGCTTTTTGACCGCCGCATAGTAATCCTTGGGATTTTCGACGATATGGTTCTCGGAGAGGATCGAGGCGATGGTGTCGCCCGAAGCACCGTCGGGAATGGTCACCGTAACCTGCTGACCAGCCGTAACCTTCGTATCCTCACCGGCAAAGAAACCCTTGACGGCCGGCACGACAAAGAAAGCGATCGCAGCAAGCGCGAGCACCGCCACCACAACGCCGATGATCATGGGAACCGGAGAACTCTTCTTTTGAGCACCGCGTCGAGCACGCGTGTCGTAGCTCGAGCGGGTCGCCGGAGCAACGCCATGCAAACCGCGAGCATGATGCGAATGAGATTGGGTAGCCTGCGTTCGCCGGACAGGTGCCTGCTGCTTAAAGCGGGTACCGCCTGCAGGCTGGGCCGTACGAGCAGTGGGCTGCTGAGCCGCGCGAGAAGCCGGATGCTGAACCGAACGAGCAGAAGGCTGCTGACCCGTCCTTTGAGCAGGTTGGGCCGAACGAGCGAAGGACTGCACCGGGCGCGCGCCAGGCTGAGCTGCGCGCTGCGTCGGCTGTGCCGGACGCTGGCCAGGCTGGGCAGGGCGCGACTCGGGCTGACGTGTACGATTCGGCTGGCGCGGATCGGAAGCGCTAGGCATGCGAAACCTCCTCGTTTTTACGATCGAGCCACGTCTGCAAAAACAGGCTGGCGGCAATCATGTCAATCTTGCCCCTCATCTGCTTTTCGTTGAGGCCCTGCTCGCGCAAGATACGCTTTGCCTCTTGCGAGGACAGACGCTCATCCTCAAACTCGAGCGGAAGATCAAGCTCGTCGGCGATCTTTTGTGCCACGGCGGCAACGCGCTCGGCTTGAGGGCCGGGCTCGCCGGCCATGGTCAAGGGACGTCCGCTTACCAGGATGTCGGGCTCATAGTCCTCGACCAGGTAACGGAACGTCTTGGCCATACCGGTGACCTCGGCGGCCGGGAGTACCTTGACAGGCATCGCCATCTTGCCATCACGGCTCGAGACGGCAATGCCAATCCTGGTCTCCCCTATGTCCAGTGCGAGCGCGACCACAGCGACTACTTCGGTTCTTAGGCGCCCAGCGCGGTCTTAGCGGCCGCGAGGGCATCGGCGATACCGGCGGCGTTCTTGCCACCGGCCTGGGCCATGTTGGGACGGCCGCCACCGCGACCGTCGACCAGGCCCGCGATCTGCTTGATCACGTTGCCGGCGTGGAAACCGGCCTTGACGGCGTCATCGGAGCCGGCGGCGAGCAGCACCGGGGTGCCCTTCTCGGTCACGCTGGCGACGACGCAGGCGACAGGGCCGGCGACCTTCTGGTGCACGGTATCCCAAACGTTGCGCAGGTCGGCGGCCTCGAGACCCTGGAGCTCAGCGACGACGAGCTTGTAGCCATCAAGCTCGACGGCGCCCTCGATGGCGCTGGAGATAGCGTCGGAGGAGCCACCGGTCAGGGCCTTCTTGAGCTTATTGGACGTCTCGCGCAGCTCGGCCTGCAGGTTCTCCACACGAGCGGGAACCTCGTCGACGCGGCACTTGAGCGCAGCGGCAGCGGCGTCAACGAGTGCCAGGCGGTCGGCCATGTAGTCGAGGGCACCCTTAGAGGTCACGGCCTCGATACGGCGGACGTTGGAGCCCGTGGAGGACTCGGAAATGATCTTGAACAGACCGATCTCGGCGGTGTTGGCGGCATGGGTGCCACCGCAAAGCTCACGGGAGAACGGCTGGTCCTCGGCGCCCACGGAGACAACGCGGACAACGTCGCCGTACTTCTCGCCAAAGAGGGCGACAGCGCCGGCGGCCTTGGCCTCATCGATGCCCATAACGCGGGTAACGACCGGCTTGGAAGCGAAGATCTGGTGGTTGACCAGGTCCTCGACAGCCTTGAGCTGCTCGGAGGACAGGGCCTCGAAGTGCGTGAAGTCAAAGCGCAGGTGCTCGGGCGTCACCAGCGAGCCGGCCTGGGAGACATGCGCGCCCAGGACCTGCTTAAGCGCGGCGTCGAGCAGGTGCGTGGCGGTGTGGTTGCGGCGCAGGAAGCCACGACGCTCGGCGTCGAGCGCGGCGGTCACGGTGGCGCCGACGGTCAGCGTGCCCTCGGCAACATGGGCGACGTGAGCATACAGGCCGTTGTGGTTCTTGGTATCGGAAACCGTCAGCGCAACGCCCTCGGCACAAAGCTCGCCGGCGTCGCCCTGCTGGCCACCCATCTCGGCATAGAACGGGGTGCGGTCGAGCACGACCTCGACGTCCTCGCCGGCGGCAGCGGACTCGACGGACTCACCGTTGCGCACGATGGCGACAACCTTGGCACCCTCGATCACATCGTTGTCATAGCCGTCGAACTCAGTCGCGGAAACTTTGTCGGAAAGCTCGACCCACACGTCGTTGAAGCTACCCCAGGCGTCGCCCTTGGCGTTGGCGCGGGCGCGGGCCTTCTGGTCCTCCATGCAGGCGGTAAAGCCGTCCATGTCGACGTCGTGGCCAGCGGTGCCGGCGATCTCGACGGTCAGGTCAATGGGGAAACCAAAGGTGTCGTGCAGCTTAAAGGCAACGTCGCCCGGAAGCACGGCGCCCTCGGCAAGCGCGGCCAGGGCCTCGTCCAGGTAAACGCGGCCGTTGTCGAGCGTCGTGGAGAAGCGCTCCTCCTCGGAGGCGACGATACCCTTGACGAGCGCGACGTTCTTGAGCAGCTCGGGGTAGGCCTCACCCATCTGAGCGTTGACCTCATCGATAAACTTGGTCAGGAAGGCGCCCTCGATACCCAGCAGGCGACCGTGGAACACGGCGCGGCGGAGCAGGCGGCGAAGGACGTACTCGCGGCCCTCGTTACCGGGGAGGATGCCGTCAGAGATCATAAAGTCGACGGCACGGGAGTGATCGGCGATGATACGCAGCGAGCGGCTGGCACCGGAGTAATCGTCGGCGTCATAGGTCTTGCCGCTGATCTCCTCGCCCAGCTTGATGAGGTGCTGCATCAGATCGCCGTCGTAGTTGGCGGTCTTGTGCTGCATGATAGCGGCCATGCGCTCCAGACCCATGCCCGTATCGAGGTTGCGGTGCGGCAGCTCCGGCATGGAGCCGTCCTCCTGGCGGTCGTACTGGGTAAACACGAGGTTCCAGAACTCCAGGAAGCGGTCGCAGTCGCAGCCGGGCTTGCAGTCGGGGCTGCCGCAGCCGACCTCCTCGCCCATGTCAAAGTAGATCTCGGAGCACGGACCGCAGGGGCCGGTGGGGCCGGCGGCCCAGAAGTTGTCGTCCTCGCCCAGACGCGAGATGTGATCCTCGGCAACGCCCAGAGAGCGCCACACGTCATGGGTCTCGTCGTCCTCGGTAAAGACGGTGAAGTACAGGCGGTCGAGCGGCAGCTTGAACTCCTTGGTGATGAGCTCAAAGGCCCAAGCGCAGGCCTGCTGCTTGGAGACGCCGCCAAAGGAGAAGTCGCCGAGCATCTCAAAGAAGGACAGGTGACGGCCATCCTCGCCGATGCAGTCGATGTCGTTGGTGCGGACGCACTTCTGGCAGGAGATAGCGCCGATCTCCTTCATGGTCTTCTTGCCCTGGTAATACTCCTTAAACTGGTTCATGCCGGCGTTGGCAAGCAGCAGCGAAGGATCGTCGGGGACGAGGGACGAAGAAGGATAGAGCTTAAGACCGCGCTCCTCAAAGAAGTTGAGGAACTTGGAGCGAATCTCAGCCGTAGTCATTGACGGGTAGTCAGCACTCATAGAGGGAATCTCCTCGGTTTCACATCGAAACAGTTCAAACGTAACGATATTACCATCCCACCGCGCCTGTGCAAAAAAGAGGGCCGCCAAACAGCGACCCTCCAGCGAATTTGCACGTTATTGCCTATGAACTTGAACTTGAAATGGCTTACTGCTCATCATCGTCCATGGAACCGTCGATGCCGGTATTGGTGTCGTCGTCCGAGTTGGAATCGTCGTCCTTGGCGAAGGGATTCTTGAAAAAGCCCGTAGCATCGGGCTGAAGGCCCGAGAGCTTGATCCAGGGGTTATCGAGCTCGGGCCTGGGCATGGCCTGGGCCTCGGGCGCAGTCTCGTTACCGATGAGCTCGGACTCATAGATGAATGTATCGTCTCCAAGCGCATCGTAGGCGGCAACCGGGTTACCCTCGGCATCGCGATACGGCGTGCCCTTAAACACGGCGCCGTCGTATGCCACGAGCTGGCGGCCGGTCTCGTTCTCAAAGTAGTAAACGAAAATGCCCTTGAGGGCCGCGCACAGCGGAATGGCGATAACCATGCCGATGGCGCCCATAAGCGCCGAACCGATAACGAGTGCCGTCAGGCTCATGATGGGATGCACCTGCACCGAGCTCTGCATGACTTTAGGCGAAATGACGTTGTCAGTGACATTTTGCGCCACCATGGTCACGACCAAGGTCCACAAAGCCAGCATCGGGCTGAACATAAAGCCGAGCACCGTGGCGATCGCCGCGCTCACCCAGGGACCGACAACCGGGACCAAGTGCATAATGCCCGTAAAGATGGCCATGAGCGCCGCGTAGGGATGGCCAATGAGCGTAAAGCCGATAAAGGCGAGGATGCCACCGCAGATGGACGTCACGACCATGCCGCGCATATAACCGCCAACCGAGCGCGAAAGAATCGCGACCATAAATCGGTACGAGGTCTCCTTTTCCTGCCCTATGATGGTGCAGACCTCGTGGTGCATACGGGGATAGTCGCAGGCCAGCCAATAGGCAAGCACCAGACCCAGGAAGATGACGAACAGCTGCGAGGCCGTATTGGTAATGAACGGGAATACACCGCGACCAAGCTCGGCGGCAATCTGAGACACATACTTGGACGCCACGGTAACCAGCGAAGAAAGATTATCGTCCAGATACTCTTTGAGCGGCGTGTTGTTGAGCGTCTTGGCATGCGAGACCATCTCGTTGAGATCACCGCCCGCAACACGAAGCTGCTCAGGCAGGCGACTCAGGACTTCCATAATCTGACCAAAGAGAATCGGCGACAAGATGCAAACGACACCGACGAGCACAGCAACGACCACGATCAGCGCGATAAGCGAACCAATGCCACGGTTGACGCCGTGATGCTCGAGCCAGTTAGTAATCGGCGACATCACAAAAGCGATGATGGAACCGACAGCTAGAAACTCGATAACCGGCGCCAAGATACCCATAAGGTTAAAGATGACGGCGGCGATGACAATGCAGCCGACGACGGCCCAAATGCGAAGCGTCAGAATACGGGTATCGCGCAGCGCGCGATCGGTTTGTTGGGGGTGTTCACTCATGAACGAACCATCACTCCGTCGGGGTCGATCTTGTCCTGAACCTTCTTAAGGGTACGGCGCAGCAGGCGCGAGACCTGCACCTGCGAGATGCCCAGCTTCTTGGCGATCTCGATCTGGGTCATGCCCTTTACGAAACGCAGCTCGATAACCTCGCGCTCGCGCGGCGAGAAATCGCGGATAGCCTCCTCAATCACCAGGCGGTCATCGGTAAAGTCGAGCTCGTTGTCGTCGTCGGCGTAACGGTCGAGAATTGAAGGCGCGTCGTCAGAATCGGACGCACCGGGGGCCTCGATGGGCACCGAGGTATAGGCCGAGGACGATTCCATGGCCTCCAGCACCTCGTCAACGGTCACGTCTAGGTACTCAGCGATTTCCTCAACCTTAGGCGAGCGCTGCAGCTCGTTAGTGAGCTTGTCGGTGGCCTGGTTAACCTTGGCAGAGAGCTCCTGTAGGCGACGCGGAACGCGCACACTCCAACCCTTGTCGCGGAAGTGACGCTTGATCTCACCCAGGATGGTGGGCGTGGCAAACGTGGTGAACTCAAGTCCGCGCTCGGGGTCAAAGCGGTCGATAGCCTTGAGCAAACCCAGATAGCCGACCTGCATGAGGTCGTCGAGCGGCTCGCCGCGATTCTTAAATTTGTTGGCAAGAAACCTTACCAGGTTCATATGGGACATGACGAGCTGCTCGCGGGCGTCCGGATCACCGGTCTCTTTGTAGCGACGAAACAGCTCGCGGGTTTTCTCCTTGTCCCAAGCGGTCTTACCGCTCCGGGAACGTTCGGTCATATTAGATATCCGCCTTGAGATCGAGGGAAAGCGTCAGAGGCGCCGCAGTCTTTTCGTAGGAATCGCACACGCTTGCCAGAATGAGCTCGGCATATACGGCGGCCTGGTCATCCTCATCGACAGTCGCCTGGTCGCCAAAGGTGAAGGTCATGCCCACGTGAGACTCGTCGACATCGAATTTGATCGAGATAACGTCAGAATCAACGGCCGTGCAGCCAAAGATGAAGGCCTCCTCGGCAGCCATACGAATGTCCTCGATGCGATCGACGGACATGGAACACAGAGCGCCGACATTAGCCGCCGTCATGCGTACCAGGCGTGCCAGACGCGGATCCCCGGCAACAGTCAGCGTGATAGAGCAAGTTGCTTCACTACTCATCGCAGGACTCCTCGGAGGTCTCGGCGGGCGTGTAGGTGTAATACCGGGCTGCTTTAGCAGCAGGCTTCTGTGCATCATCGTCACCAGCAGCGGCATCGTCCCCGGTTTCGCCAATCAGGACACGCTCGGTCGGCTGCTCGGCTTCGGCGGCAGCGGAAAGATTGCGCTCGGCCTCGACCGCGGGAGCCTTCACCTTGTTAAAGAGTTTCTGAACGGCACCGGCCGCAGAGTCGGTCACACTCGACACGGCATTGCTGGCCTCGGCCATGCTGCCCGTAACCTCGGAAATGTCGCGAACCACGGCTTCGACCTCTACGAGATTGGAGGTAAGGGCGTCGACGGCGGTCTTGCTCGACTTGAGGAGCGGCTCAACCTGCGCCAGCGCGGGGGTGAGCTCATCGACAGCGCCATCGAGCTTTGCTACCACGGGCTGAGCCTCGGCGATGGTGTTGTTAAGGTCGCTCACCGTCTTGTCAAGCGAATCAACGACAGTGCGGGTCTTTCGCAGCGTGAGCGCGAGCTCGATGACAGCCCACACGCCGGCAACGGCGAGCAGCAGCAGGGCGATTTGGATGGGACTCATACAAGCCTCCCGAAGGAATCGAAATACAGACGCTGTTCATGGTACCCCAAAGGGGACCGAACATGCCAAGAGCAGCAACGTGAGACAAAATTACCAGCAGCTACTTCGGTGCATTCCCGCTACGGTCGCGCTCGCTTTGCTCTACACGCCACTCTTCCCAGCCGCGGCCGGCAGGCTGCCAAAACGCACCGCGCTCCAGCCCCTCGGGCAAATAGCGTTGATCGACCCAGCCTTCGGGATAATCATGCGGATACTTATACACACCGTATTCGTCGCTGCCCGGGCGATGACGATCGCGTAGATAGCTCGGCACCTCGCGCAGCCCACTTGAATGAATATCGGCCAACGCCGCATCAATCGAGGCCTCACACGCGTTGGATTTTGGCGCCAAGCACACATAGAGTGCAGCCTGAGCCAGATTAATGCGGCACTCGGGATAACCGATGACCTCGGCAGACTTAAACGCGGCATGGGCCACCAATAGCGCCTGCGGGTCGGCGTTGCCAACATCCTCGGAAGCCTGAATCATAATACGGCGAGCGATAAACTTAGGATCCTCCCCCGCATCGATCATGCGCGCGAGCCAATAGATCGTGGCATCGGGGTCGCTGCCGCGCATAGACTTAATAAACGCGCTGATGATGTCGTAGTGCATGTCGCCGTTTTTGTCATACGAAAAACCACGGCGCGGATTAGCAATCTTTACGTCATCCACGGTAATGGGATAACGCTCCCCCGCCGCCGGCGCTGGCGTTCCCTCGGTATCGGGACGCGTGACGGCAATCTCGCTCGCAAGCTCGAGCGTCGTGAGTGCCGAGCGAGCGTCACCCGCAGCCAGCGTGCAGATGGTCTTAACCGTATCCTCATCGGCCGAGAACTTGCCGTTCAAACCCTGCGGCGCCTCGAGCGCACGCTCGATAAGCGTGGCGATATCCTCGTCCTTTAAATGTTCAAGTTCCACCACGCGACCGCGCGAGAGCAACGCCGAGTTGACCTCGAAGTACGGATTCTCCGTCGTGGCGCCAATCATAATGACGGTACGGTTCTCAACCGCATGCAGCAGGGCATCCTGCTGCGACTTGGAGAAGCGGTGAATCTCGTCGATGAAAAGAATGGTGCGACGGTCGTACGTATTCAGGCGCGTCTTGGCCTCGTCAATCACGCGGCGCAGGTCCTTCACAGTGCCCGTCACGGCGCTGACCTCGACAAACTCGCTCTTGGTATGGTTGGCGATAATGTGGGCCAGCGTCGTCTTGCCCGTACCGGCCGGCCCATACAGAATCACACTCGACAGCACGTCATGCTCAATCGCGGCACGCAACCACGAGCCCTTACCGACGGCCTTTTGCTGGCCCACGTACTCGTCGAGCGAATTGGGCCGCATGCGCACCGCAAGCGGCGCATTCTGAAAGGAACGCTCACGCGTCGAAGCAGAAAACAGGTCGTCCATAGCCATCCCGTGCATCAATCAAAAACGTTTTCCATGAACAGTATACCGAATATATACGAACTACCGTTCGTTAATATAGGTACGGTGCGGAAACATCAATCCCGGGAACAGCTTGCTCGTGAGCTCGCAGAAATAACCGTCCGTCATGCTCGCAATGTAATCCACGACCGTCTGGTCCTTATCGTCCTGCCATGCATAGGTGCGATCGTAGTAGGAAAGCTGCTGCTCAATGCGAGAAATGTGGTGCTTAAAGATATACGAGGACTCGTCGCCTTCGTTTATATCCCGCAGGCAACGGTCATAGAGCTTTTCGAAGGCCTCGCGCAGCTCCGCTTCGGAGTCGCCTTCTATGCCGCCCTTGCTATAGATCTTCACGTAGTTCTCGCGCTTGGCCCGGCGGATCTCCTCAAACAGGTCCTCGCTCATCTCGATGCGCGGCTTGCCATAGCTGTGCTCGACGATATCAATAGAGGCATGCGTAAGGATCCAGCTGTTGTATGCACCGCCCAGGTCATCGTCAAAGGCGTCGGGTGACAGCAGGCCCGCCGCAATGGCGTCTTGCCGATCGCGCCCGACGTAGGCAAGGATATCCGAGATGCGAACCACGCAGCCCTCGAGCGTCATGGGGCGCAGGTGCTCAATTGCGCTATAACCCGTGGCAATGCATTCCTCGACGGTTCGGTCGAACTGGTTAAAGGAACCCATGTCCGAAAGCTCAAAAACACGCTGTTCGTACTCGCCGTTGTGGCACAGTACGCCATCGAGCGTCTGGAGCGACACGTTGCGGCCGTACAGCGCGTCGAGCACGCGAACGGATTGTACGTTATGGAAAAAATAGCGACCCGTGCGCTCGTGATAGATATCGTTGAGGAAACGCTCGCCGGCATGGCCAAAGGGCGTGTGGCCCAAGTCGTGGCCTAAGCCAATCGCCTCGATCAGATCGCAGTTGAGCCCCAGAGCACGCCCGATATCGCGAGCGATGCGCGAGACAAGCTGCACGTGCAGGCCGCGGCGCGACAGATCGTCGTTGCTGCGAAAACTGAAGACCTGCGTTTTGCCTGCATAACGTGTGTATGCTGGCAGATGCAGAATCTTTTCGATATCGCGCATAAAGGCCGGACGCATAAGCGTGCCCTCGTCTGCGGCCCGATCGACACGGCGGATGGCCTGGTCGTCACCGCATCGATAGGGATTAACGACACCCGCGGCGCGGTCGGCGGCAATGCGCTCGACCAGCTCGGGCGACAACGCCGCGGGAATGCGATCCAGGCGCGCCTTGATGGCGGCTGTCTGTTGATTGATTGCCATGGCATGCTCCTTAAAAAGGGCGCGCAAACGGTTACAGCGTACTACCCACGAACTCGATTATGGCAAATATTGGCACCAAAAACGGCAGCAAAGGCAGCGAGCGCGATTTTACGATGAGACAGGCGGCGGCAAGGGTCAGGAGCGCAACCGCAAACGCGACGACGCCGCCCAGGGGATCGAAGGTGCAAAGGGCAAAGAGCGCCTTGGCATCCCCCATGCCAACGCCAGGGGCATGGCGAAGGCGACGCCAGAGTGACTCAGTAAGCACAAGGGCAAGGTAGACGACGACCGCAAGACCGGCGTGATCAAGCGCCATGTTAACGCCCTTGTCGAGCCAGACGCCTGCAAACGCCGCCACCGCACACGCGCCGGCAAGCTCATTGGGAAACCGCCGCTCGCGGGCATCAATCACCGCGCCGGCAAAGATGCAAATCCAAAACGGGATATAGAACATCGAAACCCCTCAACTGAGCGCTCAAACGTAAAACCACCGCAAAGGTTCTATATCCCCTTTGTGGTGGTTTTGATGGTGGTTATTTGGCGCCCTGCATGACCTCGTCGAGGGTAACGCTTACGGCGTGCTGCGTCGGCACCCAGTCGACCTTCAAGAACAGCGCTGCCACCGTAATGGGGATATAGCTGAACATAAAGATCGGGAAGGTAAACAGGTTGGTTACCAGACGCCACTTTTGCGCGCAGTGAATATGCTTGTATTCAAAGATAGTCGTGAGCAGCGCCAGGATAAAGAAAGTCTGGTACATCATAGCGAAGGTCATAATGAGCGAAGCGGCACACGCCTGCATCTCGACTTCGGTAGCCAAGAAACCGTGCGAAAGGCCGCCCACGATGAGGAACGTCGCATTAGCGAGCATCGAGATCAGAGAGAGCAGCATGCCCGGTGCGATCGTCATAAACATGTCGTAGGCGGCAAAGCGATGATAGCGGAAGGTCGATTTGACCAGGTGCTTACCGTACGTAAAGAACACCTGGTAGAAGCCCTTGGTCCAACGCATACGCTGTTTCCAGGATGCCTTAAACGTCACGGGCTGTTCGTCAAAGAACTCCGCCGGCGCATAGCCAATGCGAATGCCGTGAATGGCACAGAACGTGGTGAACTGAATATCCTCGGTCAGCGTGTGGAACTGCCATCCGTGCATACCCTCGATAACGCTGGCGGAGATGAGGTAGCCCGAACCCGAAACGGCGCAAGACGTCTTACAGATGTTGCGCGCATTGTTGAGAAAGCGCGCCTCGCGCAGATACCACGTGGCATTAGCTGCCGAGATCCACGAGCTGCCAAAGTTCTTGGAATTGCGATAGCTCGTAACAACATGGAAGCCCTGGTCAAAAGCATCGTTCATCTTGGACACGTAATCGCGGGCGATAACGTTATCGGCATCGAAGATAAAGTAGCCTTCAAACGTATCGGGATACTCGTTAAGGATGCGGTCGAAGCCATAGTCCATGACCCAGCTCTTGCCTTTACGGGCCAAGTCATTGCGCTCATAGACGACGGCGCCCGCCTCGCGCGCGAGCTGCGCCGTGTTGTCGGTGCAGGCATCGGCGACCACGAAGACCTCGATAAGCTCGGACGGATAATCTTGGTCCTTAATGGAGCGTACGAGGTTGGCGATCACGGCCTCCTCGTTATGCGCCGCGATAAAGAAGGCATAACGATGGAGCTTCTTGGCCTTGGGAGGCGCGACCTCACCACGAAGAGCGCCGATGACGAAGAAGACCACCTGGTACAGAAAACAGGCCGTAAGCAGCGTGACGACAATCTGGTTGAAGATCACGATGGGTGTGTTGGTTTGTAAAAAGGCGAGCATGCAGGCTCCCAGGAACGCGTGACGTAAACAACCGTATATCTTACCGCAGGCTTACGGAGTTCAAGAAACCACCTAATACTGGCTAGGCCTCGAGCAGACCGAGCTGAGGGACGATTTCGTTGCCAGCGGCAGTGCGACCAAGCGAACGCGGGGCCAGATCATCCAGAACCGCCGCAAGATCCCATGGCAGCTCGTCACGGCACTCGATGTGCTCCCCCGTCACGGGATGATCGAACGCCACACGCCAGGAATGCAGGAACTGCCTGGTCAAACCCTGATCGGCACGAGCATCGCACTTGCCATAGAGCGGATCGCCCACGCAGGCGTGGTTGATATGGCGCATGTGAACGCGAATCTGATGCGTGCGGCCGGTAAACAGGTGACACTCGACAAGCGTGTAGCCGTCGTCGAAACGCGTGGAATCAAAGCGCTCAAGAACCTTAAAGGTCGTGATGGCCTGGCGCGCAAAGGGGTCATCGGAAACCGCCATCTTCACGCGGTCACGCGTCGATCGGGCAATACCGGTGTTGATAGTGCCCTCGTCCATGGCGATGTGCCCATGAACGAGCGTAATGTAGCGACGGTCGAGCGTGCGCGTACGAATGAGATTTTGGAGCGCGCGTTGGGTGTCGTCGTCTTTAGCCGCGAGCATAAGACCCGAGGTATCGCGATCCAGACGATGCACGATGCCGGGGCGGTCCTCGCCCTGCACGGTACCCAGATGGTCGATACCGCAGTGATAGACCAGGGCATTCGCAAGGGTGCCGCTCTCATGACCATGCGCAGGATGGCACACCAGGCCGCGCTGCTTGGAGAGCACCATAAGATAGTCGTCCTCATAGCGAATGTCGAGCGGGATGGCCTCGGGGATCACGTCGGTCGGGTCATGCGGCTCGGGCAGGTCGACCGAGATGCGGTCACCGGAGCGTACGGCATACTTTTTAGATAGGCAGGTCTCGCCGTTGACGGCAACGGCGCCTCCCTCGATCAGATGCGCGCAGGCAGAGCGCGTGGGGCAGCCATCGTTGGCGCCCAGATAGGCGTCGAGACGTTGACCGGCGCAATCGTCGGCAACGAGAATATGGATGTCGGCCATTAGCGCTCATTCCTTTCGCGAATCTTGCGGGCACGCTCCCCACGCTGCTTAGCTTTACGTTTGGCGCGGGCCTCGTCACGGGCGTTGAGCTCGGCGGTCGCATCGACCTCGCGAGCGGCGGGACTCAAGAACATGTATCCGATGAGCGCCAGCACGACACCGGCGGTAATGCCGATATCGGCCACGTTAAAGACGGGGAAATCAATGAAGGTAGTGGCAATAAAATCAGTCACAAAGCCCATGGCCAGGCGATCGATCGCGTTGCCGATGGCGCCGCCCGCAACCATGGCCATACCCACGACCTCTAGGCGAGCGAGCTGAGGAGCACGGAGCAAGTACACGGCAATGGCGGCAATGGCCGCAAGCGCCAGCACGGCAAACGCTATGCCATGGCCCTCGCCCATGCTAAAGGCAGCTCCGATATTGCGGACAAACACAAAATCGATCACGCCGGGGATAACAGTCATATGCAGGGTATCGCCCACGGCACGAACCGCAAGCTTGGTCAGCTGGTCAACAAGCAACACAAAGAGCGTCACCCCACCAGCAACACCCAACCGCCAACGCAAAGGCGGCGTCATATCCGCACCACGACCCAAATCAATCCCCTACCCTCAAGACAATCGAATTCCATTTAACGCAAATAACCATCTTATATTGCCATACGCAGAACGCACGACATATCCACCAATGCGACAAAGGGGCTGTCCCCTTGTCCCTTCACCGGGCAGTCTTTTTGGTAGTCTTTTTGGGACGGGGCTTTTTTAGCTACTCAGTCCAGCGCTTTCGAAGATTAAGTCCTTATTTGAGGTAGGGCAGCTAAAAAAGCCCCGTCCCAAAAAGACTACCGACATCGAAAACCCGCCAGAGCGAGCAAGGTGCCTTGAAGCAAGGCGGCATAGACCTTCTGGTCATGCCGCCGAAGCTGAAAGGCAGATTGCCGCTCTGGCGGGTTTGCAGCGTCAACCTGTTACGCGGTTTGGTAAAACCGCGTAACTACAAGGCGTTCGCGCAGCGCTCGCAGATATGCGCGTGACCGTTGTACTCGCCGACGGTGGTGCGATAGTTCCAGCAACGGTCGCAGCACTCGCCCTCGGCGGCCTCAATAGCAACGGAAAGCTCCTCGCCCTGGGTTAGCTCAACATCGGAGACGATGTAGAACTCGGCCAGATCGACGGCCTTGTCGCCGGTCAGCAGCGCATACATCTCGGCGGGAACGACCGCCTTGACGCGGACCTGCTGGCTCTTGGTGAAGGTACCGGCGGAGCGGGCATCCTCAAGGGCCTTGGTCACAGCGCTACGGAGCTCGAGCGAGGCCTCGAGCACGCCCTCGAACTCATTGGCCTCGTCGACCGTGATGGGCGACTTGTACCAATCGAGCAGCGCGGCGTACTTCTGGTGATCGACGCAGCCGGCGGGCGCATAGGCCATGGCCTCGTCGACCGTGTAGGACAGGATCGGCTGCAGGTCGCGCATGAGCATCGAGAAGAGCTCAGCGAGCACGGTCTGGGCGCTGCGGCGCTCGAGCGAGCCGGGCTTGTCGCAGTACAGACGGTCCTTCAGGGCGTCGAGGTACACGTTGGAAAGCTCGGTAACTACAAAGTCGTAAAGCGCACGGTAGGCGCGCGGGAACTCGTAGCTGGCGTAGGCGTCGTCGACCTCGGCCTGGACCTGGGTCAGACGGGCAACCATGAGCTTGTCGAGCGGCAGCAGGTCGGCAAAGGCGACGCCGTCGGTCTCGGGCTCAAACTGACCCTCGAGCTCGGAGAGCAGGAAGCGCAGCGTGTTGCGGAAACGACGGTAGGCATCGGACGTACGAGCAAGGATCTCGTGGTCGATGGAGACGTCGGAGCTGGTATCGACCGAGGCGACCCACAGGCGGATGATATCGGCGCCCATCTCGTCGCAAACCTTGTTGGGGTCGATGACGTTGCCGAGCGACTTGGACATCTTGCGGCCCTGGCCATCGAGCGTGAAGCCCTGCGAGACGACCGCCTTGTACGGAGCGTGGCCGTTGGCACCCACCGAGGTGAGCAACGAGCTCTGGAACCAGCCGCGGTGCTGGTCGGAGCCCTCGAGGTACACATCCGCCGGGTACTCAAGCTCGGGGCGATACTCGCAGACGGCCTTCCAGGACACGCCGGAGTCCCACCACACGTCGAGGATGTCCTTATCGGCCTTGAGGTGATGGCCGCCGCACTTGGGGCAGACGCAGGCCTCGCCCAGGTAGCTCTCGGGAGCGTCGGTGAACCAGGCGTCGGAGCCCTTCTCGTGGAAGAGCTTGATGACGGCGTCGAGCGTGGCGTCGTTCATGACCTTCTCGCCGCAGTCGGCGCAGGTGTAGCTGGGGATAGGCACGCCCCAGTTGCGCTGACGGCTGATGCACCAGTCGGGACGCTGATCGACCATGGCACCGATGCGGTTGGCCGCGTGGGCCGGATACCACTTGACGTTCTCGCGGATATCTTTGCCAGCCTGCTCGCGCAAACCGGTCTTGTCCATCGAGACAAACCACTGGTCGGTAGCACGGAAGAGCACCGGGTGCTTGCAGCGCCAGCAGTGCGGATAGCTGTGCGTGATCTTCTTCTCGAGGACCAGGGTGCCGCGCTCGCGCAGGAACTCGATGATGTGCGGATTGGCCTCGTCGGTATCCATACCGCTGAAGGGGCCACCGGTACCAAACTCCTCGCCGGTGTAGAACTTACCGTCGTCATCGACCGGCATGCAGATATCGGTGATGCCCTCCTTGAGGCAGGCGAAGTAGTCGTCGACGCCGTGGCCGGGCGAGTTGTGGACGATACCGGTACCGTCATCGACACCGACGTAATCGGCCAGCAGTGCCACGCCCTCGACACCGTCAAAGATCGGCTGCTTGTAGTGGATGTGATGGAAGGTCTCAGCGGGAACCACATAGGGCTTACCGTCGACCATGACCGGGGTGTACTCCCAGCCAAACTCCTCACAGCACTTGGGAGCCAGGTCCTCGAGCATGACCTCGGCACGGCCATCGTGCTCAACGGCAACATAGGCGGCGCCGGGCTTAAGGGAAACGGCCTGGTCGGAGGGGATGGTCCACGGCGTGGTCGTCCAGATGATGAAGTCAACCGGGCCGTCGAAGTTCTCAAGACCGGCAGGCTTAGTGGTCATCTCAAAGCGCACGAAGATGGACGGACTCGTCTCGTCGGAGTACTCGATCTCGGCCTCGGCCAGCGCGGTGTGGCAGTGCTTGCACCAGTGGACGGGCTTATGACCGCGATAGATCATACCCTTGTCGAACATGGCCTTGAAGACCTCGATGTCGGCGGCGTCATGCTGGTGATAGAGCGTCAGATACGGGTTGTCCCAGTCGCCAAGCACGCCCAGGCGACGGAAGCCGGCCTTCTGCAGCTCGATGTTCTCGACAGCGAACTTATTGCAAAGCTCGCGGATCTTAGCCGTGGAGGTCTGGTTGAACTTCTCGGTGCCGAGCTTCTCCTCGACCTTGTGCTCAATCGGCTGACCGTGGCAGTCCCAACCAGGGACATAGGGAACCTCATAGCCCTGCATCATCCAGTAACGGTTGATCATGTCCTTAGAGATCTTGTTCATGGCGTGGCCGATGTGGATCGGGCCGTTGGCATACGGAGGGCCGTCGTGCAGCACGAACTTCTTGTGACCCTTGTTCTTCTTTAGAACTTGCTCGTAGACCTTGTTGTCCTGCCAGTCCTTGAGTCGCTTGGGCTCGGACTTGGAAAGACCGGCACGCATGGGAAAACCGGTCTTGGGCAGATTCATCGTCTGCTTGTACTCGTTTGCCACGGTACCCCTTTCTTGTCATGGGCGCGCACGCCCGCTGGGCACCAAAAAAAGCGCCCGTCCCTACAAGCTGGGACGAAGCGCCACAAGACAGGCGGTCTGCCCGTAAAAGCTCTTCGCTTAACCACCCAGCTTAGATGCCCTCGCCCGCGTCGCCGCGCGCTCGCATCCGTTACTCGGCTGGCCTGTATCGACGACCATCTCGGCGATATCTACTAAGACGTGCCTGCGCGGCACGTCCGTTGGGACCGCAGCTCCGGGGTGATTTTCATCGGTCGCATGCACGGGTTCTCAGCGCTACCCGCTCTCTGTAGCATGCGAACGGCCGACTACTCGTCCCCATCAACGCTTATGCGGAGTATGCTAGCACGTTCCGCGCCGACGAAAAACCCTCAACACTGGTTTTATACGTTCGAAATTTCTCGCGGCTGTGGACCTTCTCTAGGAGCAAAATACCTGAAAGCACTTTATCGAACGAAAGAAGGTTGCTATGCGCACGATCGGAATGAGCGACTATACCGTCGGCGAGGACTGCTTCGACGAGCTGCCCGGCACGCTGGCCGAATACGGAG
Organism: Collinsella sp. HCP28S3_E9; assembly: GCF_052065455.1. NCBI lineage: Bacteria > Bacillati > Actinomycetota > Coriobacteriia > Coriobacteriales > Coriobacteriaceae > Collinsella > Collinsella sp. HCP28S3_E9. The sequence goes on from NZ_JBQHTZ010000008.1 coordinate 55,421, forward strand.
CGACCAAGGTCGCAATCATCGGTGGCAAGCGAGCACTGGCTGCAGCACTTCCCGGTATCGAAGCCGCGCTGGCAGGCACCGGCGTCGAGGTTCTGGAGACGCGCGTCTACGGCACCAACAGCACACGCGCCAATATCGCCAAGGTCGTAAACTCCCCCGCCTGCCAGGAAGCCGACGTGCTTATCGCCTGCGGCGGCGGCAAGGCACTCGACACCGTGAAGACCGCAGCTATCGAGCTCAAGAAGATCGTCTTTACCGTGCCGACGATTTGCTCTAACTGCTCCGCCGCGACCGCCATTGCCGTTGTCTACAACGACGACGGCTCGCTCGAGGGCTATTCGTACCCCAACCGACCGGCGCACATTTTCATCAACCCCAAGATCATCGCCGAGGCACCGGCAGAGTACTTCTGGGCCGGCGTGGGCGATGCCCTGTCTAAGCAGCCCGAGGTCGAGTACGCCACGAGCGCCGGAAATTTGGAGCACACCGCCGGTCTTGGCCTGGCACTCGCCCACACCTGCTCCGAGCCGCTGTTTACCTATGGCGTCCAGGGTCTTGAGGACGTGCGCCAGGACCTGTCGAGCGAGGCCGTCAAGCAGATCGCGCTCGACATCGTAGTCAACACGGGCTATGTCTCGAACCTGACCAACCAGAACGATTACTACTACAACTCGAGCGTGGCACACGCGTTCTACAACGCCACTTGCAGCATTCCGCGTGAGGGCACCTACCTGCACGGCGAGGTCGTAAGCCTGGGCGTGCTCGTGTTGTTCGCCTACACGGGCGACACCGAGAACCTTGAGCGCTATGCCGCCTTTAACAAGCAGATGGGCCTGCCCGTGACGCTTGAGCAGGTCGGGCTTTCCGAGGCCGATATCCCTGCCCTGTGCGAGTACGCGCACGCCACCAACGAGTGGAAGCAGGGTAACCCCGAGCCCTTCACCGACGAGAAGTTCGCCGCCGCCATCAAGGCAGCCAACGCCTACGGCCACACGCTCCTCGCCTAACCTACCAAAAAGGGACAGGTTTATTTTGGCAGGTTTTATCTGGGCAAACGCCATTGAACATCTGTTGAAATTGTTTAGCTTGCCAGTAAAGGGGGCGACCATCTACTCGATGGCCGCCCCCATTCTTTTGCTATTCCAACATGCTCGGGTCAAATTCACTTGCGGGAATCACACGGTACCCGTGGCGCAGGAGCAGGTCGACGAAAACGCCGTTGCCCGCGGTGAGCGTGCCGCTAAAGGTGCCATCGTAGATGCGACCTGCACCGCACGAGGGACTACGGTCCTGTAAGATGCACGCGGCGATCTCTTCCGGCCCGCCCGCTTGCTCGCACATGTCGAGTGCACGCTCAGCACCCAGGCGAAACTCACGATCGACCGAGGCGCCCTCACAGGTACGGACTTCGCCGTTCACAATCTCGGACGGCTTGCGCGGTGTGGGCAGGCCGCCAAAAACCTCGGGGCACACGAGGAGCACCTCGGTTCCCGTGCGCTCGCAGGCCTCGACCAGCTCGCTATGGTAATTATCGAGCCCGTTATACTTGCAGCTCTCGCCCATCAAGCAGGCACTTACCACGATCTTCATATACAACTCTTCCCAAGCAAAACGCCCCATTTGAGGTGGACACTCAAATGGGGCGAAATCACTGCGCAACTAGTATTACTGCTGCTTTGGCATCAGCGGATTCTCACGCGTGAGGAGATTCATAAACTCCTCGCCCGTAATCGTCTCCTTCTTGTACAGATAACGAGCCAGCTCGTGGAGCTTAAACTTGTTCTCCTTAAGGATCTGCAGGGCGCGGTCGTGCGCATCCTCGATCAGCTTGGCGACAATCGCGTCCACGCGCTCGGCCGTACCGGGGGCGCAGGTGAGCGACGTATCCTGGTTAAGGTACGCGTTCTGCACGGTACCGAGCGCCATCATGCCAAACTCATCGGACATACCAAAGCGCGTCACCATGTTACGGGCGAGCTTGGTGGCCTGCTCGATATCGTTGGCGGCGCCGGTCGTCATCTCGCCAAAGATGAGCTCCTCGGCTGCACGGCCACCGCAATAGACGGCGAGCTTGTCCAGGATCTCCTGGCGCGTGGTCAGGAAGCGCTCATCCTCCTCGACCTGCATGGTGTAGCCCAGAGCGCCGCTCGTGCGCGGCACGATGGTGATCTTTGTGACCGGCGCAGAGCCCTTCTGGCGAGCGGCAACGATGGCATGACCGATCTCGTGATAAGAAACGACCTGCTTCTCGTGGTCGGACAGCACCGTGGACTTGCGCTGCTGACCGGCGATGACGACCTCAACCGACTCCTCAAAATCGTCCTGCGTGGCGCGCTTGCGACCCTCGCGGACGGCACGCAGGGCGCCCTCGTTGATAATGTTGGCCAGGTCGGCGCCCGAGGCACCGGGCGTGGCGCGGGCAATCGCGGTCAGGTCGATCGGCGGCTGCGTCTTCACGCTCTTGGCGTGCAGCTCAAGAATGTTCTTGCGGCCGGTCAGGTCGGGCAGCTCAACGGGGATGCGGCGATCAAAACGACCGGGGCGCAACAGGGCCGGGTCAAGGCTGTCGGGACGGTTGGTGGCAGCGAGGACGACGATACCCTTGTGGTTATCGAAGCCGTCCATCTCGGTCAGCAGCTGGTTGAGCGTCTGCTCGCGCTCGTCGTTGCCACTAAAGCCGCCGCCGTCGCGCTTCTTGCCAATAGTATCGATCTCATCGATAAAGACGATGCACGGGGCCTTTTCCTTGGCCTGCTTAAACAGATCGCGAACCTTGGCGGCGCCGCGGCCGACGAACATCTCAACAAACTCAGAGCCCGAAATACTAAAGAACGGCACACCCGCCTCGCCGGCCACAGCCTTGGCAAGCAGGGTTTTACCGGTACCCGGAGGGCCGACAAGGAGGGCACCGCGCGGCAGCTTGGCGCCAATCTCCTCGTAGCGCTGCGGCTTCTCCAGAAAGTCGACGACCTCCTTGAGGGACTCCTTGGCCTCTTCCTGGCCAGCGACATCCTTAAAGGTCACACCCACATCCTTGGAGGCAATCACACGCGCGCCGGACTTGCCCAGTCCACCGCCGCCAAAACCGCCGCCGCCAAAGTTCATCGACGGACCGTCATCACCCATGGCCTTCTTCATGCGGCGGTTGAGCCACCAGCCGATCAGGAAGAAAATCGCCATGGGAAGAATGAGGGTGAGCAGGTAGTAAGTCATCAGACCCGAGTTCTTATCGGGAACGACCGACTCAAGCGAGGCGCCAGATTCAAGCACGCGATCGGTAAAGCCCGCATCATTCGGCACACCGGTCGTCTTGTAGGCGATGTTCTCGTCCTCGCCCTTCTTGGTGTAATAAATCGAGTAATCGTCCGTGTTGTACTCGACCTTATCGACGCTCTTCTTGTCGAGCGCTTTGACAAACGTCGAGTAATCGGTCTTCGTAATCTGCTGCGTGTGACCGATGTTGGGGAACAGAACGGTCGAGAGCACGAGGTAGACGACGAAGGCGATGAGCACGTAGAGGATCATATTCCGTCTACGTTTGTTGTCATCCATCTCCATCTGCTTGAACTCCATCTACTGGGGTTGATAATGCTAACTAGAATACCCAACCCGGCCGGCGATAAACCGACACCGGGCGCGAAAGGACAGAGATGGCATCACTGGAAGTCGGCAAGGTTCAAATCTATACGGGCGACGGCAAGGGCAAGACGACGGCTGCGCTGGGGCTCGCGCTGCGCGCCACGGGCTATGGACTTAACGTGCTCATGCTTCAGTTTGCCAAGAAGCTGCACTGCGCCGAACATGACGCAGCTCCTCGATTGGGGCTTTGCATCGTACAAGCCGACCGCAACACGCCCGAAGCCTGTGCCGCACAGATCATGGAGCTGGCGCGCGAGCAGATTAGCCAAGTCGACGTGCTGATCTTGGATGAGCTGGGAGAAGCCATGCGACGGGGCTTTGTGACGCGCGAAGATGTCGAAGCGTTGATCGCGATGAAACCAACCACCACGGAGCTCGTGCTCACTGGCCGCGGCTTGCTGACCCTCGCCGACCTTGCCGACCTCGTAACCGAAATGCGCCCCGTCAAACACTACTTCGACGAAGGCCTCCTAGCCCGCCAAGGCATCGAATACTAATTGATCCAAAGGGGACGGAGGAAAACGAATCATCGATATCACCACGGAGAGCAATGATTCGTTTTCCTCCGTCTCATATGGATCATTAGGCAGTAGCGCGGCCTAGCCAGTTGCCGCTGTGGTGGTAGATGGTGAACATCGCGGCCGTGATGAGCCAGGTTACGGGGTAAACCAGCAGCAGGAGCTCAAGCGACGGATCGAAAGGCATGATCGCAAACACCCAGATCACCCTGAGCACGACGGTGCCGAAAATCGTGAGAATCATGGGCTGCAAACTCACGCCGGCACCGCGAATGGAGCCCGACGCGTTTTCGATAATCGAGAAAATCGCATAGAACGGCGCAATAAAATGGATGATGGTCGTGGTGTAGGCCGAAATCGAAGCATCGTCGACAAACAGACGCGACAGAGGACCCGAGAACACCAGCAGCACGGCAGACAGGCCACCAATGAGCATAAACGACAGCACGAGCGACGTATGGTAGCCCTTGCGCATGCGCTCGTAGTTGCGCGCGCCAAAGTTCTGTGCCGAGAACGTGGTGATCGACACGCCAAGCGCCTCGGTAACCATCCAGACAATGCCATCCAAGCGACCCGAAAGACCCCAGGCCGTGGTGACATCGGCACCAAACGAGTTGACCGACACCTGAATCAAGACGTTGGAAATCGAATACGCAGCAGACTGAAAGCCAAGCGGCAGGCCACACGAGATCATACTCTTGCAAATACCAGGATCAATGCCGAGTTTGGACAGTGAAAGCCGCCACGCACCCGGTGCGTGCATCATGCGAATCACAATCATCGTGGCGTTGGAGCAAATGGTCAGCGCCACCGCGATGCCGCAGCCCAAAGCCTCCATATGCAGCACAGCAACAAAAATGATATCCAGTACCACGTTAACGAGGCAGCCGGAAGCGATGATCACGGCAGGCCCACGCGTGTCACCCACGGCACGCAACAGTGCCGTTCCCATATTGAGCAGCAGCGCCGCAACCATGGCGGCAAAATAGCAACGAGCATAGGCCACACCCTCGGCCAATAGTTCATGCGGCGTATTCATAAGCACCAGCATGGGCTCAACGAACACTATGCCCAGAATCGAGACGACGATACCGCCCACCAGAGCGAGCGTCATGGCCGTATGGACCGAACGACTCAGTCGCTCATCATCGTGCTGGCCAAAATACTGACCCGTAATAACAGCACAGCCGGCGCCAACACCGACGCAAAAACCGATGCAGAGCTCCGTGAGCACCATCGTGGCCTGGATGCCGCCCAGCGCGAGCTTGCCGCCAAACTGACCGACGATATAGGTACCGATAAGCGTGTATGCCTGCTGAAAGAACGAACTAAAAAAGATGGGAACGCACAGCGAAAGCAACTGCTGCCAAATAACACCCTGTGTTACATCGATAGCCGTAGATTTCTTAGCCACACGCCCTCCCCACCAGCGCACGTCAAACAACAAAACGTCAATTTAAGACCAAGGCCAGCACCAGCTTAGCACCGACCGGCGTCAACCGAAACACCCGGACTCAGAGCCCGGTGCAAAATATCTGCCTAGTGATACTGTCCCGGCTGGTAGTGATACTCGTTGCTCACGTGCGGACACAACTGCCAAAAAGCGACAGCACTCGCCGCGGCCACGTTGAGCGAATCGACCCCGTGCGCCATCGGAATACGCACAGCCCGGTCACAGCCCGCGATGGTCTTGGCGCCCAGGCCGGCGCCCTCGGTGCCCATAAAGATCGCCATGCGGTCAATCTCTTGCAACGCGGGATCGTCCAACGACACCGAATCATCCGTCAATGCCATGGCGGCACACGAAAAGCCGGCATCGTGCAGCGCCGCCAGCCCATCATGCGGCCATACGCGCGCCTCGCTGCCAATGCGCGTCCACGGCACCTGAAACACCGTGCCCATGCTCACGCGGGCCGAGCGGCGGTACAGCGGGTCACAGCAAGTGGGGCTCACCAAAATGCCATCGACATTCAACGCTGCCGCCGAGCGGAAAATCGCACCCACATTAGTATGGTCGACAATACCCTCGAGCACGCACACGCGCACCGGGCGCTCACCCGCCACCTCGACGACGCCGCCCAAGAACTCATCAACCGGAATCTGACGCGGGCGACGGAACGCCGCGAGCGCACCGCGCGTCACGTTAAAGCCCGTCAACTGCTCCATGAGCTCCATGGAGGCCACGAACACAGGAACCGGACCTGCGCCCTCGCGTACAACCAGACGCTCGAACAGCGGCATCATCTGATCGAGCCAGCGCTCACCCAAAAGAAAGCTCACCGGCTCGTATCCGGCACGCACCGCGCGCTCGATGACCTTGGCACTCTCGGCGATAAAGATGCCCTTTTGCGGCTCCAGCACGCAGCGCAGCTCGCGCTCCGTCAGTCGCACGTAGGCGTCGAGCCGCTCATCATTAAGGGAATCGATTCGCAGCACCTCAACGGCATCAGTCATAGCAGCCAGCCCGTACCCTTCTTTACAGCACATCTATACCAAACGAGGCGACGCTAAGCGCCGCCCCATGCATTCAATCAACCCGGTGATACCGTTCACGCCAGACGATTTAAGCATCAACACGACGATACGTCACGAACTCATAATCGAGGCCTTCGTCACCCTCGCCCGCGGCAATCGTGGCAACCCCGTCGCGCCGCGCAACTTCCCACGCAGGATCGACATCCAAATTGGGAAAATACGTGTCCACGGCATGGGTGCAATGGTTGTGCGTGACCTCGGCCTCCACGCAGTACGGCAGAAATTGCCGATACACCTCGCCGCCACCGATCACCCACGCAACAGGTTCATCGGCCACGGCGGCCAAGGCCTCGTCAACGCTATGCACCACGTCGACGCCCTCGGGGGCAAAGCCCTCGTCGCGCGTGAGCACAATGTTGCGGCGGTTCTTGAGCGGACGCCCGCCGGGAAAACTCAGCAGGGTCTTGCGTCCCATAATGACCGGACAACCCTTGGTGCACGCCACAAAATGGCGCATGTCGGCACGGTTGGACACGACCATGTCACCCTCGCACCCAATGCCCCAGTCATCGCACACGGCGACAATGGCAGAAAGCTTACACGTCATGCGCGTCACCTACACCGCAATGGGGATGTTCTTGACCTGCGGGCCGTGCTCATAGCCCTCAACGATCAGATCATCAGTCGTAAACGCGTAGAAATCATGCACATCGGGGTTGAGCGTTACCTTAGGAGCCGCAAACTGCGGACGCTCGATAAGCTCGCGGACGATATCGACATGACGGTCGTAAATATGGGCATCGGCGATCACATGCAGCAACTCGCCAGCGATCATATCGACCGACTGCGCGACCATCATCAGCAAAATGGCGTACTGGCACACATTCCAGTTGTTCGCGGCCAAAATGTCCTGGCTGCGCTGGTTGAGAATCATGTTGAGTGTGGGCTTGTCATCCTGCGGGCGCTGCGTGACGTTATAGGTCACGCTGTAGGCGCACGGATACAGGTGCATCTCGGACAGGTCGCTAAACACATACGTGTTGGTCATGATGCGGCGGCTGTACGGCGTGTGCTTAAGGTCGTACAGCACGCGGTCCATCTGGTCAAAGTCACCCTCGGCATAATGGCTCTTCTGCCCAATCTGGTACCCGTAGGCCTTGCCGATGGAGCCGGTCTCGTCGGCCCACTCATCCCAAATATGGCTGTTGAGGTCATGCACGTTATTGGACTTCTTTTGATAGATCCATAGAATCTCGTCCATGGCAGATTTGAGGGCCGTACGACGCAGGGTAAGCGCCGGAAACTCCTCACGCAGGTCGTAGCGTGCCGTGACACCAAAGTTTTTAATAGTATAGGCAGGGGTGCCGTCCTCCCACACCGGACGAACCTTTTGGCCCTCGGTAGTGGTGCCATGGTCCAGAATATCGCGGCACATGGCTACAAACTGTTGATCAGCTTTGCTCATTGACCCTCCTGTCAGTCGCCTATAAGCGATTTTTATTGTAGCCCAGGCGCGCAGCATCGAATTGCACACTTGGGGCGGCACACGCAATGCACGGCAGTACGGCACCGCATTCGCAAATGCTGCACCTTTAGCTTTTTTGACATATGCCAAAAATAGCTTGAGCGGTTTCGTATACGCGCTATCCTATTGTTGACATATGTCAGATTTGGAGAGTGTATGGCAGGAAGACGCGAAAAATTGCGCCGTGTTGGGATCATTCCCGAATATCGCGGCTTTACCCCTGACGGCCTTGCCAGCGGCGACGCCATCGACATGACGGTCGATGAGCTCGAAGTCCTACGGCTTTGCGACCTGGAAGGCCTCAATCAGGAGGCCGTCGCCCAGCAAATGGGCATCGCCCGTGCCACCGTGGCGGCCATCTGCAGCCGCGCGCATCGCAAGGTGGCAAACGCGCTGGTCAACGGGCGAGCACTTAGTATCGAGGGCGGCAATATCGCATACTCCCCCACACCTACGACGACGGCCATATGGCCAGCAAAGGAGGTCGGCACCATGAGGGTGGCAACGACGTACGACAACGGCAACATCTTTATGCACTTTGGCCGCAGCGAGCAGTTCAAAATCTATGACATCCAGGATGGCAAGGTACTCAACGAGCAGGTCGTAGGCACCGGCGGCACTGGTCACGGCGCCCTAGCGGGTCTGCTCGCCAACGGTGGCGTCGATGCGCTCATCTGCGGCGGTATCGGCGGCGGCGCCATCAACGCGCTCACCCAGGCAGGCATCACGGTCTATGCGGGCGCCCAGGGCAGCTGCGACGCCTGCGTCGAGGCCCTCATTGCCGGCACGCTCGCGCAGACCGGCGAGGCCACCTGCGACTGCCATGGGCACGAGCACGAGCACGCCCACGAGCATGGCGAGTCCTGCGGCTGCCACGGCCACCACGACCATGATGGGCACGAGGGCTGTGGCTGCCACTAGTGGCAAGCACCTCAACGCCAACACGCTTCCGCGCGTGAGAAAACCTGCGAACGAACGGCGAAGGCCGCCTGGAGTACCATCCAGGCGGCCTTCGCCATACTCGACTCAACCAGTCGTTACTTTTTATTACGCATCTGCGCTTCCATCTGGCGCAGCAGGTCCATATCGGACTTGGGACCACCTGTTCCCATGCCACCCAGGCCGCCCAGGCCGCCCATGCCGCCCAGGTCCATGGCATCCAGACCGGGAATATTGGGCATGCGCATCTTTTTGCCTTTTTTACCCTTCTTGCCCTTCTTGCCGCCGGCTTGCGCCTGGTTGGCCATCGAGCGCATGCGGCCCATCATCTTGTTCATCTCGCCCCACTGCTTCATAAGGCTATTGACCTCGGTGGGGGTCACGCCGGCACCCTTGGCGATGCGGGCGCGACGCTGGCCGTTGATGATGGAAGGACGCAGGCGCTCCTCCTTGGTCATCGACATGATGATGGCCTCGTTCTTGTCGAAGATGCCCTCATCCAGGTTGCCGCCCATCTGGTTGAGCGCGCGCTGGCCGCCGGGAAGCATGCCCAGAATGCCCTTCATACCGCCCATCTTCTTGACGGCCTTCATCTGGTCGAGCATGTCGTTCATGGTAAAGCCCTCGCGCAGCATGCGCTCGGCAGCCTCGAGCTGCTCGGCATCGGCTGCCTCCTGGGCTTTCTCGATAATGCCGACGACATCGCCCATGCCCAAGATGCGCTTGGCCATGCGGTCGGGATAGAACGGCTCCAGCGAATCGGGCTTCTCGCCCATGCTCACGAACTTGATGGGCTTGCCGGTCACCTGGCGCACCGAAAGCGCGCCGCCGCCACGGGCATCGCCGTCGAGCTTGGAGATGATCACGCCGTCAAAGTCGGTGCGCTCGGCGAAGGTCGAGACAACGTTGACGATATCCTGGCCGGTCATGGCATCGACGACCATCAGCACCTGATCGGGCTTGACGGCCTTCTTGATGTCCACGGCCTCCTGCATCATCTGCTCGTCGATCTGCAGACGACCGGCGGTATCGACGATGACCACATCGCGCAGGTGGTCGACGGCCTCCTGGATGGCGCCCTTGGCAATATCGACCGGGTGCTCGCCGTCACCGCGAAAGACCGGCACGCCGATCTCTCCACCAAGCGTGGCCAGCTGGTCGGCAGCGGCGGGACGGTAGACGTCGCACGCGGCGAGCAGCGGCGAGCGGCCCTGCTTCTTGAGCAGGTATGCCAGCTTTACAGCCGCCGTGGTCTTACCGGAGCCCTGCAGGCCCACGAGCATAATGACGTTGGGAATGCGGTTGCTAAAGACGAGCTTGCTCTCGGTGGAGCCGAGCATCTCGGTGAGCTCGTCGAGCACGATCTTGACGACGTTTTGCGCCGGCGTCAGCGATTCCATGACCTCGGCGGTCATGCAGCGCTCCTTGGTCTTGGCGACAAACTCCTTGACGACCTTAAAGTTGACGTCGGCCTCGAGCAGCGCCATGCGAATGTCGCGCATGGCCGAGGTGATATCGGCCTCGGTCAGCTTGCCCTTGCCGCGCAGGCGGTCAAATGTGTCGTTGAGGCGATCGCTCAGAGAATCAAACACTGGTCACTCCTTAGTTGGACTCGCCCACCAGGGCGCGGCAGAAATCTTTGGCATTAAACTCCTGCAGGTCATCGACCTGCTCGCCCACGCCCACGCGCAGAATCGGGAGCTTGAGCTTCTCGGCCACGGCCATGGCGATACCGCCCTTTGCCGTGCCGTCGAGCTTAGTCATGATAATACCGTCCAGACCCAGCGCCTCATTAAACTCGAGTGCCTGGTTCAGGCCGTTTTGGCCCGTCGCGGCATCGATCACGAGGACGACCGAGACGGGCATGGGGCCGGCAGCCATATTGGCGGCGCGCTTACGCGTCACGTTGACCACCTTGGCAAGCTCGCGCATGAGCTCGGGGCTCGTGTGCAGACGGCCGGCGGTGTCGATGAGCACCAGGTCGCTGCCGCGCTTATCGGCCTCGTCGAGCACGTCGTAGCAAACGCTTGCCGGGTCTGAGCCGCGGTCGCGCTTTATGACGGGGACGCCGGCGCGCTGGCCCCACACATCGAGCTGTTCGATGGCGGCAGCGCGGAAGGTATCGGCCGAGCCGATCACGACGTTCTTGCCACGGGCGGCCATGGCGCTCGCGATCTTGCCGACCGTAGTGGTCTTGCCGGCACCGTTGATGCCCACAAACAGCACGCAGCTCGGCGTGTCGGCGAACGGATCGCGCTCGACGGGTACAAAATGCTGCTCGAGCTGCTCGGCCAGGGCCCGACGTAGTTGCGGGGCGGTCTTGAGGTTCTTCTTGGCCGCGGCATCGCGCAGGTCGTCGGAGACCTGGATGGCGACCTCGGCACCCATGTCACCCATGACGAGGGTGTCCTCTAGGTCCTCCCAAAAATCCTCGTCGACCTCGCCGCCAAAGTAAAAGACCTCGTTGAGGGCCTCGCGGCTGCGCTCAAGTCCGCGCGAGAGAGCATCGAAGAATCCCATTATGCATTCACGACCTTTCCGGTTTCGCGATCGAGTTTTTGCGAGACGACGCGACTGACGCCGTCAGCTTGCATCGAGACGCCGTAGAGGACGTCAGCGTCCTCCATAGTACGGCGCTGATGCGAGATAACCAAGAGCTGCGTATCGGAACGCAGCACGTCAAGCGCGCCGATGAGCTTGGACAGGTTGGCGTCATCGAGCGCCGCCTCGACCTCGTCCAGCACATAGAACGGCACCGTACGCGTGCGATACACGGCAAAGAGCAGGGCGAGCGCCGTCAGGCTCTTCTCGCCGCCCGACATGAGCATCATCTTGGTGATGCGCTTGCCGCGCGGCTGCGCCACGACCTCGATGCCCGTCTCGGCCGGATGCTCGGGGTCGGTCATCTCCAGATGCGCCTGGCCACCCGGGAACAGCATGGCGAAGATCTCGCGGAAGTTCGCATCGACCTTCTCGAAGGTCACCAGGAAGGCTTTACGCATCTTGCGGTCGATGGCCACGGTAATCTTGGTGAGCGCCTTGCGCGCGCTCTCCAGATCGGCCAGCTGCTCCTCGATGTAATCGGCGCGGCGCTTGAGCTGCTCGTACTCCTCCATGGCAACCTGGTTCACAGGGCCCAGGTTGTTGATCTGGCGCACGAGCTGGTTGAGCTCGCGCTCGGCGGCGTCGCGGTCGGTGGGAGCAGGAAGCATGAGCGCTTCCTCAAGCACCGTGGTGCCATCGGCGGTAATGGCCTTGATGGCCGCCTCTACCTGCACCTCGAGCTTGCCGCGCGCGACCTTGAACTCGTTTTGTGTCGCCGTGGCGGCATCGACCCGCTCCTTGGCGCGGGAGACCTCGGCCTTGGCATCCTCGATGGTTTTCTTGAGCGAAGCCGAGTCTGCCTCCTCGAGTGAGGCCTGGTCACGCAGGCGCGCGGCCCAATCAGATGCACGCTCCAGCAGGGCCGAATAGCGCTCGTGCATGGGATCGACACGCAGGCGCAGCAGCTCGAGCGAGCGCGAAGCCTGACGTGTTCCGCGGATACGGCGGTCAATGCCCTCCAGGCGATGTTCCAGATCGGGCACGCGGCCCTTCAGAGAACGCAGGCGCTCGCTCGTCTGGGCCAGGCGCACCTTGGCATCGGCAAGCTTACCGGCTGCCTCGGAATCGTCACGGCGCACGCGATCGAGCTCGTCGTTGGCTTCGGCAATCTGGAGACCCAGGTCGCTTGCCTGCGCACGGGCCTCGTCGCGCGAACGGGTGAGCTCGTCAACGCGCGGGCGCGCGGCGCGAACGGCCTCGGCCGCCTGCTCGCGGCGCCTGGAGATGCGCGCACGCTCGACCTCGGCGTTGTTGGCGCTTTGCTCCAGGCGGCCAATCTCGGAGAGCAGCGAGCGGCGCTCGCCCTCAAGACGGGCGATCTCGCCGGCGGCATCACCCTCGGCGACACGCGCCTCCTCGACGGCCGCATTGGCCTCGATAACCTGGTTCGACACATGCTCAAAAACGGCAGCCAAATCGGGCTCCAGGCCTTCGAGCTCGCGAATGCGGCGCTTCCGCTCCAGGGCACCCGAGGCCTCGCCGGCATCGAGCCCCACGCGCACCAGGCCACCAAAGCTCACGCGAGCGCCATCGGGCGTCACATAAGTCACACCGTCAACGACTGGTGCCGCCAGCGCACAAGGCAAGTCATCGACCACGTAATAGCCGCCGAGCAGCGCCTCGACAATCGGGCCATAACCGGCACGCACGGACAGGCGATCAACCAGACGCGAACCGGCAGCACCCTCGGCAGCAGCAGAGCCGCTCACACCACGCGCCACCAGCAGTGCCTCGCCCGAGGCCTTCTTTTGGTCCAAAGCCGCACGACCGGCACGCTCAAGCGTGGCGGCGTCATCAAACAACAGGGCATCGATATCGCCGGCAAGCAGCTGCTCGACCAGGCCCTCAAGCTCACGCGGCGCCTCGAGCACGTCGCCCAGACGGCCCGTTACGTCATCGCCCAATGCCCCTACCAGACGGCTCACCAACGGCGAGCTATCGGCCATACGGGCATCGAGCTTCTTTTGGCTCGCAAGCTCAGAGCGCACCTCGGACAGCTTGTTGCGCGACTCGCTCTCACGGGCGCGCAAGTCCTTCAACGCCGCACGGGCGACCTCGGTGGCCTGGCGCGCATCGGCCTGGGCTTGGCGAGCCTGATCGAGCGCGCCGTCGAGCTCCTCGGCGCGGTCGCGACGGCTCTCGAGCGAGGCCGTGACCTCCTCGAGCTGCTCGTCAATCTGCTCCAGGCGCGAGGCATACATGTTGTCCTCGACCTCGGCATTGCTCAGCGAGTCTTTCACCTTGGCAAGCTCGAGCGCAGCCTTGTCGGCCACGCGCTGCACATCGCGTTGCTCGCGCGTAAGCTGCGAAATCTGATTGTCGAGCGCAACACGGCGCTCGTGGAGCTCGGCGGCGGCAGGGCCGGCGGCGTCAACGTCGTCCTGGGCCTGCATGTGCGCACCGGTCACTTCCTCAAGCTGGGCACGTGCATCCTCGAGCTCCTCGACCACGCGACGACGCTGATGCTCGGAGCTCGAAATCTGGCCGCGCATATCGGACAGGCGCGACACCATATTGTGGCCCTTTTCCTCGAGCAGGCGCATATCGGAGTTAATACGGCCGACCACATCTTGCATATGACGGCGCTGCTCACCCAAGTCGCCCACAAACAGGCCCTTTTCCTCGAGCATCACCTGGAGCTTCTCGAGCTCGCGCTCCTTTTCGCCCAAGCGGTACTGCGCAAGCTCCAGCTCGGCGGCACCCTCTTTGGAACGGCTCTCCAGATCGTTCCACTGCGACTGCAGCGAACGAAGCTCGTCAACGGCCAGCATCTGCGTAAGCTCGTTCGCGCGCGAGGACAGCTCTTTGTACTTGCGCGCGCGATCGACCTGACGCTCCAACGGTCGCAGCTGACGGGCGATCTCCTTATTGATGTCGCGGGCACGAGTAAGGTGCTCGTCCATCGACTTAATCTTTTTGAGCGCACGCTCCTTGCGGCGCTTGTGCTTGGAAATGCCGGCAGCCTCCTCGATAAGGGCGCGGCGCTCCTCGGGACGGCTCTGCAAAATGGCATCGAGCTTGCCCTGGCTGATAATGGAATGCGTATCCTTACCCAAGCCCGAATCGTGCAAAATGTCCTGGATATCCATCAGGCGGCACGGACTCGAATTGATGAGGTATTCGCTCTCGCCCGAACGATACATGCGGCGGGTGATGGCAACCTCATCAAAGTCGACAGGCAGCACATGGTCCGAGTTATCGAGCACCAGCGTGACCTCGGCGACGCCCACCGGCTTGCGCGCCGACGAGCCCGAAAAGATGACGTCCTCCATGGCCTGGCCGCGCAGCTGCTTGGCGCTCTGCTCACCCAGTACCCACAGAATCGAATCGGAGATATTCGATTTTCCCGAGCCGTTAGGACCGACGATGACGGTCAGGCCCGGCTCAAACGTCATATGGGCGCGGTCGGCAAACGACTTGAACCCTTTGAGCGTAAGGGACTTGAGATACACGGTTCCTCGCTTAAACGGGCTTCTTGTTGAGAATCACACCGTTGGTGGTGTAACCCATGCGGTCGAGCGCCTCGAGTGCAGCGGCTCCCTCGGCCTCTTTCTTAGAGGCGCCGGTGCCGCGGCCCTGACGGATACCGTCGACAAGCACCACGGCGGTAAAGGTGGGCGCATGTGCCGGGCCCTCGGAGCCTACCAGCTTGTATGCCGGGGGCTCGTGACCGTCTGCCTGCACGCACTCCTGCAAGAACGACTTGGGGTTCGCGGGGTGCTCGGCACGCTCGGAGGCCAAATGGGGCTTAAGCGTGCGGTGGATGAACTCCGCCGCCGCATCCCAGCCGGCATCGAGGTACAACGCACCCACGAGCGACTCATAGACGTTCTCGAGCGCCGAGTTAAGGCCACGCGCGCCGGTACCGGTCTCGGAGGCGCCAAAGATGATGATGTCGTCGATGCCCAGCTCGTGCGAAACCTCGGACAGCGTGGCACCCGAAACAAGCGATACCTTCAGACGCGTGAGCTTGCCTTCATCGAACTCGGGATAAGACTCAAAGAGCGAACGGGCAACCACGGCGCCCAGAATGGAGTCACCCAAAAACTCAAGCCGCTCATAGCTGGCAGAGACCGGCTGCCCCTCTACTGCCGAGGGGTGGGTGAGCGCCGCGCGTAGCAGCACCTTGTTATTAAACTCATGGCCCAGGATTTCCTGAGCGCGCGTGAGTCGTTGAGATAAAGCCAAGACCTAGGCCTCCCTGGCGTTTTCGATAGCGTCGACGGCGTCGGCAACGGAGGTGAGCGACAACAGGGTCTCGTCATCGATCTCGAGGTCAAACTCGTCCTCGATGGCCGTCACCAGCTGCAGGCGCTCGAGCGAATTGGCATCGAGGTCGTCAAAAGTTGTCTCATCACTGATCTCGGCAACGTCAACGCCCAGCACGTCGGCAGCGACCTCGGCGATCTTGTCAAAGATTTCGGAGCGATCCATAGCGCATCCTCTCATAAGTCGTGGAATACAATGTGTCGCGCGGGCGGAAGCCGCATTGCAGCACGGCTCCGATTCTACCCCACGATGCATAGCTTGAGCCACGTAACGGAGCTCTTGCTAAACGATACCTTCCATGGAATTGGCAATGCTTTCGATAAGCCCGGCTCGAACGGCCTGAGCCGCGGCGAGTGTACCGTTCTTAACGGCTTCGGCCGACGTGGCGCCATGGCCAATCAAAACGACGCCGCGAAGGCCCAGCAGGATCGCGCCGCCCTTGGCATCGCCCGAGAGCTTGGCTTTCATCTGGCGCATCTGCTTTTTGATGAGCAGCGCGGCGATCTTGGTACCGAGCGAAGACATAAAGGCGCCCTTGAGCTCTTGCAGCAAAAACTTGGCAGCGCCCTCGGTTGCCTTGAGCGCAATATTGCCCGACATGCCGTCGGCGACCACAACGTCAAAATTGCCCGACGTAAGATCGGTGCCCTCGCAGTTGCCCACAAAACCGGGGACCGCGGCTTTCATAGCCGGGAAGCACGCCTTGGTAAAGTTAGAACCCTTCTCGTCCTCGGTGCCGTTGCCAAGCAGGCCCACACGCGGATGTTCGATGCCCAGGACCACGCGGGCATAGGCTGCACCCATCTGGGCAAAGCGGACCATGTCGTCGACCTCGACATCGGGGTTGGCCCCCATGTCACACAGTACCGTAAGGCCACCGGCGCGGTTGGGCAGCGCATTGGTGAGGCATGGACGCACCGGCTGCTTCTTACCCTCTACCAAATATCTAAACGGCGTCACGTAGGCGGTGGCGGCAGCCGTCATGGCGCCGGTCGACCCCGCGGAGAAAAACGCGTCCGCGTTACCCTTCTTAATAGCACGGCAGGCAAGCACGATCGAAGACTTACGCTTGGTCATCACGGCGCGGATGGGATCGTCGTCCATGGCGATGACATCGGGGGCCTCCAGAGCCTCCACGCGCGCGTGCGCCGCGGCAAAGGGGTTGACGATATCGGCGGGGCCAACAGCAATGACCTCGATATCGGGATCGGCGGCAAGTGCAGCCTCAATACCGTCGAGGACAACTTGGGGCTTCTCGTCTCCGCCCACAACGTCTACACAAACGCGAACGTTACTCATTTCAAGTGCTCCTTATACAAAAATGGCCGACTCATTGAGCCGGCCATTGTGGTTCCAGTTGGAACGGCATCGTATCCAGAGTATACCGTTACTCGGTAACGATAACCTCGCGGTCCTTGTAGAAACCGCAGCTGGGGCACACGTGGTGCGGGAGCTTGACAGCGCCGCAACGGGGGCACGTGGACTGAGCCGCAGCCGAGATCTTCATGTTGGCGGAACGACGGGTATGGGTGCGGATACGACCCTGCTTTTGTTTAGGTACGGGCATAGTGACCTTCCTTATGAACTATCCAGTGTGGCGATTACGCGCAAGTAGCGATACTACCACATTTTTACTCATCAAGATTGAGATTCTTCAATGCTGCAAATGGATTTTCCGTGGCAGCGGCCCATTCGGCCTCGGCCTGGGCAGCGCAATCGCATTGCTCGACGTTGAGATTGATGCCGCAGGTGGGGCACAGGCCGCGGCAATCGGGCTTGCAGAGCACCACAAACGGCGTGTCCATGACAACGGCGTCGTTAATGGGCTCCCCCAGATCGACAATGCGGTCCTCGCCCAAAAGCTCGTAACCGTCCTCGTAGGCCTCGGGATCCTCGGGCTCCTCAAAGAGGTAGAACTCCTCGATCTCGCCGGCGATATCAAACGAGGCGAGCTCAAGGCAGCGGTCGCATTCGCCGGTGGCGTGCGCTCGAACCATGCCGGAGAGCAGAACACCGGTGCCCGCATTGGTAAAAACCACGTCGTAAGCAATGCCGTCCTGCAGCTGGTACTCCTTCTCGCCCACCGTGTAGGTGGCGACATCGACCTTGCCGGTCAGCGGATACGAGTCTCCGGGAAACTCGAGCTGCTCGGAAAGATCGACGGTAACGCTCGGGAACTCAGCCATTACCACTGACCGTTCTGCTGGGCGGCACCCTCGTTGAGCTGCTGACGGCAACGGGTAACGGTGCCGGTCAGGCTCTTGAGGTTCTCCTCGAGGTGCGTAAAGACCTGCTCGGCATAATCCTCGGCCGCATAGCGCGTCTCGCGCTCGTACTGCTGGGCACGATCACGGATATCGTCGGCCTGCTGCTGCGCCAAGCGGACGATCTCCTGCTCACCGGCAATGGTGAGTGCCTGCTGCTGAGCATCGGCAATGATGGAATCGGCCTGAGCGGCGGCGGAAGCCATAAGCTCGTCGCGCTCCTTGAGGATGCGACGGGACTTCTGCCACTCCTCGGGATAGCTCATACGGATCTCGTCAAGGATGTTAAAGAAGACGTCGGCATCGATAACCTTCATCTGGGCATTCTTGCCGAACGGCGTCTTAGCCTCTTCGATGAGCCCCTCGAGCTCCTCGACAAGGCTCACGATCCTGTCGCCAGGAAAATTCTCGCCCGGCATCCGGTCTCCTTTCATAGGTAACATGTCATCGTGTTAGTTTACCACATGCCATCAGGCAATATGAAACGTCACGAAAAGCGATGTTTAAGCGCTTCGACCACATTGGGCGGCACAAACGTCGACACATCGCTTCCGAGCGATGCGATCTGACGAACCACCGAGCTCGAGATATAGCCGTACTGCGGCGCACTCATGACAAAAATGGACTCAAGCTCGTTGTCCAGGCGATAGTTGAGGTCCGCCTGCTGCAGCTCGTACTCAAAGTCGGTCATGGCGCGCAGGCCCTTGACCACAGCACCCGCACCCTGCTCACGGGCAAAATCGACCAACAGGCCGGTAAAGGGCAGTACCTCGACACCGTCAATATCGCCCAGGGCCTCGCGGGCCAACGCCACGCGCTCATCGAGCATAAAGGTGGTGCCCACGCCGTTTTTGCCCTGCGACTCCGCCACGGCGACAATCACGCTGGGAAAAATGCGGCGGGCGCGGCGGATTACATCGATGTGACCAAACGTGATGGGGTCAAACGTACCCGGAACGATCACGCGGTTGATAGTGTCATTCATGGGTATCCTCCAAAGGCACGTCCTCGTCAATATCGCTGTCATTAGCATGGTCGCACTCGTCCGCGGCCACCCAGCGCAGCAAGTCAACCGAGGTAATGCCGTAGCGTTTCTCTCGCACGGTCTCAAAACCAGCCGGATGAGCGCCCGCGTCGCTTGCGGCATGCTCAAACAGGGCAAAGGCCCCTGGTGCCAGCAAGCCCTGCTGGGCAAGATTGCGCAGCAGCTCCTCGACCGGCTCGGCACCAAAGGCATAGGGTGGATCGAGCAGGACCAGATCAAAGGGGCCGCCCGGAACACGGCCGCGCGAGGTGCTCGCCAACACATCGCCGGTAACGACGCGCCAACGCGAGCGGTCGCGACACAGCGACTCGATATTCTTAGTGATCAGTCGGGCGGCATTGCGATCGATCTCGAACGTGATGAGCGAGCGAGCGCCGCGCGAGAGCATCTCGATTCCCAGGGCACCGGAGCCGCCAAAGGCATCCAGCACGCGGACCTCGTCCAGATCGAAATCGAATGCCGACATGACCATGGACGCACATGCCTCGCGCACGCGGTCGGTCGTGGGACGGGTGACATCGCGCCCACGCGGCTCTTCGATCTTGCGGCCGCGCCATTCACCGCCGATGATTCTCATCCTCCGCTGACCTCCTTGAAGATATGTCGATAACGCGTGGCGACCGCATCGCGCAAGGGACGCGTCGCCACGGAGTCAAGGTTGCAAGCATACCGCAAGAGCTCGACCGCGTCCAAATGGGCCCATTCGATAAGATCCTCGTCGGCGTCCAGGTCCACAAAACGCAGGGTCACACCGCCATGTTGGCGATAACCCAAGATTTCGCCCTCGTGGCGCAAACGCAGGTCCATCTGCGCAAGTGCAAAACCGTCAGAGGTCTTTTCGAGCGCCCGCAGGCGGTCTTGCGCAGCAGACACACCGCCATTGCCCTTGGAATGCGTCATGACCAGGCACGTGCCCGACACGCTGCCGCGGCCCACGCGGCCTCTAAGCTGATGTAGGGCCGCCAAGCCAAAGCGCTCGCCGTTCTCGATAACCATGACGGTGGCGTTGGGAACGTCGACGCCCACCTCGACCACCGTAGTCGAGACGAGCACGTCGATCTCGCCGCGCTTAAAGGCGTCGATCACGCGGTCCTTCTCCCCCGCCGGCATGCGGCCGTGAAGACGCTCGACGGAAAGCCCCGGCAATGCCAGACGCAGGCGGTCGAGCTCGGTCGCGGTGTCGTGTAACGGCACGGGCACCGTCACGCGACCTTCATCGTCGCGAGCAATGCCGGGGACGTCTTCCAAATCGTCCGCGGAGTCACTCGGCTCCACAAGCGGGCAGATAACGTAAGCCTGCTGTCCTTGGGCATGCGCCTCGCGAATGGCACCGTAGGCCAGGTCGCGGCTCGACTCGGTGAGCACGCGCGTCGAGACGCCGGCCCCGGGAACGGGGCGATGACGAATGATGGACGTGTCCAGGTCGCCATAGACCGAAAGCGCCAGTGTGCGCGGAATAGGCGTGGCCGTCATAACGAGCAAGTCCGCACCTGGGCCTTTGGCACGCAGGGCATTGCGCTGCCCCACGCCAAACCGATGCTGCTCGTCGATAACGACGAGTGAAAGATGTTTAAACGTTACGTTATCCGAAAGGACCGCATGGGTACCAAAGAGCACATCGAGCTCACCAGACTGCAGCTGTGCATGGATGCGCTCGCGCTCGGCGGCCGGGGTAGCACCCGTCAGGAGCGCCCAGGACATACCGGCCTGCGAGAGCAAAGGGCCGGTCTTATCGGCATATTGACGCGCCAGCACGCCCGTGGGTGCCATGACGCAGGACTGGGTACCCGAATCGGCCGCGACTGCCAGCGCGCAGGCGGCGACGGCGGTCTTGCCGGTACCGACATCGCCCAGCAGCAAGCGGTTCATCACGTGGTCGCCATCGCACATGTCATGCAGGATGTCTTGGAACGCGGCCTCCTGCTCGTCGCTCAGCGAAAACGGCAGGGCCCGCCTAAGCGCCGTCAAATGATCACCCGCGGTATGGGTGTAGGGAACCACCTCGACCATACCGCCGTCGTTGCGCAGACGAAGCGCCAGCTGAAGATAGAGGCATTCCTCATAGGCAAGCCGTGCGCGCGCGATATCGCGCTCGGCCATACTCGAGGGAAAGTGAATCGAACGCAGCGCACGGGCGCTGCTCATAAGGCGGCGCTTGGCGCGCAAGGGCGCGGGAATCGGGTCGAAGGGATTGCCGACAATCTCGAGCGCGCCGCTCACGATACGGCGCATCCAAGCCTGGCTCACACCGTCGCTCACATAGTGAACCGGCAGGATGGTGCCCGCGGCACGCCCGTCCTCGAGCTTTTCGAAATGCGGCGAGGCCATCTGCTTAAAGCCGTAGGCAAATTCGACCTTACCCATCACGGCCAGGCGGTCGCCCTGCTTGAGCTGCTGGGCAATCCAGGGCTGGCGGAAAAAAGCGACTTGCAGCACGCCCGTCTCGTCCACAAGCGAGACCTCGGTAACCTGCATACGCGGGCGGGGCTGCTTTTGAACGATACGATCGACCGTGGCGACGATCGTGCACACCGTACCGATAGGCGCCATCTCGATGGACCAGGAGCGTGTAAAGTCCAGATATCGATGAGGGATATGGAGAAGGAGGTCCCCCACCGTCCTAATTCCCAGACGGCGAAGGGCCTCCTCACGTTTACCCGAAACATATTTGAGTCGCGCGATATCCTCGTCGAGCGCATTGCTCTGGGCAAAGCGCTCCGAGACGCGCGGCACGGAGCACAGCTCGGACATGGGCAGATGCCTACTCGATCGAAAAGATCACGGGATAGAGCGGCTGCTCGCCACGATGGGCGTCAATCTCCAGGTCGGGCTGAGCCTCCTCGATGGCGTCGACGATCTCCTGGAAGGCCTCATCGGACAGCTCCTCGCCGGCCAGAATCGTCAGCGCGTCGCCCTCCTCTTCCTCCTGCATGCGGTTGATGCATTCGAGCGTGACCTGCTTCACATCGGAGCCGACCACGTCGATGGAGCCGGCAATGATACCCATGACGTCACCGGAGTGAATCGGCGAACCGTCAGAGGCGCTGGAATCGCGCACGGCACGGGTGACCTCGCCATCGCGAACCTCGCTGATGGCATCGACCATGGCGGCGACGGCGTCCTCGAGCTCGGAATCGGGCAGCACCGCGAACAGAGCGGAGAACGCCTGCGGAACGGTCTTGGTGGGAACCACGGCGACCTTTTTGTCGGTGCAGGCAGAAGCGGCAGCCTCGGCAGCCATACGGATATTGCCGTTATTGGGCAGGATGATGACCGAAGTCGCGTTGACCTGGTCCACCGCGCCCAGCAGGTCGGCGGTGGAGGGGTTCATGGTCTGGCCACCCGAAACGACCACGTCGACGCCGAGGGACTTGAGGATGTCGGCCTCACCGGAACCGGCGGCAACGGCGACAAAACCCAGGGCCTTGGCGGGCTCGGCGGCCTTTTGCTGGTCCTCGTGGATCTTAGCGGTACGGTCGTGGGCCTCCATCTCCATGTTGTGGATAAAGACCTCGTAGATCTGGCCAAGCTGCAGCATGTGCTCGAGCACCAGGTTGGGGGTGTTGGAGTGCACGTGGATCTTGTAGTCGGGGTAGGCGCCCACGAGCAGCTCGCAGTCGCCCATGGAACCCAGGAACTTAAGGCACTCGTCCTCGTCAAACGGGGCGTCGGCCTTAAAGAGGAACTCGTTGCAGTAGCGGAACTCCGAGCCCTCCCAGTCGTCGTTGGCCTCGATCTCGACGCGACCGAGGGCCGCATCGCGGGCAGAGCCAGCGGAATCAAACGTGGTGGAGAAATCCTCGACAACGGTGCTGCGGCCCAGAGCAGCGGCAACGAAGTTTTCCAGGAAGATGGCAAAGCCAAAGGCGCCGGAGTCGACCACGCCGTTCTCCTTCAGAACGGGCAGCAGGTCGGGCGTGCGAGCCACAGACTGGTAGGCCTCGACGACGATGGCGTCGAGCGCGTCCTCGGCCGAGAGCTTCTTCTTCTCGCACTCGTCGGCCTTGGTCGAGACGTCGCGCAGGACCGTAAGAATCGTGCCCTCGATGGGCTTGCGGACGGCCTGGAAGGCGACCTTGACGGCGCGACGGAAAGCATGCGCGATGTCGGCAGACGTGATGGGCTCATCGACAGAGACGAGCCCCTCGGCCACGCCGCGCAGGATCTGCGAGGTGATAACGCCGGAGTTGCCGCGGGCGCCCATGAGGGAGCCGTGGGTGATGGCGCCGGCGATGGCCTCCATATCGGCATCGGCGGGAAGGGCGGAAAGCTCCTTGGTCACCGAGGCGAGCGTGAGCGACATGTTGGTGCCGGTGTCGCCGTCGGGCACGGGAAAGACGTTGAGTTTATTGATCTCCTCGGCCTTGTCGGAAACGGCAGCCGCAGCGATCGGAAAACAGGTGCGAATGGTCTTTACAATCATGAGTATTTGAATCTCCGTTTTCGGATGCTAGTTCAGACGGCTCTTGAGCGCGTCGATGTGAATGCCGATCTTAAGGCTGGCGGGATCGATCTGGGCGATCTCCTGCAGGGTGAAAGCAACGGAGCTCGAAAGATTGTGGCAGACGGACTTCATGTTGACGCCGTTCTCGAGCACGACGTGAAGGTCGACCGTAAGGCCGTTCTCGTCGGCGGAGACAAGCACGCCCTTGCGGAGGCGCTGACCGGCAAGCAGGCGCACGCTCTCGGCGCCTTGGAGCTGCTCGGCCATACCGACGACGCCATAGCACGTCATCGCGGCATAACCGGCAATATCGGCAATAACGTCGTTCGAGACGCTCAGGCTGCCGTTAATGGTCTCAGACACAAGAATCTCCTTATCTGGTGCTCGCGGCACCATGTCGTGGGAGCAATCATTGCAATATTCTACAACGACCGCGCCATGTTGAGGTGGTGGGTCGCGGGATTACATCCTCGACACGAAATGTTGATATGGCAACGTTTGCGTTAAGCAATCGCGGCATGAAAAAACCCGCCGCAAAAGCGACGGGTTTTACAATCTGGCTCCCCGGGTAGGACTCGAACCTACAACAGCGCGGTTAACAGCCGCGTGCTCTACCATTGAGCTACCGAGGAATTTAAAGCCCAGCAGATTGGGCTGAGAAATTCTGGCTCCCCGGGTAGGACTCGAACCTACAACAGCGCGGTTAACAGCCGCGTGCTCTACCATTGAGCTACCGAGGAATAGGTGCATGCTCTCAAGCAACGAAGTTTATTATACGGACGAATCAGCTCAGGGCAAGAACTTTTTTAAGAAATTTTCCGACCCAGTCATTGGGGACGTTCTTAAACGACTAGTCATTCAAGAACGTCCCCAACGACTAATCAACCAGACGCCCAGGGTAGTCTTTTTGGGACGGGGCTTTTTTAGCTACCCAATCTGGGGCCTTTTTAGTCTTTTTGGGACGGGGCTTTTTTAGCTACCCAATCTGGGGCCTTTAAAGCTTGAGCCGCGCATTGAGATAGGGCAGCTAAAAAAGCCCCGTCCCAAAAAGACTACCCGTGCCCCAACTGCCGGCCCTTGTTACATGAAAGCGCCCTCAAGCGGATGTGCTTGAGGGCGCTTCTTGCATGACTAGCTTTCGATGTAGTCTTTGAGCTTGCTGGAGCGGCTGGGGTGGCGGAGCTTGGCCAGGGTCTTGGACTCGATCTGGCGGATGCGCTCGCGCGTGACACCAAACTCGCGGCCGACTTCCTCGAGCGTGCGGGGATGTCCGTCGACAAGTCCAAAGCGCAGCTCAATAACCTTGCGCTCACGATCGGCAAGCGAGTCGAGCACCTGGGTGAGCTGCTCCTGCAGCATGGAGAAGCTGGCGGCATCGGGCGGAACGATGGCCTGGGAGTCCTCGATAAAGTCGCCCAGCTGGGAATCCTCTTCCTCGCCGATAGGAGTCTCGAGCGACACGGGCTCCTGCGAGATCTTCTGAATCTCGCGGACGCGGTCGGCACTCATGTCCATCTCGGCACCGATCTCCTCGGGGGTCGGGTCGCGACCCAAATCCTGGAGGAGCTGGCGCTGCACGCGGACAAGCTTGTTGATGGTCTCGACCATGTGCACGGGAATACGGATGGTACGGGCCTGGTCGGCGATAGCGCGCGTGATGGCCTGACGGATCCACCACGTGGCGTACGTGGAGAACTTGAAGCCCTTCTGGTAGTCGAACTTCTCGACGGCGCGGATCAGACCGAGGTTGCCCTCCTGGATCAGATCCAGGAACAGCATGCCGCGACCGACGTAGCGCTTGGCGATGGAGACGACCAGACGGAGGTTGGCGCTGATGAGCGCCTGCTTGGCCTCGAGGCCCACGTTCTCGATACGAGTCAGACGACGCATCTCGGCGCGAGTGAGCTCGATCTCGCCCGCCTCGGCGGCCTCGAGCTTCTCGGTGGCCTCGAGACCGGCCTCGATCTTCATGGCCAGATCGACCTCTTCGGAGGCGGTCAGCAGGTCGACTTTGCCGATCTCCTTAAGGTACATACGAACCGGGTCACCGGTCAGCATCACCGTGGAGGCATCGATGCCACGCACGCGAGAACGCGAACGGGACGTACGGACGGTGCGCTTCTTTTTGCTCTTGCAAGAACCCATCTCGGCATCGGCCTGACGGGCCATCTTAAGCTCATGATCGTCGAGCGAGCCGGAATCGTGCTCCTCGTCGTCATCGAAATCGTCGGTATCGTTATCGTCATCGTCGACGTCCATGGGGGCGTCGTCGTTTCCGCTCGCGGAGATAATCTGGATGCCGCTGTTGCGCAGCGCGGAATAGACCGCGTTGAGCTGCTCGTCAGAAACATCGATATCCTTCAGGACGACCTGGATCTCGTCCTCGGTTACCGAAGTCCTGTTTGAGCCGTTGCCCATGAGCTTAGCAACGTAGGATTCCAGCCCAGTACCCGTGCTCTCAGTCTTATTTGGCACAGATTCTCCCTTCGTAGTCCACAGGACACATTACTTTAGCACACACTTACACGTCTATACCCAAAATTCAGACTGGATATAGCAGATAACATGCCGATTGACCACAACATCTAGGCCTGATCGGGACCCGCGGCCTCCAAACCAATCAACCGGAACGGATCGGCCACGCCGCCAATCGACTTCTGGAGCTCGCGCTGGCGCAAAGAATCCCGCGCGGCCTGCATGGTCAATGCACGGCGCGCGTCATCGTCGAGCGACCGGTCCTGGCGCAGCTTGGCCTGGGCAGCCCGCATACGGCGCTTGATGGTGTAAAGCTCAAGCGTATCGAGCATAAAGACGATGTTCGTCTCGGTGGGATGCTTGCTCGTCGCCGAGATGCGCCCGGCGCTGACAAGCGAAGCCGCCTCGGGACACACCGCGCGCGCGGCGTCCATGCACGCCGCGGGATCGGTGCCCGGCGGCGTCGCGAGCACGGCCCACGCGATGGACTCGTGACGGGGATCTACCCACTCGATCGAGCAGATGCGATCGGCGTACGTGCGGAATAGGTCGGGGTAGCTGGTGAGCATCGTCAACAGCTCGCGCTCCCCCGCCAGAGACTTCCGCTCCAGATCGGTCAGCACGATCGGCGTCGCCGGAACGGAAGCGCTCGAAGCAGACCCCGCGGGCGCCGCGTCCATGCCAGCAAGCACATCAATCGGCGGCATATCGTCGACGACCTCGACCGGCGCGGCCCCGTAGGCCTCGAGCGGCACATAGTCGTACGGTTCCTCCTCGACCGGTGCGGATACCGGCGGCGTCGTCCCCGACACCCAGGCGCCGCGAGATGCCCCCTGCGGACCGGACACCCGACCGCCCGCGCCTCCTGCGCGCTCGGCCTGTGCCCGCTGGCGCTCGTAGTTCTGCTCGCGACGACGCTCGGCGTCCTCGCGTTTGGCGACATCGCGAAACACACGGCCCGAGCTCGAGCGCACCGTCTCCAAATCCAGGCCCAGAAGGTCGGCGATCTGGATAAAGTACGTATCGATCATGTAGCTATCGCGCAGCGGATAGATGAGCGTCAGCGCATCCTCGAGCGCCTTGGCGCGACCGCCCGGCGTGGTAATGTCGCTCGACTCCTGCAGTGAGCGGTACACAAAGTCCATGAGGGGCTCGGCGGCGTCGATACGCGCCTGCAGTGCCTCGCCACCATGCGCCGTGACGAACTCCATAGGGTCGTTGCCGTCGGGAAGCACCACGCAGCGCAGGTCCATCGAGTCCTGCTCGATAAACTGAATCGCGCGGCGCGCGGCCTTTTGACCGGCGGCGTCACCATCGAACATATACACAATGCGCTTGGCAAAACGGGTGAGCGTCTTTACGTGATGTTCCGTCAGCGCCGTGCCCAGCGTGGCGACGACGTTTTTGATCCCCGCCTCCCAGCAGGCGATGCAGTCGGTATATCCCTCCACCACGATGGCGGTATCCTGCGCGACGATAAACTCCTTGGCCCAGTTAAAGCCGTAGAGGTTTCTCTTTTTATGAAACACGCTCGTCTCGGCGGTGTTGAGGTACTTGGGTTGGCCGTCGCCCATAATACGACCGCCAAAGGCGATGTTATGACCCTGTTCGTCAAAGATGGGAAACATCACGCGGTCGTAAAAACGATCGGCAAGCTGTCCACGCCCGCGGCTCACGGCCACGTTGGCGTCGACCATCTCCTGCGGGGTAAAGCCCTTCTGCGACAGATGGGCCACCAACATATTGCGACCCGGCGCAAAGCCCAGGCAGTAGCGACGGCAGACGTCGCCACCCATACCGCGGCTGGCAAAGTACTCACGCGGACGGCTGTCCTTACCGCGCATGAGCATGGTGTGATAGAACCGGGCCGTCTCGGCGCACAGGTCATAGATGCGGACGCGCTTGGTGCCGCGATCGCGCTGCGCGCCGGTATCGTGCAACTCAATGCCGGCACGATCGGCCAGGTAGCGAATCGACTCGGGAAAGCTCAGGTTCTCGCGCCTCATGATGTAGGTGAAGACGTCGCCGCCCTCGCCGCAGCCAAAGCAGTGCCACACCTGCGTAGCGGGGATAATGTGAAACGATGGGGTCTTTTCGCCATGGAAGGGGCAGCAACCCCAAAACTCATGGCCGCGGGGCTTGAGCTCAACCGTTTCCTGCACGATGGCAACCAGGTCGGACGCAGCGCGCACCTGGTCTTTCTCCTCATCGCTAATCACGGATGCTCACCCCCTGCTCACCCAAGTTATGACGGATATCGTCAATATTACCCTCGACGGTCGCGATAAGCTCGTCCAGCGAATCAAACACGCGCGAAGGACGCAGCCAACGCGTAAACGCCAACGAAACCGAACGTCCATACAGGTCGCCCGCATACCCGATCAAGTTGGCCTCGAGATGCGCCGAAGCGGCATCGTCGGCATACGTCGGCGGCAGGCCCACGTTGACGGCCGCGGGCCACACGGTATCGTCGACCAGCACAAGGCCCTCGTAGACGCCATCGGCAGGCAGCTGGATTCCGTTTGGCACCAGCAGGTTTGCCGTCGGAAATCCCATATCGGAGCCCTCGTGGCGACCGCGAATCACGCCGCCGCGCACCATATAGGGACGGCCGAGTAGATCGGCTGCCAGCTCAACGTGGCCCAAGCTCAGCTCACGTCGAATGCGGGTGGCGCAGATAGCCTCGCCGGCCTCGCACAGCAAATTGTGCCCATACACGTCAACACCGCGCTCGACACCCCATGCCTGCATCTCGGCAACGCCCGAGGCGCCGCCGCGGCCCAGCCTAAAATCGCTGCCAACGCGAATGGAGCGAATGTCGACAACATGCGCCAACAGCTCAAGAAAGCCCACGTGGTCGAGCGACGCTACCGAGGGAGTAAAGGGAACAGCCACCACGGCATCGACCCCAGTCTGAGCCAGGGCATGCAGGCGGTCGGCCGTCGTCATCAATTTTTGAGCGGGCGCAGGGCTCACCACAACATCTGGATCAGGGTCAAACGTTACGACAACCGCTTTGCAGCCGCGGACGCGCGCATCGCGAATGACCGCGTCGATCAGCTCACGATGTCCCCTATGCACGCCATCGAAAACGCCGATGGCAATCGAGGCGGCACCCATAGACTCGCAGTCACCAAAAGCATCAGCCAAAACGATGCGGGCCTCCGCCGCCGCGCCCACAAAAAATGTGCGCGCGAGCTCGTGAGGGTCCAGCATCATCGAACACCGCCGATCGCCTGCGGAAAGACGTGCTCCATCACAAAGCGACCATCCTCGATACGCGCCAAAGCCTTGAGCCCGCCATCGAGCACCAGCGCAAACGGTGCCTTCGACGCATCGAAGCCGGCGAGCGCGCGATCAATAGGAATACGACGTCCGCACAGCAGATCGTCGGCAAGATTGCCCGGCAAGTCGACACGCGTGGCGCCGAGGGCCGCAATGGGGTCCAAGGCAAAGCCGGCAGCGGACTCGGCAGAAAGCTCCTCGACCGCATGGCAGGCACCGATGGAGACAATGCCAGAAGCGGTACGGCGCAGCGCGGAAATATGCGCGGCACTATCGCAGGCGCGACCCAGGTCGCGAGCGAGCGCACGGATATAGGTGCCCTTGCTCACCGAGAAGGCAACGGTCCAAATGCAGGAATCGCCCTCGCCACTCACGGCGATCAGGTCGGCAGAATATACCTCGACCGGGCGCGCAGGCAACTCAACGGCATTGCCCTCACGTGCAGACTTATAGGCGCGCACGCCGTTGACCGAAATAGCCGAAAACGCCGGCGGGACCTGCATCTGAGGGCCCAGCATGGCGCTCAAGCGCTCTCGAGCATAGGCCGGATCGCGCAGCTCGGGTGCAATGGCAACCGTACGGACGGCCTCGCCTTCCGCATCGTCGGTATTGGTCTCGGCGCCAAACGAGATATCGGCGACGTAACTTTTGGTATCGAGGGTAAGCATGCCCAGCAGACGCGTAGCCTGGCCCACGCCCACCACCATGACACCCGACGCCATGGGGTCGAGCGTGCCGGCATGACCGACGCGCCGCTCATGGAGGGCGCGCCGGCACCGCGATACCACGTCGTGGGACGTGCAGCCCACCGGTTTATCGACGGCGAGCAGCATATTCAATTGAGAAGGCGTACGACGAGCCATGTACCATCCAAAAAGTTAGAGCTCGACGGTCACCGAAGCGGGATCCTCCCCCACCAGCTCGGCCAGCATGGGAAGTGCCGCGGTGAGCGTCTCGAAAATCGTTCCGTTATTGGTAAAGCCGGCAGCAGCGTGATGTCCGCCTCCGCCAAAGTTGGCCGCAATCTCGGAGACATCCATGTCGCCCTTGGAGCGCAGGTTTCCGCGCACCTTGGTATCGCCCTCGATGCCCTTAAGGAACAGGCAGACCTCGACACCCATCACCGAGCGCACCACATCGACCAAGCCGTCGCACTCATCCGAGGTGACGCCACATTCCTTAAGGTCGCTTTCGTACGCGTAGCTATACGCCACGCGCCCGTGCGCGACCGTCTTGATGCGGCCCATGACGATGGACTTGAGGTGCAAGAACTCGACGCGCATGCTCTGATAGACCTCGAGCGCGACACGCGCCGGGTCGGCACCGTGCGCCACCAGGCGCGAAGCCGCATGGAACGCAGCGGCATCGGCATTCTGATACTGAAAACGACCGGTATCGGTAACCAGGCCACAGAGCAGACAGGTGGCGATGCGATCGCGAACGACAATGCCGCAATCATCCAAAAAGTGGTCGATGATCATGGCGCACGCCGCAGCATCGACACGCCTCAGGCTTACCTCGGCAAACTCCTCGCGCGCCGGATGGTGGTCAAAGCACACCACATGTTTGGAGCGGCGGAGCACGTCGGCCGAGTTGTTCAGACGCTCGACAACCGGCACATCCACCGAGATAAACAGGTCGGGATCGCCCGTAAAGCTCGAAGCCGGCACCAGACGATCGGCGCCTTCCATAAAGCGGTAAATACGCGGAACGGGATCGTCGTCTGCGAGCAGCAGCGCGATGTCCTTGTCGGGGAACGCCTTCATGAGCGAGAGACCCAAGCCCAACACGGAGCCCAGGGCATCGCCGTCGGGAGAGGTATGACCCGAGATCGCAATGGAGGACGCACCCTCGATAAGCTCGAGGATGCGTCGTTTAATATCTGCAGACTCGCACGAGACGAGGTCGGCGGAATTAGTCATCTAAAGCTGCCTCCTGGGCGGCATCCGCTATGGGATAGCCGTCCTCGTCCTTTTCGATCGCCAGCGTGGCCGGGACATTCTCCAGCGCACGCGTAATGCGCTCGGCCTCATCGGTCGAGCGATCGATGCGAAAATCGAGCTCGGGCGTGACGCGCCAGTCGAGTGAACGAGCCAACAGGCTGCGAATGCGGCCCTTGGCGCTGGCGAGCGCCTCCATGACCTCATCGTAGCGGCTCGCATCGCACGACACGTACACGCGCGCGAACGAACGGTCCACCGCGACCTCGACCGCGGTCAGGGTGACCAGGTCGAGACGCGGATCGGAAACCTCAAAGAGAAGGATATAACCGAGCTTCTCGCGAAGCTGCTCGCCCAGACGGCGGGTTGCCTGCGTTTGCTTCATAGCGCTACCCCCTACTCGGTACGGGCAACCTGGTCGATACGGTAACCCTCGATCTGGTCGCCGGGCTTGATGTCCTGGAAGTTCTCCAGGCCAATGCCGCCCTCGGAACCGCTCTTGAGGCTCTTGGCCTCGTCCTTGTAGTGGCGCATCGAGGCGATCTTACCGTTAAAGACAACGATGCCGTCGCGCACCAGGCGCACGGAATCGGTCGCGGCGATCTCGCCCTCCTCGACGCGGACACCGGCGGCGATACCGACTTTGGGCACCTTAAAGGTGTCCAGGACGGTCGCGGTACCCGTGGAGACCTCGACCTCGGTGGGCTTGAGCATGCCGATACGGGCAGCGTCGAGCTCCTCGAGGCACTTGTAGATAACGTCGTAGCAACGAATCTCGACGCCCTCGCGCTCGGCAGCGGAGCGGGCCTTACCGTCGGGACGCACGCCAAAGCCAATAATGATGGCGTTGGAGGCGTCGGCCAGGACGACGTCGGTCTCGTTGATGGCACCGACCGCGGAGTGGATCGTGTTGATGCGGACCTCGGACTGATCCATCTTGTCGAGCGAGTCCTGAAGGGCCTCGATGGAGCCCTGGACGTCGGCCTTGATGATCAGGTTGAGCTCCTTGACCTCGGCGTCGGCGATGGTCTCGAAGAGGTTCTCGAGCGTGACGTGCTTCACGCGGCTCTGCTCCTCGATACGGGCCTTAAGCGAGCGCTCATCGGCCAGGGCGCGCGCCTCGCGCTCGTCCTCGAACACGCGGAACTCGTCACCGGCGTTGGGAACGGACTGCAGGCCCAAGATCTCAACGGCGTCGGAGGGACCGGCCTCGGTGACGGCGCGGCCCTTGGGGTCGAGCATGGCGCGGACGCGGCCATAGGTAAGGCCGGCGACCAGCGTATCGCCCACGTGCAGGGTACCGCGGGTCACGAGCACGGTAGCGACCGAGCCGCGGCCCTTGTCGAGCTTGGCCTCGAGGACGTTGCCCGAGGCGAAGGTATCGGGGTTGGCCTTGAGCTCGAGCACGTCGGCCTGGAGCAGCACGGTCTCCAGAAGGTCGTCGATACCGATCTTCTGCTTGGCCGAGATGTTGACGAACATATTCTGTCCGCCCCACTCCTCGGGGATGACGCCGTACTCGGTGAGTTCCTGGCGCACGCGGTCGGGGTTGGCGCCGGGCTTATCGATCTTGTTGACGGCGACGACGATGGGAACGCCGGCGGCCTTGGCGTGGTTGATCGACTCGACCGTCTGGGGCATAACGCCGTCGTCGGCGGCGACGATCAGGATGACGATGTCGGTCACCTTGGCGCCACGGGCACGCATGGCCGTAAAGGTAGCGTGGCCCGGGGTATCGATGAAGGTGATCTTGCGGTCGTTGATCATGACCTGCGATGCGCCGATGGCCTGGGTAATGCCGCCAGCCTCGCCGGCAGCAACGCCGGTGTGGCGGATGGCGTCGAGCAGGCTCGTCTTGCCGTGGTCGACGTGACCCATGACGGTGACGACCGGGGCGCGGGGCTTAAGGTCGGCGGGATCGTCGTAGAACGAGAAGGTGTTCTCCTCCTCGGGGGTGATGATCCTGATCTGACGGCCCAAGTCGTCGGCAACAAGCTCGACAAGGTCGTCGGACATGGACTGCGTCATGGTGAGCGGGGTGCCCAGCAGGAACAGGCGCTTGATGATGTCGTTGGCCGGAACGTCGAGCGCCTCGGCAAGCTCCTGGACGGTAACGCCCTGGGAGACCTTGATGGCGTCGAGCTCCTCGGGGTTCACGCCCTGGGCCAGCGCCTCCTCAATCTTGCGCTCCTCCTGAGCCCTAGCGGCCTCGCGCTCGCGCTTCTCCTTGCGCTTCTTGCGGCGACCGGTGGACTCGCGAGTGGCCTCCTCGACGGCGGCACGGGCCTCCTCGAGAACCTTCTCGCGGCTGTACTCCTCGGCCTCGCGCGCCATGCGGCTGTAGTGGTCCTCTTCGCTGTTGTGACCACCCTTGCGCTTCTTGCCCTTGCCCTGCTTATCGGGGTTGGGGAAATCCATGCCGGCAGCGACATTGTTGCTGGCATTGGTGCGATGGCTGTGCGGGCGGCTCTCGGAGGCGTTGCGGTCGTTGCGACGGCCGCCACGACGATCGCTGTTGCCGCCGCGACGGTTGCCGCGCTCGGCCTTGGCCTTGTCCTCGGCGTCCTTCTTCTCCTTGAGCACGGTCTCCTGTGCGGCGATCTGATCGAGCAGCGAACGGAAGCGCGAACCGGAGTCGGAAGCGGGAACGGCGCGGCGCTGGGCCTCGCGAGCAGCTTCCTCCTTCTCGCGGGCAAGGCGCTCCTGCTCGGCCTTCTTCTTGGCCTCGGCCTCGGCACGGGCTGCCTCCTCGGCGGCCTGGGCGGCGGCAAACTGGCGGCGCTCCTCCTCGCGTGCCTTCTCGGCGGCAATGCGCTCGCGCTCGGCCTCGGCGGCACGCGCTGCCTCCTCGGCGGCGGCAGCCTCCTCCTCGGCCTGCTTGGCGGCCTCGACTTCCTGGGCGCGGGCCTCGATCACCGAGGCAAGCTGCTTGCGGACCATGGCAACATAAGCGTCCTCCAGGGCGGAGGAAGCAGACTTAGCGGGAATCTTCATTTCGGCGAGGTGACCCATCAGTTCCTTGGAGGTCATGCCGAACTCTTTGGCCAGGGTGGACACACGGACTTTTGCCATATGACTTCACCTACCCTTTCTGGCACCTTGGGTGCCTAGAGACTGAACGAGCGTGGGATGTGCGCCGGAACCTGTCCAGCGCAACCGCGCGCTAGATCAGGTCCTCCGCATCATCGAAGGCGTCGGTGTCGTGGACACCGCAGTAACGGGAACCGGGACGGGCCTGGTTGCGGCACTGGATGCCGTCCTCGGACACGTACTCGCAACGACGGGCGTCGTCATCCTCCTCGTCACCGATCAGGTCGGCGGCAGGCTCCTCGTGAACGGGAACGTTCTTGAGGATGTCGGCGGCAAGGGTCTCGGACTTAATGTCGATGTGCCAGCCGGTCAGGCGTGCGGCCAGGCGGGCGTTCTGGCCCTCCTTGCCGATGGCGAGCGAAAGCTGGTCGTCGGGCACGATGACGCCGGCATAGGCCTTCTCCTCGTCGATAAGGACGCGAGTGACCTTGGCGGGCGACAGGGCGTTGGCGACGTAGACGGCCGGATCGGCATCCCAAAGGATGACGTCGACGCGCTCACCGCGCAGCTCACCCACGACGGCACGCACACGGCTGCCCTTGGGGCCGACGCAGGCGCCCACGGGATCCAGGCGGTCATCGAGCGAGTGGACGGCGACCTTGGAGCGCTGGCCGGGCTCGCGGGCGATCGACTTGATCTGGACGGTGCCCTCATAGATCTCGGGCACCTCCTGCTCAAACAGACGACGCATGAGCTCGGGGTGGGTACGCGAGATAACGATCGGCGGACGGCTGTGCTCGCCGCGAACCGGCGGAAGCGTGGAGTTGGGGTCGCGAACGTCAATGATCACGGCCTTGATGTGCTGGTTGTGCAGATAGCGCTCGCCCATGGGGCGCTCGTTGCGCTCGTTCTCGTAGCGGCGCTGATCAAAGTGCGGAAGCTCGGCCTCGACGCCTTCGCGGATCTTGACGATCGTAAAGTCGGGTGTGGACTGCAGTACGGTACCGCTGATGAGGTCGCCGATACGGCCGGAGAACTCCTCGTAGATCTGCTCGCGGGCGGAGTTGCGCACGATGGCGTTGATCTCGGCCTTGGCGTGCTGGGCGGCGATGCGGCTGGTGTTCTTGGGGGTGACGTCGATCTCCTCGAACTCGGTGAAGTTGCCCTCCTCGTCCATGGAATCGTCGATCGGCTCCAGGCGGTAGACATAGATCTTGCCGGTGGTGCGGTCGATGGTCACCTTGGCGCCCCACTCAAGATGCAGGATCTCGGCATAGCTCTTGGCGAGCGACTGCTCCAGGCGGTCGATCAGGTAGAGCTGGTCGATGTGCTTCTCCTGGCAAAGCTCCATCAGGGCGGACATCATGTCGGATGCTGCCATGTTAGTTTCCTTCCTTCGCGGGCTTGAAGTCATAGACGGGCTTCAACTTGCACTTTTTAACATCGGAAAAATCGAGGGTGACAGACTCGCCGTCCTCGAGCTCGAGGGTTACGTTGGTCTCGGTCGCGGCGGCAATCTTGCCGGAGTACTTGCGACGGCCCTCGGTGGCGGTGGAGGAAAGCTCGCAGTCCTCGCCCACAAAGCGGGCAAAGTCACGCGGACGGCGCAGCGGGCGCGCCATACCCGCGCTCGACACCTCGAGCGTATAGCTCGAAGAGATGGGGTCGAGCTCCTCAATCACGTCGCCGACCCACTTGGTGTTGGCCGTGACGTCGTTGAGCGACAGGCTCTGACCCTCGGCACCCTCGATACGCACACGCACGCAGGGGGCCTTGGTGGCACCCACGAGCTCAACGTCGACAATATCGACATCGTGCTGGGGGGCGACGGCCTCGAGCGCGTCGATGATCGCCTGCTCGATCTTGGTCTTGACCATTGCGGCACCTCCATCCATACAAAAAAGAAGCGGGGCCGAAACCCCACTTCTTTCAATTACAACTTCATTTGCAAGCAAACTATACCAATACCTGCGAAAACGTGCAACCATAGCACAAACCCGCAGGTCAGCGTGAGCACAGGTTCTCCACAAGAAATGGATAATTGGATGTAGTCGCAAGTATCCATATCCAAAAAGAGGGACGACCCAGCCGGATCGTCCCTCGTCTATTGTGCATCAACTATATGCGCAAGGTTTACTTAACCACCAGGTTGACCAGCTTGCCGGGCACGCAGATGGCCTTGACGACCGTCTTGCCCTCGAGCCACTTGGCAACAGCGGCCTCGGCGGCAGCCTGCATCTCCTCGTTGGAGGCATCGCGGGCCACATCGATGCGGCCGCGGACCTTACCGAGCACCTGGACCACGATCTGCACCGTGTCCTCGATGGACTCGGCCAGGTCAAACTCGGGCCAGGCGGCGGTGTAGGCGTTGCCCTCGCAGCCGAGTGCCTCGTGCCACAGCTCGTCGGCCCAGAACGGGCAGATGGGGGCAAGGACGCTCACGATGTCCTTGGCCACGCCGTAGCACAGTGCCTTGTCGCGCGATGCGCCCTCGGTGGCGTTGAGGTAGGCGCTCGCCGCGTTGACGAGCTCCATGACGGCCGAGATCGCGGTGTTAAACTGGCCGCGATCGAAGTCCTCGGTGCACTTGGCGATGGTGCGGTGACGCTCGCGATAGAGCTTCATCGCGGTCTCGTCGAGCACGGACTTGTCGAAGGCAACGTTGGCGTCACCCGACTGGACAAGCTGCCACACGATACGCCAGGCGCGCTTGATAAAGCGGTTGGCACCCTCGACGGCCTTGGGATCCCAGTCAAAGTCCTTCTCGGGCGGGGCGATAAACAGGATCGCCAGACGCATGGTGTCGGCGCCGTAGGGCTCGATAACCGAGCTCGGGGGTACGACGTTGCCCTTGGACTTGGACATGGTGTCGCCGTTCTCGTCCTTGACCATGCCCTGGCACAGCAGGTTGGTAAAGGGCTCGTCCACGCTGAGCAGACCCAGGTCGCGCAGCGCCTTGGTAAAGAAGCGGCTGTAGAGCAGGTGCAAAATGGCGTGCTCGATGCCGCCGATGTAGTTATCGACGGGCATCCAACGGTCTGCCGCCTCGCGGGAGAAGGGCAGCTCGGTGTTGTGCGGGTCGGTATAGCGCAGGTAATACCAGCTGGAGCAGGTGAAAGTGTCCATGGTATCGGTCTCGCGCTTGGCCGGGCGGCCGCAGACCGGGCAGGTAGTCTCGTAGAAGTCCTTGCACTCGGCGAGGGTCTCGCCGGCGCCCAGGTCCAGGTTCTCGGGCAGCGTCACCGGCAGCTGGTCCTCGGGCACGGGCACAATGCCGCAGTGCTCGCAATGGATGGCCGGGATGGGGTTGCCCCAATAGCGCTGACGGCTGATGAGCCAGTCGCGCAGGCGGAACTCGACCTTGCGACGACCGCAGCCCATGGCCTCGAGGTCGGCCACGATGGCAGCCTCGCCCTCGGAGTGCTTACCGCCGCGCATGCCGGTGTACTTGCCGGACTGGACGAGCGTGCCCTCGGCAGCGTGGGCGCAATCCCAGTCTACGGTCTCGGCATGGAAGGTATCGATGGTCTCGCCACTGGCCTCGACGGCAGCGCGGTCGTCATCGTCCAGGATGATCGGGACGATCGGGAGGTCGTACTTGCGGGCAAACTCAAAGTCGCGCTGGTCGCCGCAGGGAACGGCCATGACGGCGCCGGTGCCGTAATCGGCAACGACATAGTCGGCAACCCACACGGGAACCTTCTCGCCGTTGACGGGGTTAACCACGTAGCGGCCCGTAAAGGCACCGTGCTTCTCGAGGGTGCCCTGGGCACGCTCGACGGCAGAGATATGCTTGGAGTCCTCGACGATCTTGGTCACGGCCTCCTCGTACTCCGTGCCCTCGACGAGCTCGTGCAGACGAGCGTACTCGGGAGCCAGGACAAAGAAGGAGACGCCAAAGAGCGTGTCGGCACGCGTGGTGAAGACGGTGATCTTGCCCTCGTCGCCCTCGATGGGATCGCCGTTGGCATCACACAGGGTAAAGTCGACCTCGGCGCCCTCGGAGCGGCCGATCCAGTTGGCCTGCATCTGCTTAACGCGCTCGGGCCAGCCGGGGAGCTTCTCCAGATCGTCGAGCAGCTCCTGGGAGTACTCGGTAATCTTGTAGTACCACTGCTCAAGGTCGCGCTTCTCGGGCTCGGTGCCGCAGCGCCAGCACTTACCCTCGGTAACCTGCTCGTTGGCCAGAACGGTCTTGCAGTTGGGGCACCAGTTGACCGGGTTCTTCTTGCGGTAGACCAGGCCCTTTTCCCACATCTTCTCAAAGATCCACTGGCCCCAGCGGTAGTAGTCGGGGCTGCAGGTCTTGACCATGCGATCCAGATCGTAGGAGAAGCCCATGCGCTTCATCGTGGCGAGCGCCTGGTCCATGTTCTTATACGTCCAGGCGGCAGCCTGCGTGTTGTGCTTGATGGCGGCGTTCTCGGCGGGCAGGCCAAAGGCATCAAAGCCAATGGGATGCAGCACGTCAAAGCCGCGCATACGGGCCTGACGGGCCATGGCATCGCCGATGGTATAGTTGCGCGCGTGGCCCATGTGCAGGTCGCCCGAAGGATACGGGAACATCTCGAGCACGTACTTCTTGGGCTTGCTGGCGTCGGTGTCGACGGCAAAGAGGTTGGAGTCCTCCCAGGCCTTCATCCACTTGGACTCAATGGCCTGCGCGTCGTAGGCAGGGATCTCGTCCTTATGATCTGTGCAATCGCACATATCAGCTCCTTTAATCTTAGCTGGGGTCGGTCGGCTTGGCTTTATTCGCTACTGCGGACAGTCCTGCGCAAGACGAAGAGCACATTAAGTGCTCTTCTTTGCGTGCGGAACTTGTAGCGAACAAAGCCAAGCCGACCGACCCTAAGGTTAACTTGACTGATGATAGCAAATACGACAAGCGAGATGCCTGCGACTTGCAGGCATCTCGCTTTATCTTAATAACGTGGTTGGAACTCAACCTTTATGTGCGGCTCTTATCCTATCGATAAGACACAGACTGCTGCGAATCCTTGACGACTACGTCGTGGGCGCCGCCTTCGACGATCGAGGTCGAGCTCACCAGGGTCAGGCGTGCCTTTTTCTGGAGCTCGGGGAT
This sequence comes from Collinsella sp. HCP28S3_E9, assembly GCF_052065455.1. Lineage (NCBI taxonomy): Bacteria > Bacillati > Actinomycetota > Coriobacteriia > Coriobacteriales > Coriobacteriaceae > Collinsella > Collinsella sp. HCP28S3_E9. The sequence continues at coordinate 94,959 of NZ_JBQHTZ010000008.1, forward strand.
CGAGAGGGCACCGCAGTTGCACATCGTGGACTTGATCTTGTAGAGCGTGCCGCCCACGCCGTCCTTAAGGGAGCCGGCGTAGGGAACGTAGGAGTCGACGCCCTCGACAAAGCTGAGCTTCGCGGCGCCGCCCAGGTCGTAGCGCTGCCAGTTGCGGGCACGCGCAGAACCCTCGCCCCAGTACTCCTTCATGTACTGACCGTTGACGTTGACGCGCTCGGTCGGGCTCTCGTCAAAGCGGGCAAAGTAGCGGCCCAGCATCATAAAGTCGGCACCCATGGCAAGGGCGAGCGTCATGTGGTAGTCGTAGACGATACCGCCGTCGGAGCACACGGGCACGTAGACGCCGGTCTCCTCGTAGTACTCGTCGCGAGCGCGGCAGACGTCGATCAGCGCGGTGGCCTGGCCACGGCCGATACCCTTGGTCTCGCGGGTAATGCAGATGGAACCGCCGCCGATACCGACCTTGATGAAGTCGGCACCGCAGTCGGCCAAAAAGCGGAAGCCCTCGGCGTCAACGACGTTGCCGGCACCGACCTTAACATCCTCGCCGTAGTTGGCGCGGATCCACTCGATGGTGCGCTTCTGCCACTCGCTGAAGCCCTCGGAAGAGTCGATGCACAGGACATCGGCGCCGGCCTCGATGAGCAGCGGCACGCGCTCGGCATAGTCGCGGGTGTTGATGCCGGCGCCGACCATGTAGCGCTTATCGCCGTCGAGCAGCTCGTTGGGGTTGGTCTTGTGGCTGTCGTAGTCCTTGCGGAAGACGATGCCCATGAGGTGATCGTTGTCATCGACGATGGGCAGGGCGTTGAGCTTGTTGTCCCAGATGACGTCGTTGGCAACCTTGAGGCTGATGTTCTTGTCGCCCACGATGAGCTGCTCACGCGGGGTCATGAACTCGGAGACCTTCTTTTGGTGGTCATCGCGGCTGGGGCGATAGTCACGGCTGGTAACGATACCCAAGAGTTTGCCCTTGGGAGTGCCGTCGTCGGTGACCGGCATGGTGGAGTGACCGGTCTTTTCCTTGAGCTCGATGACCTGCTCCATGGTCATGTCGGGGGTCAGCGTAGAATCGGACTGAACGAAGCCGGCCTTGTGATCCTTGACGGCCTTGACCATGGCGGCCTCGGACTCGGGGGTCTGGGAACCGTAAATGAAGGACAGGCCACCCTCGGTAGCGAGCGCGACACCCATGTCGACGCCCGAGACGGACTGCATGATGGCGGAAACCATGGGGATGTTCAGGGTGATTGCCGGCTTCTCGCCGCGCTTAAAGCGGGTTAGCGGCGTCTTAAGAGAGACGTTGTTGGGGATGCACTGCGAGGACGAATAACCAGGGACCAGCAGATACTCCGAAAACGTGTGGGACTCACCGGGAAAGAACGTAGCCATGTTTCTCCTTTTTCCATGCGACCGGTCGGCTGCAGGCCTCGTAGGACCCAGCCCAACCTTGGGCGCCCAATACTGGGCAAGTATCTTAACGCACTTTAACTGCTACAATGCATGATTTAAGAAGAGCACACGAGGGCTTAACACAGGCTTTGCGTTTGCCCAGCAGACACTTTAGCGGAGAGACGTGGAGCGCATGGAGTACAAGACGACGGCAAAACTGGTCATTCAGTCGTGCGACAAAGATCTGCCGGGCGTGTTCGGCCACGGCTGCGTCTTGCTGCTGCAGGGTATCGCCCGCGAACACTCGATCAACCGTGCCGCCAAGAGCATGGGCATGGCCTATTCCAAGGCATGGCGCATTGTGAACGAGGCCGAGGGGCAGCTGGGGTGCAAGCTCATCGAGCGCGACGGCGCCCGCGGGAGCTCGCTCACCCCCGCCGGCGAGCGAGCCATAGCGGCCTACGAGGAGCTGCAGGCAGAGATCAACGAAGTCATAGCCGCAAGGGCCAACGACCTGATCGACACCATCAAAGAGTAGCTAATTTGGGACGGGGCTTTTTTAGCTACCCATCCAGAGCATTCTTAACTCATAGCCAAAAACTGACATTGGGTAGCTAAAAAAGCCCCGTCCCAAATTAGCTACTATCGGAGGGCGTTATCGAGGGCGGCGGCTACCGTCAGGGGATCGTCGGTGCCGGCGAAGAGGCGGATGGTGTCCCCCTGCTTGCCACGTGGGGCCGAAAGACGCGTCGTTGCACCGCCGGCGAACGATGTGCGAAACTCCCCCGGCAAAGCGTCGAACAACTCTCCCGCGCTACGCTCGATAAGGTCAAACTCAACTGCCGGGCCAAAGCCATGCTCGAGGATTCCCGTTGCAACCGCATGGTCAGGATGCGAGCTCAGCCCGGGATAGCGCACGTTGCGCACCATCTCGTTCGCGGCCAGATACTCGGCCAGCGCACGGGCTCGATCGAAGTGAGCCTGCATGCGAGCGTTAAGCGAGGAAAGCCCGCGCTCCAGCACGTCGGCCTCCTCAGCAGAAAGATCGAGCGCCGACGCACCGCAGCCCGCAAACAACGAATGCGCGCACTCAGCCGCGGCATCCACACGATGGCGCTTAAGCTGCGATCGCGCCACCGAAGCGGCAACGAGCTTACGCGGGGCCTTACCGGCACACACGCGGTCGAGTGCCTCGAGCGACAGCACGGCGCCCAAGCTCAGCGGATTGCAGCCAAAGACGTCAGCCACGGTGTTGTCAACAACCAGCAGTGCATGGGCCTCACGCGCGGCGCGGCCTAACGCGCGCAAATCGGGCACACGCAGACCGAACGCGCCAATGGAGTTGGCGAACCACCACAGGTGCGGCCCCTCGGCATCAAGCGAAGCATCAAAGCCCTCGGACGCAGCAGCAAACGCCTCGGCGGACGGCGAGCCCACCAGCACGACATCGCAGCCCTCAAAGCCGCAAGCAAACGCTTCGGCAAAGTCATCCGCAAAGGCCACCAGGCGATCGCCGGGACGCACAATCCCCAACAGAGACAGCGCCGCCGGCACATGCGAGGCTGCAACCAGTCGCGCCTCGCGCGCGCCAGCCCTTGCAGCCCAGGCCTCTTCTAGCTGTTGTGCGTCCACGTGACACCGTCCCTTCAAAACAAAAGCCCACGATGCGGATGTTTCCCCAATCTACTCGCTAGGGTTCTAGCCGTGGTATTCGCCGTTGTATTGGATGAGCGTTAGGTCCTCCACGCCATCGAGGGCACGGATGGCGTCGGCATAGGGCATATCCACACCGTCAGAGAACACCTCGACGGCCATCTCCACCTTGTCGCCGCGCATAGTCTTGGACTTAACGGTGAACTTGGTGCGCCCAAACGCGCGCACGATATCGTCGCCAGTGGTCTGGTCCGTGTAGTGAATGACCATCATGTACACGCGCGACTTGTCCTGGCGGCTCGCAAAGCCGGCGATCATCAGCACGATCACTGCTGCCGTGAGCCCCACGAGTGCATACATGCCGGCTCCCGCCGTAATGCCCGTGGTAATGGACCAAAACAGATACAGCAGGTCGAGCGGGTCCTTGACCGCCGTACGGTAGCGGACGATGGACAGAGCACCGACCATACCGAGTGAGATGACCACGTTTGTCGAGATCGCGAGCGTGACCATGCAGGTGAGCACGCACATGCCCACGAGCGTCACGGCAAAGCTACGCGAATACACCACGCCGGTAAAAAAGCGCTTGTACACGTAATAGATCAGGATGCCCATGGCGAGCGCCACGAGCAGTGACAGGCCGATCTTGGCAGGGTCGACCTGACCAAACGCCTCCAAGACGGAGTTCTTAAAAAAGTCCCTGGTGCTCATGGTCTAAATATCCCCTCGGTTCTCAAAATCCGATTCCCAGTAGTTAAAACCGCGCAGGTAGGCGGTCTTTTCGTAACACAGGCAGTACTTGGAAACCGCCGTAAGCTCGGCCGCGCCCGGCGGCACCATATCGCGCACCAGCTGCGGACAAAACTCGGTAAACTTGACCTCCATCACCAGCTTGCCGGGCTCCAGCACGGGCAGCGCGGGCAAGGTCGCGTCAAAGATGTCAAAGCTACCCACCGCGGCACGCACGTTCATGTCAAACGTAATGCGCACGGTGCCCTCATCCATCACCCACGGCTCGCGCTCGTAGTCCACGATGGTCCGCGGGCGCATCATGTTGCAGATACACTCGATGTAGAACTCGCGGCAGAGTTGGTGCGGGCTCCTCAGCAAAAAGCCGTAGTCGCCAGCCAGGATCTGCTCAAACTCGCCGCGCGTGAGCGGCGCGTCCTCCTTGTAGATCCAACTGCCGTACTTCTTTTTGCGCTCGAGCTTAATCACCCTGTCGCTGCCGTTATAGATGCGCACGCGATACTTTTTGCGCATGAGAATACCGGCGTCTTTTTCCTCGTAGGCCGAGTTGCAGTAGTCGTCAAAGTACAGGCTGCGAATGGTGTAACCACCCGAGCGCGCATGCTTGTCCAGTTTAAAAACCGGCGCCATGCGACAGGCAAGCGCGGAGTGCTCGCCCTCGTTAATGAGATATTTGAGCTCGTGGCGATAACGCTCCTGCGTGGCACGCGCAGGCGGGGCCGCCAGGCGCTCAAGCAACGCGCTAGCCCTCCTCATACGTGTCCTCCACGACCTTACCGCCGTCTTGCACGTAAAAGCACTTCATGCCGTACTGCTTGCCATCGTCGGTCACATAGCAGTCAAACGCATCTTGCGTATAGCCGTCGGAGTTGGTGGCACGCACGCGTACAAAATACTGACCGGTATCGGGCGCTTCGCACGTCACCTCAGGCAGCAGCACGTCTTCGGCCTTAAAAAGCACGTCATTGATGGCGTAGTCGCGCGCAAGCTCCACGGTATAGCGAATATCGCGCGCCTCAAAGTCGTACGCGGCATCCCAGTTCACACGCAACTTGCCGTTTTCAATCTGCGGCACGCCAATGTAGAACGGCATGGGCTTTTTATAGCTTTCGCAATAGCTCTTGTAGTTCTCCTCGATCTCGGAGGGAATCGCCGCGGCGATCTGCTCGTATTGGTCCTTGGTGACAGGCAGATTGTCGATATCGGGCGAGGCAAAGACCAGGGATTCGGTAACCTCACGGTAGTGCTTGATCATCCTGGCCAGACGTTCCTCGGTCAAATACGAGCGCAAGTCCTTGACGGCACGGTCGAGTTCGCTGCGGAACGACTTGCTGCGCAACGCGCGGTTAAACAGCACGTTGCCCCAGTAGTTGCTCACGCCGCGCTCCCAGCTCGCATAATCCGAGAACCCCGTCAGGCTCAACTCGAGCTTGCGCAGCATGCCGTCGTTATCCCAATCCAGGATGTACCAAACCTTGGAGTTAAGCGGGCTGTACAGATAGCAGTTACGGTTCTGCGTGTCGCAGTTGCCCGTCAGAATCTGAAACGCCAGCCAATAGACCAGGTTCTCGGTATCAAAGTAGGTGTCGAGCACGTCATCGATCTTTTGCGATTCGTCGTTGAGCGCATCGAGCATCTCGATGAGCTTGGTGTGGTCCGAGTCGCCCTTAATCTCGAGCATGCCCTCAAAAGCCGCCTGGTTATAGTCGGGGTCATCGGTGAGCTTAATGGTGTCCTCAAAGCGATGGAAATCGAAGCTGTTCACCTTATACAGATGCCCGCTCTTATCCAGACCGTGGGCCTTGAGCGCCGTCTTGTTGAGCTGCTCGACCTGCGTAAACAGACCGTAGTCTTCAAAGGTGTCGTTGGATTTTTCGGTCTGGTCGCACACCCATAAGTGCACAAACTGCGTGCGCAGGCCCATCATCTGGGGAATGCCACGGATCAAATCGTAGGCCATCTTGTTACGAAAGCGCATGCCCTCGCCCATATGCTTGTTGAGCGCAATCGCGCGCTGCTGACGCCACGTGCCCTTGCCCTTTTTGAGCTCCACCTTATAGTTCTTTTGCGTATAGGTACTCGACGTCTGACCGCGCACTTGCACGGTGGCGTTGGGAGCCTCCTCGCCATAGCCCACCTCGCCAGCAACGGGGCCCTTATCATCGCCTGGCTGCAGCAGGCCCATAACCTGATAGCGTGTCACGCCCATGTCGGCATAGTCGTAAACCGAGTACGTATTAATCTCGGCCCAGCTATGATCGGTGTTCTCGGAGCTGTTGCCTCGCGAGACCGTTAGGTACATGGTCACAATGCCCGAGTCGTCGTAGACCTCGTACAGTTCGTCCTTATCGCGCAGGTGCTTGGCCTCTCCCGAGGTCTCGGCCTTGTTAATCTTGCCCTGCTTCTTGGCCTTTTTTGTCGAGGATTCGTCCTGCGCAGAGCAGCCCGAAAGCAGCAGTGTGCCGGCAGCCGCCTCAATCAAGCGGCGACGCGATATCATCCTATCGGTCATCAGGACCTCCCCAATGGTTGCGATACACACGGACCACCGTGCGTTCAAACGCGCCATGTGGCTCGCCCTTATGGCGGGCTTCCTCATAGCGCCGCTCGGCACGGTCGAGCAAGCGGCCCAGCTGTGTAAAGCGACCCGTCTTGTCGGTCGCCACCATGGGCTGTTGACTCAGAATACGATACGGCAAGTTGGCAGTATAGGTATCGAGCCGCAGCAGCGCCACGATAAAAAACACCGCCGCACCCAACAAAAAGCCAAAGCCGTAAAACTGCTGCGGCAAAAGCAGCGACACGGCAGTCGCCAGCCCCGCCACACCGGCAAACAGGCCCGAGGCCAGCACGGCCCCCTTGTAGTCGGTAAAGTACAGCAAGACGAGCATCACCGTATTGCCCACGGCATACAGGCCATAGCCCACGCATAGCGTGCGAAAATACCCGTGCATAAGACTGTTAAAGCCCAGCGGCAGGGCCGAGAGCACCGTGGTCTCGAGCGAAATGACCGCCGCCGTCACAAACAGCTGCTTGAGCGCGCAAAAGCGCAGTTCGCTGTTGAGCGTGGAGAGCATCTCCTCCTCGGCCACCACGATGTCGCCCACTACGCCGCCGTCGTTGAACAGGCTGTAGTAGTCGCGGTAGCGCGGATAAAAGTTGACCTCGACCGAGACCACAAAGTTGACGGTCGTGACCAGGATCGTCAAAAACGCGATGAGCGCCGGAACATCGTGGTAGGGCGCGCCATAAAACAAGCCCTTGACCTGCACGCCAATGGGGCCGGCCCAAATAATTACCAGGTGCGCAAAGAGCCCCAGGTTGGTAAACAGGCCCGTGAGCGCCAGCGGCATAAACTGATCGAGCCAGCGCAAAAAGAGCCAGGGGCTGCGGTCACTCTGCGGAAAATACCGGTACAGCAGCACCACGTCCCAGGCGAGCATGACGCCGTAGCCCAGGGCGATTGATGCCAGTAGGCCCTCGACCGGCGGCAGCCCCAGCGCCAGCGCAGCCAGGGCGCACAGGCACGCCACGCCAATGGCAGCCACAAAGCTGCACAGAATGCCACGGTAGTCCTTAATAGCGGTGAGGTAGTTCATGCCGTTCCAGTTGACGATCATAATGTTGAACAGCCACAGGCACAGCAACCCCTGAAGCAGCGTGGCGCCCGAAAACAGCAAAAAGACGCCGTAGAGCGCCGTGCCCGTAACCAGCATGATGGCGTTGGAACCCCAAAACGAGGGCAGAATCTCATCCTCGCGCTCCGCAAACAGCATGTCCGCCAAAAAGCGCGTGACCGGCATGGAGAAAAAGCTGGTGAGCGTAAGCGACGCCAGCAGCGTATAGGTCACCATGCACACCAGCAAATCCTGGTTGGCGCGGCCCACACCCCACAAACCGCACAGCACCAAGATACCCACCTGGAGCAGCACGCCCAGCAGCATGGGGCCCGTGCACACAATGCCGGCGTAGCCGTAGGCGCGCATCGTGGCAAACAGACCCTTGCGTCTAAACAGGCGCTTGAGCTCAAAACCGATTCCGGCCACCGGCTACTCCCCCTCTCTGGGCAAATCATACGCACGCGCTGTCTCGTCGTACAGCGCGCGATAGTTGGCGAGCATCTGCTCGTGCAAAAAGTACGTGGCAACGCGACGCTGGCCGCGCTCCCCCATCTCAATGCGACGGGCACGGCTTGCGCACATGCGCTCCATGGCATCGGCCAGGCCCTTGCGATACATAGGCGGCGTCACAAATCCCGCCACGCCAAAGTCGTCGCCCGGGGCGCCTTCGAGCAGCTCACGGCAGCAGCCCACCTCGGTCGTCACACAGGGACGACGCGCGGCAAGCGACTCCAGCACGCTGAGCGGCTGGCCCTCGGAGATGCTCGTCAAAATGGTAAAGTCCAGCTTTTCCATGTACTCGACCACGTTGACGCGGCCGGTAAAGATCAGGTCGCGCACGCCCAGGGTATCGACCAGCGCATGGCACTCGGCGCCGTACTCCTCGTCGTCCACGCCGCCCATGATATGCAGGCGCACCTTAGGGACGCGCTCGTGCAGCTCAAAGAAGGCATAGATCATGGTCTTGACGTCCTTGATGGGCGCCAGGCGCACCACCGCGCCAATGTCAACCCAGCCGTCATCGGGCTTTAAGGGAATGTCCTTAAAGCGGTCGAACTGAATGCCATTGGGGATGACCAGGCATTTATCCGCATCGCAGCCCATATCGATCTGCGTATTGCGGGCATTGTGAAACAGGCTCGTCACGCGAAAAGCACGACGGTAGATCTCCTCCGAAAGCAGGTAGAAAAAGCGAATCCAGCGGTCCTTAAACGACGGCACCACCCAGTCGGCGCGAATAATCTCTTCCTCGCGCTCGCGCGTGTAGATGCCGTGCTCGGTGAGCAGCACCGGCGCATGATGAACGCTTGAACCCAAGCAGGCGAGCAGGCCGCCGTAGCCGGTCGAGATGGCGTGGTACACATCGGCCACCGGCACCTCGCTGCCCAGCAGGTAGAGCACGGGCAGCAGCATGGAGCGCATGGTATGGAATGCGTCGGCAAAAGGCGTGTAGGGGTACTCGGCCAGGCACACGTCGCGAAAGATATCCATAAACGTGCGGCTCTGCAAAAACGAGAGCGGATGCACGCGACGACGCTGGAAGATATCGAACAGCACGTCCCAATCCGGATTGGAAAGCGACACCAGGCGGCGCAGCGCCTCGCGCTCGCGGTCGTTAAAGTCCGCCTCTTCCTGCTCGCCCGAAAGGCGCAAGGCGTCGTCCAGAAACACCTCGTGTACCTCGACCACGTTACCAGGCAGCTCGTAGACAAACTTGCCGCGGTCGGCCGCATGCGCGCCAATCACCCACAGCACAAACTCGTGCTCGGGCATGGCCTGTATATAGCCATGCATCCAGGTGGACACGCCACCGTGCACATAGGGATAGCAACCTTCGAGTACCAAGCAGATTCTCATTTGTCGCTACCCTCCTTGCGCGCAATGGTCAACGTCTTGTCCGTAGCTTTGACCAGGTACAGGTCGCCCGTCAGATGCGTAATCTCGCCGCCCGTGACTGCACCCGGCTCGCCGTTATTGGCGCGGAACATGAGCCACGCCTCGTCGTGAAAATTGCTCAGGTTGAGCGTCCAGGCATCCGCATCTGTATCCACGCTCACCGTCACGGACGAAAAGCGCTGGATGGCGCCCGAGCATTCCGAGCCGGTCTGGCGACGCAGGTCGGGCGCAGACTTGGTAAGCCAGTCCAGGTAGTCGGTCAGGCCGCCCTTATAGATCTCCCAGCCTTGCCTGGCGCCGCGATCGGGATCGAGCAAGTCGTCCGGGTGCATAAAGTGCGTACTCACATAGTGCATGTTGAGCTCGGACACGGCAGCCAGGCGCATATAGGAATCGTCGACCATGCCGCCCGAGACAATACGCGGCTGCTCCACGATGCCATCGCTCGCCACGCTAAACTCCTGCGCGTACGGCAGGTCGGTGCCATCCTCAAAATACGTACTGGCGATGGTCTTAATGCGCGGCACGTCCTCGCCAATAATCTTGCGAGCGCGGGCCGAAAGGATGTTTGACGGCGGCACGTAGACCGAACCGTGCGCGTTGGGTAGCACCTCGTCCTGAAAGGCGATAAGCTCGTTGAGCGATGCAACAAGCGTCTCCTTGTTCTTCCACGTCTTGTAGTCGTACAGCGTGCCATAGTCGGTGTCCCAGAGCGCCAGCGGCTGATGGTTGTAGCCGTGAAAGCCCAGCTCTCCGCCCATCTGCAGCAGCATGCCGCCAAAGTAGCGAAACTGCGTGGTATCGGCCTGGCGCGCGGGCTCGGTCTGGTTGACCGCGTCCTCGTAGTTTTCGATCATCACGCCGGTATAGCGAATGCCGTATTTTTGCGCGAGCTTTTGTAGATCAGGCCACCAGACCTTGGCATAAAAGTCGGCGATGGAAAGCCCGTAGTCGCGCTTGATGTAGGTGCCGTCGCCCGAGGGCACGGGGCTGGGAAAGTCATCCAGATAGAAGACGGCGCTGTTGATGACCGGGTAGGCCGTGGCATCGCCGAGCAAGCTGATCGCCGCGGCGTAAAACCCGCGCATGACCTTGCTGTAAATGCCAAAGTTGCACACCACGGTATGTCCGCTGCCGCAATCGCTCGACCAAACAAGGGGCGTACCCGTATCGCCGGTTTTGGCCCACACGTGCGCCGTCTCGCGCAGCGAAACCAGCAGTGACGATTTAAAGGGGTCCGATAACTCGTAGCGCTGGCCACCACCGATCATAAAGTCCTTGCTCGGGACGATACTTTCTGCCGTGGTGTACTCATATCCAACGGTATCGATGCCAAACTTGGGTGCAACGGCTTGAATATAGCCGGAGTTCTCCGGCGTCATACCCAGCATGAGCGAGCCGCCGGCATTCACCCAGCTCATCAGGTCGGTGAGGTGCGTACCGAGCCCATCGAGCGACGGCATGAGCAAAATCACGCGATCGAAGGACGTCAGCGAGGGAATGGCATCCGCGCCGTCCAGGGCAAGGTCCACGTCGCGGTGCGCGATCTTCATGTCGAGCAGAATCTGGTCGAACTGCTCCTTTACGTCCTCGACGCCCGTCTGATCGGAATCGGTAATGACCAGGCACGTGGGCTTTTGACCAAATATTGCCGAGGAGGCCGGCACCGCATCGTTGGCGGCAAGCATCCCCAGCTTATGCTGGCCCGCACTGTACTGCACGCCGGCACGCTCCACCAGCAGCACGGCGGCCATGGCAATAAAGACCGCCCACACCACGAGCAGGCCCATCCAGCGAAAATGGCCCGCACGGTCGCGGATATGCTGAACCACGCTCATCGGGCCTCCTCCCCGTCGCGCCAAAAAGCCAGCTCCTCGCGGTTGGCGGCGCTCAAGTACACATGCTGTTTGTCGATCGCATCGATCACGCGGTGGACCTCGTCACCGTCGCGGCGCATCACGGCCAGGCGCAGGCAAAGCATCCAAACCTCCTGCTCCTCGGGCGCGTCGAGCACGAGCTGGTCGGTCACGGCCTGCGCCTCGTCGATCTGTCCGACATCGGCCAGCGCCGTCGCATACCGAATACGCAGCTCAAAGGTGTCCTCGCGCTCGCAGCGGCGCGCAAGCAGACGTGCGTACTGTTGACGCTGAATCTGAGCCACGCGCCCCTCAGCCAAACCCGAGTCTAAATACTCACCAAGAAAATCGCAGTATTCGTTGAGGTTTTGCGCGCTCGGGTCGGTCTTAAAGGCGCGCTCCAGCTGCTGCAGTTTAAGGTCGGACTCCTTGGAGATCTGCGCCACCGCCGTCGCGGCATAGTGCGCCACTTCAACGTCGTCGTTCAGCTTAGCCGCCTGCAGCTGCGCCAGATACGCATCGGGCTCCTCGGTAAGCATGGAGAGCATGAGGCGGCGCCGGTCTGCAGGGTCGTTGACGATGAGCGCCTCCTCGAGCGGGATCACGCCCGCATCGGCTTCACGGTCGTGCACCAAGATGCTGCGATGCAGCTCGTCGTTAATGCGCAGCGACTCTAGCGTGGCGTCCTTAAGGTCCGCGCCAAACACGGCGCTACGCGTGATAAGCAGCACCACCAGCAGCGGTCCCCACAACGGCACGAGTACCATCACGGCCAGCATATGCCCGCGCACCGGCAGCAGGCCCAACTTCATAAGCGTCCACAACACCAGACAAACCAGCGCATGAATCAGCAGCAAGACGGCAGCAACGACAAGCGAGATCAAGCGACATCCCCCTCACCGTCACCGGTGTCAGCGATGTGCTGCAGAAGCGCCACGATGTCCTCGCCGTCGACGGGCTCCACCGCAATCCGCTTCGCGCTCAGGCGCTCGCGGATAATGGGGAGGTCGCACGCCTTTGCCTGGCGCATAAGCAGGTAAAGCACGTCACCGTCGACCAGGCCCGCCGCATCGCTCTCGCGGATTGCCGACCCAATTGCGCCCACCAGCTCGCCGACAGGCTCCATGCCCGGCACCACGCGCAGGAGCAAAAAGCTGCCCATCTTGCCATCCGACAGCGCCTGCTCGGCCGCGAGCTCTTGACCAAAGGCCGCCTGCTTGAGCACGCACGTGCCATCGACGCAGCGTTTATCCTGCGCCACCGCCTCATAGTCAAAGGCACGGCCCAGCGCGCTTTCGACCAGTCCGCACAAGATGCGGAACAGGTTTTGGTAATAGAGCGTCATTTGGTTCTCGGCCGCACGACGCACAAAGATCAACACGGCGGGCGCCCCGTCGCGCTCGATCGTATATCCAAACATGGGAAGTCCCGGCGTCAGCTCGCGATTGACCCACAGGCTCGAACAACCCTCGCCGCTCAAAAGGGGCGCAAGCTGATCAAGCGAGATCGAGCGCGTGGCGTCTTCGGCAATCACGGGACTCGCCGCCACCAGACGTGCAAACGCCCCGCCCGAAACGTGGTAGATCGTCACCGAATTGTTTTCGAGAATCTCACCCATGAGCTCACAGCACTTGCGGTAGATGTCGCGCGGGTTGAGCACGTCGAGCTCTTGCGTCACGGCAAAGATCTTGCCAAAGCTATCGTGACGCCCCACAATTTGGCGCTTGTAGGTGCGCTTGTCCTCGATAGCATCGTGATAGAGCTGCGTGAGGAATGTATTGCGATTACGCACGAGTTCGTTTTGGTCGCGCTCCACCTTAATGGCCTCGTTGTTGCGCAGCTGCACGTAGCCGCATACGGCACCCACCACAAAGTACGCGATAAACGGCAGCCAGTTGGACGGCTCGTAAAAGAGGCCCTGGAAGGTATAGCCATACTGGGTAAAGTAGCTCACAGCCAACCCAACCGATGCCAGCAGTGCCGCAGCCAAACCAAAGTCCAAGCCATACAGCGTGCCGATGAGCACGACGTAGAGCAGGCGATAATCGAGCACGTTGAGCTGGGCAGATTGCGAGAACAAATACTCCAGCACCTCGAACAGGACCCAGGCAACGCCCGTCTCCAGGCATTTAATAGGCAGCGTGTGCATCTGGATGCGGTCGATAGCGGCGCGCAAGGGGTTGATCTTCCCTGCGCGGCCAGCATCCCAGCGAGCATGAATGGTCGAAAGATCACGAAACGGGTCGTAGCGCTGAAACCAGCCATAGCGAACGCGAACGATGTCGCTGACGGGCAGGGCATAGCCGGCAGAATCGCCATAGGCAACTGAGAGCCCTGGGCACAGTGCCTTGAGGGCCTCGCCCACCTCACCTGACGTGTGATGGAAGGCATCGGCAACATCGAGCGTCTCAAAGGAGGCGTCCCAGCTGTCAAAGATGCGATGCACCAGCACCGCGAGCTCCTCGGCACACAGCAGCGGAAACGGCGCGCCCTCCGCGCCCTGCAAAGCGACCGATCCGGTTGAGCACGCGTCGAACAGCGGCACCAAAAACGGATCATCCAGCGCGGCAGACGCGGTATACAGGAACGGCACGCGCAGGATCTTGGTTTGAAAGCCCTCGCGAGCAGCGTAGTAGCGGCACAGGTCGTTGGCTGCGCGCGCGATAATGCCCTTGCCCGTTCGCCCCGTGGCATCGGCGGCACCCGCGGGCCCCGCCACATACAGCAGCTGGACCCGGCGACCCGCGCACGCACGAAAGACCGAGCGCAGCAGCTCGATATCGCCCACGATATCGGTATGCGGGGTAAGGTAATTGGATAGGTAGACCACGCGGTCGAACTCGTAGGCCTGCTCCAAGTGCTGGAGGAGCTCATTCCACGAGGCATGGGGCGATGACTCGTCGCGGCGCGCTTCCGCGGCAGCGACGACCTTAACATGGTCCCCGGGGAACGCCTTGGCACAAAAGTCATCGTCAACATATGCGGTGTTGCCAACAACCAGCACCTCCATGGCGCACCCCTCCCCTTAATTCCACATTTGCCATAGTCAAACATGCGTATTGTACGCCGTCAACGCGAGCCGGGACGCCTTTAAGGCAGTTTTAAGAACATCTTCAGAGGATGTGGGGGCGACGAGGGTGCTGAATGAGCGCCCAATCCGGAAGTACGGTGAAAATCCGATATCTGCCGACCAGACCCGGGTTTAGGCAGCAGCGGCCTGCGGTTTTGTTGCCTAAAATCGGGCTATGCTCGGCGAGTTTCGATTTTTCTCCGCACTTCTCCTACGCACCGGATTTGCAATAGCGCATCACAATCCGCCAATCGCCCAACCGGAAAGCCAATCCACAGACTCGACTAGCCAACCAGATACGGCCCGATTACATCGAATATTTCGCCCACCTTGGTTGCAGGGTTTTGCGAAGATGGCTTAACGTTACCCAGCCCCCTATGGTATGTGACGAGGCGCCCAGCACGCTGCAACGCCTCGCCTCGTTTGCCGTCCACCACGTCGAACAGCCCTGCCAAGTTCTTGCGGTACTCTATGCCCAGGTCTTTAGACATCGCTTGAGCGAGGCTACGCTGGCACTCTGCAGCCGACATGGGGGCCGTCGTATATCGAAGGTGCAGAAGGGGCCACAGCTCAAAGCAGGGATTCGACCACAGCGCATGGAACGTCCTCAATCCATCGGTGAGCTCGGCGCATTTGCTCTCCATCGCATCAAAATCGGATGCAGGGAAGTCATCCTTATCAAACACGAGCCACACATGGTCGAAAGTCTCAGGAGCATAGCGGCAATGTTCGACAGCGAAGTCAAGCAGGTCGAGCGTGTGTTTGCCCGTTCCCTTAACGATAACGGCAACCTTGCGTTCGTTTGCCGCGCACAAAGCAGCACGCACGCCCTCGAAGTAGCGAGGCTCAGTCTCCTTGCCCTCGGTCACCACGAGGTGGCGCGTCATCTGCACCATGCGCGGGCGAACCTCGCGTTTGCCACTACGCCAGCCCTTCGACTTCTTCGCTGCCATGTTAATCCCACTCCTCGATGCGAGTGAGATACGGGTCGGCACCGTAACGACCAGACAGGTACTGCTTATCGAAAGCAGCATTCTTGCTAACCAAGTTGCCATTTGCCTCGTGGATGTCGGCGAGCGACCACAGTTGGCTCGCCTCCCCCTCACCGCGTGCGGCAAACCATATCTCGTCGCGGCGGAACACGTCGTTTCGCATTGTGGATACGTCCTGGGACGAGAAGATGAGCTGCGCGCCGCTCTTGTTGACCTCGGGATCCTTAAACAACAGAATCACGTAGCGCAGGAGCTTCGGGTGAAGCTTGGCGTCAAGTTCGTCGACCACAACGGTAGCGCCGCGCTCGAGCGCAGTCATCAGATATGCAGCTAGCCCCATGAGCTTCTGTGTTCCGGCTGACTCCTCAGAAAGGCGCAGCTCATAGCCCTTGCCGTCCACCTCGTGCCTCACAAAGACGCGCTGGCCGCGCCATTCCGGGGCCTTCTCCACCCTAAAGCCATCGATGCGTACGTCGACGGCGCGCAGAAAACGCGTGACCTCGGGCGACTCCGCCTCGTCTAGCAATTGCTCGAGCATCCGCTCCAGGTAAGAGCTGTTGTAGTTCAGGAACACGCCATCAAGAAACCAGCTGGCAGCCTCCTTGATCACCGGCGCATCAAAGTTGATGCAGAGAAACGACAGGTACGGCAGGCTCGGGTTGAATCTCGCAGCCGTCACAAGTTTGCGCAGCGTGGGACCGAGCTCGACCTCAGCACCCTCGCGCTCGAACAACATTGCCGTACGCGAAGCTCCCAATTTGCGCCGCCACAGTCCCTCGGACACGATCTCGTCGGCATGCACGGACAGGGCATAACGGTACTCATGCTCGCCCGCGCGGTAGTAGAGCTCGAACTCGGTAGGCTCGAGAGCAGACACATCATCGAACTCGAACGCCGAACAACGGGGTATCGAAGGACGATTGCCCTCTGGCGCATCAGAGCTAGCTGACAGCAATCTGATCGGTCTGGCCACAGCCGAACGAACGTAGTCAAGAGCTTCGAGTAGGTTGGACTTGCCGCCAGCGTTGGGTCCGTACACCGCAGCCACCGGCAGAAAGTTCTGCCCATCGGGACACTCGATAAGGGAGCGCTCAAACTCCCTCATCGGCGTCGCTTGCATGGAAAGCTCCGCCTCGTCGCGATAGGACCTATAGTTCCTGAAGGAAAACTGACAAAGCATCCTCCTCAACTTTCCTTTCATTGTTTTGAAAAGGTATTTCAGAGTTTTTCTTTGATTATAGGATTTAAGTAGGCAAAATCAAGTGCTTAAGGCACCTGAAGGCCTAAGGTGCAAAGAACAGACTGAACCACATAACACGGTAAAACATAGAAGAAATGCAGATAGCGTAGGACAGATTACTCAAGCTAATTTGGCCCTGATGCCCAGGCGCAATATCAGCGATGCAGACCCACGATATTCAGCAGTACTTAAGCGAGCAAATAATCACTCGGTCTAAACCCCGTCTCGATATTCCTCAACAAGACGCTCCAATTTAGACCGATCTCCTGCGATCAGAAAATCCCACAAACCGTCACCGTTCATGAGCATGCGATTAAATGAATCGACTGCAAAATCAGCCAGATGAGAGATGGAAACACAGCGACCCTCTTCCAGTCTTTGTCCAAATACGACAGCATAACGAGGGGTCAATGGGAAGTAGAAGCCGCAAGGGTCTTTGTCGCGTTCCTCCTTCCACTCTGCATGCGCAGGAAGTGACGAGGTTATAAACTCAGAGCCTTCTGGCGCTATATAAAACAAGCAATCCATGTCGAGCAATAAGACAAGTAAATCGTACACTGGCGCGCCCTTATCGAACCTGAACAGCGCTGTATCCAGACAAGCAAGCTCGACAATGGCTTCAAATTCATTCCTATAGCCCGCCAAATCCATTTGAGAAATGTCTTTGTCAGAGAAAAAGGCGCTCGACAACAATTCGACGGAGTGAACGCCAGCGTCACCTCTCATCTTGCTCAACCATTTTGGATTCCTCGCAATGAGCGATGCAAGCAAAAATGCCAGTCGAGAAATCAACGCGACGCACTCTTCACCTTTTGGCAGTTTTCCGGAATCAAGACAACTGAGCAACGATCGGTAGGTAGGTGCAAGATAGTTCTCGATTTTACTAAGACCATCTTCAATGACGCCCTTCTCGATGAATCCGCCATCGCCTTGGGATCCACGTCGCCTGACCTCATAGAGGTAGTTTTCAGCACAAACGTTTTCGGGCTTCGTTCGAAAGACGGGTTTCAACCCACCAGCGTCGCGTCTTACAACGCTGAGATAACCCGAGTCATCGGTAAACGATTTGAGATAAAAACGCGGCACGTAGTGCTGATTCTTAACCCCAGGCATGAGCACGCCCCTCTCCAATTAACAAATCAATCAAGAGCAAGAGTTCCCAGCCGGCGACCGAACTAGCAGCAATGAATCAACCGCAATCGGCTCGGACCTCCTTGATTCTCGCCAATGCGACATCAATGTCCATCGCGGCCAGTTGAGAGCACACGGCATCTAGTGCCACTTTGCTAAAGAATGGAATCTCAGGCCTTACCGCATCATGTTTAGAGATAATCGCAAAAACGACCTGTTTGACCGAATCCCTTTCCAATTTAAAACAATTAGGTTCAATCTTGTCTAGAACAACCTGTGCGCACTTCCTAAAACTAGGATCTGCCTTTACCAAACGAGCCGAGACCAAGCCCTGATTGAACAGATGACTTAAAGTCGAAGAACCTTGATAATGCTTAACGTGAATGAACGTACCGTCTTTACACAAGATGTCACAAAGCTCGACCTGGCTGCCACGACCGCCGTAGTAAATGGTCTTCTTGTCTAGCAACAACTCGGTCGAGGAATTCATCTCCACGACACGTTGGTTATACGGGCCCTCATATTCGCCCTTAAAATATTCTGGGAATTCCGTTGGGTAAAGCGGAATCTTAGAGAAGCGAGATTCAATCGATGATTTGTAGTCACCATCAATTCGATACCATTTTCCATTATTTGCACAGTAACTGGCCCCTTGATATTCGACCTCGCCATATAGGCACTCAGATGCGCGCCATTTATTTATCACCGAGCCCTCTGCCTGTCCAATAACAGAAATACGGGTTTTGCAAAGGTCTTCGTAGCTCTGAGGCAACTTTTCCGGTTCCGGATAGACCATGTCGAGACAAACATCGTCAAGCAAAGATTCCTTTGATCCAACACGAAAGCCTGCGACCGCCTCCCATTCAAGGATTTCCGGCACTGCAAGCCATATATTTTGATCGTGAGCATTAATGAGGCTAATGGCTTTAGAATTCAACGCATCTTCGAGTGACCGCTTGCGCACCGGAACGATTCTGTCGACCCAACCGTATTTAGCCTTATAAGAATCAAGCACATAAACGGCATAGACAGACTTAAGATAGTCTCGAATCGATTCTACCGACTCACCAACACTCAATGCGAGAGAATCCGACCCAGTAATAGATCCAGTTGCAAGCAGTCCATCGCCGCCGCTTACCGTCACTCCTTCCAGCAAATCGCGCTCGACATCAATTTCAAAAGCATCAACTGAAGACGGAAGGGGCATTTGCTCGTCGGTCTTTCGAGCATTACCTGAGACTGCAGTTCGTTTTAGCTTGCGAAGTCCACCATCTATTGCCTGATTGAGTGCCACTTTAAGCCCAAAGCGCTCCTCGACTGTCTCTTTATCCAGCAAAGTAAAACCATAGCCAAAAGAAATGGCAAATAGACGCTCATCGTCCTCCGTCACGGCAACTTGAACCAGATGGAGAGCGCTTGCAGAAGAAGACAGCAAAGTATCGGACTCCAGTTGACCGTCAAAATAATCAATCCATTTTGGCGGATGAGGTTCTGATGGCTTTGTGTAAACCACTGAACCATCTTCTAGAAGGTGCCTATGGATATAGGGGTCATTGGAGTCAACGACGTCACCAATATTAAAACCCTCTTTAATAAGGTAAACCGACATCTTTTGCTTAGCCATAAACATCACCCGTCACGATCGAACCAGACTGCCACCTTATACCCGTGAATAGGCCGATCGAATGCAATGTCTCCACTAAATGTAGAAGGGAGAAACCCTGATTAAACGCTTCGCCGCGTTCAATTAAGACTGAACAAAAGTTGCTCTCACGGCACAAAAGCACCCCAGTTATCGCGAGCGTGCCCTTCACCCGATCGATTTACTGTCTGAGAGAGGAAGCCGACACTCGCAGCCCAACAATGCCCATCCAAACTCTTCGCGAGCGAGGGCTCCCATACCCTAAGACACCGCTACTCTGAGCCGTGCCAGGCGCACGTCAACTTGGCGCGATGGTTTAAGAAATCTCTCTTATTTTGGAACAAAGCACCTGGGCCCGTGCGGCGGCTCAGGACACGCCCACTAAATGAGAGGATAGCACCATGCCGAACGACGACATCGTCTACTTACTGAAGTTCGCGTCCAAAGAGGCATACATCAACGAGCTGATGGACGGGCGCCTCTATATAAACGCAGCGGGTACTACCACGGTCTGCCCGGAGAGCAGGGCGATCCACTAGAAGCGTCTCTGGCGTACGGCATGGGCATCTACGCCCATTGGCTCTTGCCGATATACTGCATGTTCACGGTGCGGGAGAGCGACATTGTTGACAACACTGTCGTGATTTGTTGATGTTCACTAAGAAGTGGTCCGAGTGATCACTGGGAAATGAGCACCGTGAGCACGAAAAATTGAGCAGTTTAAGCAAGACGGCCGCACCCCGGGGACCGGGGGCGCGGCCCTCGCCGTATGGTTTCCCCGGGCGGTTACTTTGGCGAGCCCGCCCGGGAGGTAGTGTCGAGAAAGTTGGTGTAGTGCCCGATCCGAAGCGAGTCGGCCCGGCGTCCCAGAATCTGGAATACGGTTGATATCCTATGCCGCCTCGACCCTGTCCGCAAGCT